>NZ_JBEZZW010000034.1:0-79239 GCF_040639415.1 Micromonospora sp. NPDC023888 | reverse complement strand
ATCTGCGCCCGCTCCGCGGACGACAACCTCTGCCCCGGCATGACCCCTCATCCTGACGAGAATCCACCCCGTTGCAACAACCACTTGAGCCCAAGCGCTCGGGACACCCCGACATCAGTAGAACGGAGTCGATCATCCGGCCCGTGCCGCTCCTCGGGTGGAACGGCCCCGCGGGTCAGGTGAGCTGGGCGGCCTGGACTGCCTCGGCGGTCACCTCGGTGAGGTGGTGGGTGGGGAGAGCGCCGAGCTCCTCCCGGGCGAACCAGCGGGCTTCGCAGGTGGAGCCACCCACGTCGGCCACGGTCAGCGGGTTGGGCTGGTCGACCACGACCCGGTAGAAGGCACGCACCCCGTGCCAGTCGATCGGGTAGCCCTCGGGGCCGAGCGACGCGGCGTCCCGGTGACTCGCCACCCCGAGCAGCTCGACGAGGCGACCGGTCTGCCCGGTCTCCTCGACCAACTCGCGGATGAGCGCCGCGCCGGGCTGCTCACCGTAGTCGGTGCCGCCGCCGGGCAGGTGCCAGCAGCCGGCGCCCGGGTAGCCGTCGGAGACCCTCGTGAGCAGCACCCGACCGGCCGGGTCGGTGCACACCGCGTACGCGGCGAAGCGCTGCGCCCGGTGCAGCCCGTCGGGACCGGGCACCGCGTAGAAGGAGGGGAACTCGGGGGCCTCGTCGGGCACCACGTCGGCGGAGGACGCGGGCAACCCGAGGGCACGTGCGGTGAACGAGCGCAGCGGCAGCTCACGCGCCTCGTCGAGGGTGTACCAGCGGGCCAGGTCGGTGGGACGCTCGCCGACCCGGTCGGCGAGGGTGCCGCCGCGAACCGCCACCCGGTAGATCAGCCGGTCGGTGTGGATGGTGATGCCGCGTTCCGGCAGCGCCCGCATGTCGGCGAGGACGTCGGCCAGCCCCGAGACGGCGACCGAGAGGCCGGTCTCGGCGGCGGTCTCGCGGACCACCGTGTGGTTGGGGTCCTCGCCGTGGTCGACCGCCCCGCCGGGCAGGGACCACGTGCCGGGGGTGCCGGAGCGCTCCGAGGCGCGAACCAGCAGGACTCGGCCTGTCGAATCAGCACAGACTGCGTATGCCGCGATCCTGCGGAGCGGCTCCAGCAAGGTGGTCACGGAAGCAAATTCTCCCCGGGCCGGGTTACCGGAACGGAAAAGAGTCGGATTCCTGACTGTCCGGCCCCGATCAGGGATCGGTCAGGGTAAGGATCCGGGCGGTCACCGAGGGCGGGGCGGGCACCGGCGCGGACCGTGGAGGTATGACATCGACCACCGCTCCCCACGCCCCGTACAAGCAGCTCCGCCGACCCACCACCGACCGCATGGTCGCCGGGGTCGCGAGCGGGCTCGGCCGCTACTTCGCCGTCGACCCCACACTGGTCCGGGTGGCCTTCGCGGTCACCGGTCTGCTCACCGGCGGGCTCGCGCTGCTCGCGTACCCGATCATGTGGTTCCTGATGCCCGAGGAGCCCACCGGCGCGCCGGCCTGGCCGCACGCCGCGGGCGTCGCGCCGCACGCGGGCCCGCCGCCGACCGCCGGACCCGCCCCGGGGTACGCCCCGACGCCGCCCTACCCGCCGACGACGCCGTCCAGCTCGCCGCCGGCCGCCTGAACGGCGCTCACTCCCACTCGATGGTGCCCGGCGGCTTGCTCGTCACGTCCAGCACCACCCGGTTCACCTCGGCAACCTCGTTGGTGATCCGGGTGGAGATCCGGGCAACGACCTCGTAGGGCAGCCGCGACCAGTCGGCGGTCATGGCGTCCTCGCTGGAGACGGGGCGCAGCACCACGGGGTGCCCGTAGCTGCGCCCGTCTCCCTGCACACCGACGCTGCGCACGTCGGCGAGCAGCACCACGGGGAACTGCCAGACGCCCCGGTCCAGGCCGGCGGCGGTCAGCTCCTCGCGGGCGATCAGGTCGGCCTCGCGGAGCAGGTCGAGGCGCTCCTGGTTGACCGCGCCGATGATCCGGATGGCCAGGCCGGGGCCCGGGAACGGGTGCCGCCAGACCATGGCCTCGGGCAGGCCCAACTCCAGACCGAGCGCGCGGACCTCGTCCTTGAACAGGGTGCGCAGCGGCTCGACGAGCGCGAACTTCAGGTCCTCCGGCAGACCGCCGACGTTGTGGTGGCTCTTGATGTTGGCGGTGCCGGTGCCGCCGCCGGACTCCACCACGTCGGGGTAGAGGGTGCCCTGGACGAGGAACTCCACGTCGCCGTGCGAGGCGATCTCGCGGGCGGCGGCCTCGAAGACCCGGATGAACTCCCGGCCGATGATCTTGCGCTTCTGCTCCGGGTCGGTCACGTCGGCAAGCGCGCCGAGGAACCGGTCGGTGGCGTCGACCACCTTCAGCTTGATGCCGGTGGCGGCGACGTAGTCCTTCTCCACCTGCTCGGCCTCGCCCGCGCGCAGCAGACCGTGGTCGACGAAGACGCAGGTGAGCTGGTCACCGACCGCCTTGTGCACGAGCGCGGCGGCGACCGCCGAGTCCACCCCGCCGGAGAGGCCGCAGATGACCTCCTTGTCGCCGACCTGGGCGCGGATCCGGGCAACCTGCTCGTCGATGATGTTCTCGGGCGTCCAGGTCGGCTCGATGCCGGCGATGTCGTACAGGAAGCGGGTAAGCATCTCCTGGCCGTGCGCGGTGTGCCCGACCTCCGGGTGGAACTGCACGCCGGCCCGCCGCCCGGCCAGGTCCTCGAAGGCGGCCACCGGAGCGCCAGCCGACTCGGCGGTCACCGTGAAGCCCTCGGGCGCCTCGGTCACGGCGTCACCGTGGCTCATCCAGACCGGCAGGTCCGCCGGCAGGTCACGCAGCAGCACACCCGGGTCGAGCAGGCGGGGACGCAGCGGCGTGCCACCGTACTCGCGGTTGCCGGTCCGCGCGACGGTGCCGCCGAGCGCCTGGGCCATCGCCTGGAAGCCGTAGCAGATGCCGAAGACCGGCACGTCGGCAGTGAACACGCCCGCGTCGATCTGCGGGGCGTCCGGCGCGTACACGCTGGCGGGACCGCCGGAGAGGATGATCGCGGCGGGGTTCTTCGCCAGCATCTCGGCGATCGGCATCGAGTGCGGCACGATCTCGGAGTAGACCTTCGCCTCGCGGACCCGGCGCGCGATGAGCTGGGCGTACTGGGCTCCGAAGTCCACCACGAGGACGGGACGAGGCAGGCTCATGTGTGCAAAGCCTACCGACAGTCACGGCCGCCTCGGGCGCGGGCCGGCCCTCCGGCGCGCCGCGGCGGCGGCTCCGGGCGCAGCGGCCGGTCGGGAGGCCCCCTAGCATCGACGCGGGGCGATGACGGCAGGACGGGAGGACGGGTGTGACCGAGGTGACCATACGGCCCTTCCGGGACGCCGACGCCGAGCCACTGGCCGTGCTCGTCGCCAGGTGCCTCCGGGAGGTCAACAGCCGCGACTACCCGGCCGACCTGATCGAGCGGATGTGCGCGCACTTCGACGCGAACCGCTTCCGCGAACTCGCCGCCGTCCGGGAGGTCTTCGTCGCCGAGCAGGGCCGGCGGGTGGTCGGCACCGTGTCCCGCGACGGCAACAAGGTCTACACGATGTTCGTCGATCCGGACCGTGCCGGCCGGGGTGTCGGCCGCCGGCTCATGCACCACATCGAGCGGTTGGCCGGCGCCGACGGCCACGACCACATGGAGACCGGCGCCAGCATCACGGGGCACGGCTTCTACCACCGGTTGGGCTACCACGACGTCCGGGTCAGTGAGACCGACTTCGGGCTCAACCACATCCTCCGCAAGCCGCTGAGCTAGGCGCGCAGCGCGCCCGGGGCGTCCGCCGGCACCGCCGGGTGCCGCGGGGGTACGGACGCCAGCCGGCGGTACGGGGAACCGAGCGCCGGGCGGGGGTCCTCCTCGCCCCGGTTGGGCCAGAAGGACATCGCCCGTTCCGCCTGGGCGGTGATCGTCAGCGACGGGTTCACGCCGAGGTTCGCCGAGACCGCCGCGCCGTCGACCACGTGCAGCCCCGGGTGCCCGTACACCCGGTGCCAGGGGTCGATCACCCCGTCGGCCGGCGTCGCCCCGATCACCGCGCCGCCCAGGATGTGCGCGGTCATCGGGATGTCGAACGGCTCGGTGAGCGAGCCGCCGGCGGTGCCACCGATCTCCTCGGCGAGCAGCCGGGCCGCGGTGTTGCCGGCCGGGATCCAGGTCGGGCTCGGCGTGCCGTGCCCCGGGCCGGTGACCAGCCTGCGGCCGAACGCCCCGCGCCGCCACCGGGTGGTCAGCGAGTTGTCCACCGACTGCATCACCAGGGCGATCACCGTCCGTTCCGACCAGCCGCGTACCGAGAGCATCCGGGCGGCCAACCCGGGCTGCCGCACCATGCTGCCCAGCCAGCGCCGCACCCGGTGCGGACCGCCGTCGACAAGCAGCGACTGGAGCAGGCCCATCGCGTTGGAGCCGCGCCCGTAGCGGACCGGCTCGACGTGGGTCTGCGGGTCGGGGTGGAACGAACTGGTGATGGCCACCCCCTCGGTGTAGTCCAACCGCTCGGACCGGGCCCGCTCGCGGGGCACCGAGGCGCCCAGGATCGCCTCGGAGTTGGTCCGGGTCAGCTCACCGAGGCGGGGCGAGAGCCCGGGTAGCACGCCGTCGGCCTTCATGGCGTGCAGCAGCCGTTGGGTGCCGAGCGCCCCGGCGGCGAACACCACCTGGTCGGCGTGGATCACCTGCCGCCGCCTGCGCAGCCAGGCGCCCGTGCGCTCGGTGCGCACCTCGTACCCGCCGCCCTCGGCCGGTCGGACGGCGGTCACCGTGGTCAGCGGATGCACCGTGGCGCCCTGCCGTTCGGCCAGCCAGAGGTAGTTCTTGACGAGCGTGTTCTTCGCACCGTGCCGGCAGCCGGTCATGCACGAGCCGCAGTGCAGGCAGCCGGTGCGCTCCGGGCCGGCACCCCCGAAGTACGGGTCGGCGACCCGCTGGCCGGGACGGCCGATGTGCACACCCACCGGCGTGGCGTGGAAGGTGTGCCCCACCCCCATCCGCTCGGCCACCGCCCGCATGGCGCGGTCCGCGCCGGTCTCCAGGGGGTACGTGGTGACGCCGAGCATCCGCTTCGCCTGGTCGAAGTGGCCGGCCAGCTCGTCGTGCCAGTCGGTGACGTCCCGCCACTGCGGGTCGGTGTAGAACGCCGGCAGCGGCTCGTAGAGGGTGTTCGCGTAGACGAGCGAACCGCCACCCACCCCGGCGCCGGACAGCACCAGCACCCCACCGCCGGAACGTCGATCGGCCGGGCGCAGCAGGGTGATCCGCTGAATGCCGTAGCAGCCCAGCTTCGGCGCCCACAGGAACCGGCGGGCCCGCCAGGACGTCCGCGGGAACTCGTCGTCGGTGAAGCGCCGGCCAGCCTCCAGCACGGCGACGGAGTAGCCCTTCTCGGCCAGCCGGAGCGCTGTGACACTGCCGCCGAAGCCGGACCCGATGACGACCACGTCGTACCGCATGGACGCATCATTACTCGCGAGTAGCGCTCGCGCCAGCGACAGTTTTCGCGCGATCATGCTCCGGCCGACCGACCCGGCGCCTTCCGGCCGCAACCCGGAGCACCCGTCGGAACGTTGAACACCGGACGGGTGGAAGGAATCCAAGATGGTCCTCGGGTCGATGGCGCCGCGCCGACGGTGGCTGCTGCTGGGGTTGACGGCCCTCGCCGCCGTCGCGCTGATCGCGGCCGGCACGGTGGTGATCACCCGGCTGACCGGCGACAGCAGGCCGGGCGGCGCTCCGCTGGCCGGCTCGCCGACGCCGACGCCGATTCCGACGCCCACCCCGAGCCCCAGCGGCCCGCCGCCGGGTGCCGACATCACCGGCCCGCTCAACCTGCTGCTGGTCGGTGTGGACACCCGGGTCAGCGTGCCCGGCTGGGAGCCACACGGGGACGCGGTGCTCGTACTGCACGTACCCAAGGGGCTGGGCCAGGCGTACCTCTTCTCGCTCCCCCGCGACCTGCTCGTCGACATCCCGGCGTTCCCGAAGGCCGACTACAAGGGCGGCAAGACCAAGCTCACCCACGCCATGAGCTTCGGCAGCCGGGTGCCGGGCAAACCCAAACAACCAAGCACCGCCCAGGGGTACGAGCTGCTGCGCAGCACGGTGAGCGGATACACCGGACTGCGCATCGACGCGGGCGCGGTGCTCACGTTCAACGGATTCGACCGGTTGGTAAACGCGCTGGGCGGGGTGGACATCTACGTCGACCAGCGGGTCGCCTCGCTGCACCGACGGCCGGACGGCAAGTACCGGCAGAGCGCGCCCGGCGGATACACCGGGCCGCAGCAGGTCTACGAGAAGGGCAACCAGCACCTCAACGGCTGGCAGGCACTTGACTACGCGCGGCAGCGCTACATCACCGGCGGTGACTACGCCCGGCAGCGTCACCAGCAGCAGCTCGTCAAGGCGCTGACCCGCAAGATCCTGGACGAGGGCCTGGCCCGGCAACCGGAGCGGGTCGACCAGGTCGTCGCCGCCCTCGGCGACACCCTCGTCTACGTGGGCGGGCGCCGGATCGTGGACATCGCGTACGCCCTGAGCGGGGTGCCGGAGAACCGCTTCACCCTGGTCGGCCTGCCCGGCTCCGGCGTCGGCAAGGGCAGCGCCTACCGCGGCGAACAGCTGACCAGCGACGGCCGGAAGTTCCTCACCGAGCTGCGCGCCGGCCGCGCCGACGCCTACCTGGCCGCCCACCCCGCCCTGGTCGTCAAGAACTGACCCCGGTCAGAGCCGCTTGGGCAGGGCCGGCTTGCTGGTGCCGTAGAGCCAGGCATCGAAGACCATGTCGAGCTGCTTGCCGGAGATGCGTTCGGCGAGCGCCACGAACTCGGCGGTGGTGGCGGTGCCGTTGCGCTTCTCCGCCGCCCAGGTCTTGACGATCTCGAAGAACGCCTTGTCGCCGACCGACAGCCGCAGGGCGTGCAGCGTCATCGCACCACGCTGGTAGACCGACTCACTGAACAGCTCCTTCGCCCCCGGCTTGCCCGGCGGCGTCTTCCACACCTTGACCGGCACCCTGGCGTACCGGCTGTCGAACGCCTCCTGGACCGTGGACTTCCTGGTGTGCTCGGCCCAGAGCCACTCGGCGTACGTCGCGAAGCCCTCGTTGAGCCAGATGTCCTCCCAGGTGCCCAGGGAGACGCTGTCCCCGAACCACTGGTGCGCCAGCTCGTGCGCGACCACCTCGGTGTTCTCGCCCTGCCGGAAGAAACCGGCGGAGTAGACCGGGCGGCTCTGCGTCTCCAGGGCGTACGAGATCCGGCTGTCGGTGACCACCACACCGCCGTACGCGTCGAACGGGTACGGCCCGAACACGGTCTCCAGGTAGTCGGCGACCTTCGTGGTCTCGGCGATCGACGAATCCGCGGAACCGTTGGCCGCGATCGCGACAGCGCTGTAGACCGGCTTCCCCCGGTGCGTGGCCGTGGTGATCCGGAACTCGCCGATCACAAGCGTGCTCAGGTAACTGGCCATCGGCGACTTCTCCGACCACTTCCAGGTGGTCCACCCCGCCGTGCTGGCCTTGCCGCCGGGAACGCCGTTGCTGACCGCTGTGAGACCGTCGGGAACGGTGACCTCGAAGTCGTACGCGGCCTTGTCGGACGGGTGGTCGTTCACCGGGAACCAGGTACTTGCCGACTCGGGCTGCCCCAGGGCGATGGCACCGTCGGGGGTGTGCAGGAATCCGCCGTCACCGAGGGCCTCGTTCTTCAGCGGCTTCGGCACGCCCTCGTAGGCGATCTCGGCGACGAACCCGTTGCCGTTGACCAGGCCGGAGGCCGGCTTGATCACCAGCTCGTTCCGCTCCCGGCGGTGCGTCGCCGGCGCACCGTCCACGGTGACCGCGGTGACGGTCAGGCCGGCGAGGTCGAGGTTGAACGTCGACAGGTCGGCCGTCGCGGTGGCCTGCACGGTGGTCGTACCCGTCAGCTTGTCCTTCGCCGGGTCGTAGCGCACCTTGACCACGTACCGTGCGACGTCGTAGCCGCCGTTGCCGTAGCTCGGGAAGTAGGCGTCGCCGGCCCCCGGCGCGCCCGCGGTGAACGTCCGCGACGGCGTGGGGGACGCGCTCGGCGACGGCGTGGCCTCCGTGCCCGTCGAGTCGCACCCGGACAGTACGAGAGCCCCGGTCACCAACAGAGCCGAGCCCACCCGCAGTCTGCGTCGCGTCACCCGCATCCCACATCCTCCCCCGTACGGTGGCGGTGACGGCTCACGCCGCCCCGCGCGAGCCGGCTTCGCCCCGCCGTTCGCAGGCGGCAGCATATCGACCGGCCATCACGGCCCCGTCACGGCAGTGTGGGCGCTGAACCACCCACCAACCAGGCGTCGAAGAGCGGCCGGAGCTGCCGTCCCGCCACCCGCTCGGCCACCGCGACGAGGTCCGCGGTGGTCGCGTTGGCCGACGCCCGCTCCGTGGTCCAGGTCCGCAGGATGCGGAAGAACGTGTCGTCACCGACGGTCCGGCGCAACGCGTGCACGGCCAGCGCACCGCGCTTGTAGACGGCCGTGCCGAACATCCGCTCCCGCCCCGGCTCGACCGACGGCTGCGACCAGTCGGTCGCCGCGTACTGGAGCTCGAAGGCGCGCTGGACGGTCGGGCCGCCGTCGTGTTCCTCCCACAGCCACTCGGCGTAGCTGGCGAAGCCCTCGTTCAGCCAGATGTCGCTCCACCTGCCCACCGACACGCTGTCGCCGAACCACTGGTGCGCCAGCTCATGCGCGACGACGCTCGGATTGGGGCGGTCGTCGGTGAAGAACGCGGGCCCGTAGACCGGGCGGGACTGGGTCTCCAGCGCGTACCCGACCCGGTCGTCGGCGACCACGATCCCGCCGTACGAGTCGAACGGATACGGGCCGAAGCGACTGGACAGGAAGTCGGCGATCGCGCCGGTACGGGCCAGTGAGCTGGCCGCGCCGCCGGCCGGTGGCAGGCTCGCCGCCACGGCGGTGACCATCGGCCGACCGGCGTGCGTGCCGGTCACCACCCGGTAGTCACCGATCACCAGCGTGGTCAGGTAACTGGCCATCGGGGTGCGCTCCGACCAGCGCCAGGTGGTCCAGCCGTCCGCGCTGCTCTGCGGCCCGGGCACTCCGTTGCTCAACGCGGCCAGGCCGTCCGGGACGGTCACCGCCAGGTCGTAGCTCGCCTTGTCCGACGGGTGGTCGTTGACCGGGAACCAGGTGGCGGCCGAGTCGGGTTGGCCGAGCGCGACCGCGCCGTCGGCGGTGTGCAGGAAACCGCCACTGCCCAACGAGCCGTCCACGACGGCGGTGGGCACGCCCGCGTAGTCGACAGTCACTGTGAACTGCTCGCCGCGCGGGAGCCCGTCGGGCGGCGTCACCACCAACTCGCCGTCGGCGCGGCGGTGGTCGGCCCGCGCGTCGCCGATCCGGACAGCGCTCACGTCCAGGCCCGCCAGGTCCAGATTGAACCGGGACAGGTCCTGGGTGGCCGTGGCGGTGATGACGGCTCGACCGGTCAACCGGTCGGTCGACGGGTCGTAGCGGACGTCCAAGCCGTAGTGGGTGACGTCGTAACCGCCGTTGCCGTGCCCCGGCACGTACGGGTCACCGGCGTCGGCCGCGCCGGGCCGGAACCCGTCCCGGTGCTCGCCCGTACAGCCGGCCAACACCAGCCCGAGGACGCAGGTCAGCGCGGCGGCCAGCCAGGTACCGGCAGGCGACCGTCCGGTCCGGACCATGCACACTCCTCCCGCCGGGTCCCCGGGTCAGGACGAGCGTAGCCAGCGCCGCCGACCGTGCGACCGGTATCGGCCTTTTGCCGAACTCCCGGCGCAACGCGACGAAGGCCGACCCCGCACCGCGCGGGGCCGGCCTTCCGGCGTCTGCTCAGCGGGTCAGCGGTCGAGGACCAGGCCGACCTTCTGGAACTCCTTCAGGTCGCGGTAACCGCACTTGGCCATCGCCCGACGCAGCCCACCGAACAGGTTGAGCTGGCCGTCCGCCTCGTCGGCCGGCCCGAAGAGCAGCTCCTCCATCGACCCGAGCGGGTCACCGGCCACCTCGAACGCGCCCCGCGGCAACGACGGGTGGCTCGCCGCCGAGTGCCACCAGGCACCACCGGCGGGCGCCTCCTCGCAGAGCGACAGCGGCTCACCGAGCATCACCGCGTCCGCGCCGCACCCGAGCGCCTTGGCGATGTCGCCCGACGTCTGGATGTCGCCGTCGGCGATCAGGTGCACGTACCGGCCGCCGGTCTCGTCCAGATAGTCGCGACGGGCCGCCGCGGCGTCGGCGATCGCCGAGGCCATCGGCACCCGGATGCCCAGCACCGACTCGGTCGTCGACCACTCGTCGCCACCGATGCCCACGATCACACCCGCCGCGCCGGTACGCATCAGGTGCAGCGCCGTCTTGTAGTCGGTGCAACCGCCGACGATCACCGGCAGGTCGAGGTCGGCGATGAACTCCTTGAGGTTCAACGGCTCGTCGGTGGTCGACACGTGCTCGGCCGAGACGATGGTGCCCTGGATGACGAGGATGTCCACCCCGGCGTCCAGGATCACCGGGGCCAGCGCCAGGGTGTGCTGCGGAGAGACCCGCACCGCCACGGTGCCACCGCCGGCGCGCAGCTCACGGACCCGCTCGGCGATCAGGTCCGGGCGGATCGGCTCCGCGTACACCTCCTGGAGCCGCTTGGTGGCGCGGGCGTCCTCGTCGAGGCCAGCCAGCTCGTCAAGCACCTTCGTCGGGTTCTCGTAGCGGGTCCACAGACCCTCGACGTTGAGCACGCCGAGACCGCCGAGCTGACCGAGCCGTACCGCCGACGACGGGCTCATGGTGGCGTCGGAGGGGTGGCCGACGCACGGAATGCCGAACGGGTACGCGTCGAGCTGCCAGGAGGTCGACACGTCATCGACGTCCCGGGTACGGCGGCTCGGCACGATGGCGATGTCGTCCAGGTGGTAGCCGCGCTGCGCGGTCTTGCCCAGCCCGATCTCGACCACGTCACGCATGGGGGACTCCAGGTGGTTGGGGGTGTTGGGTCAGCGGGTGTGGTAGTTGGGCGCCTCGACGGTCATCTGGATGTCGTGCGGGTGGCTCTCCTTCAGCCCGGCCGCGGTGATCCGGATGAGCTGGCCCCGGCGGTGCAGATCGGGGATGTTCTCCGCACCGGCGTAACCCATGGCCAGTCGCAACCCGCCGACCAACTGGTGCGCCACCCGGGACAGCGGACCCCGGTAGGGCACCTGGCCTTCCACGCCCTCCGGGACCAGCTTGTCGTCGCTGAGCACGTCCTGCTGGAAGTAGCGGTCCTTGCTGTACGACTTGGCCTGGCCCCGGGACTGCATCGCGCCGAGCGACCCCATGCCGCGGTACGTCTTGAACTGCTTGCCGTTGACGAAGATCAGCTCGCCGGGGCTCTCCTCGCAGCCGGCCAGCAGGCTGCCGAGCATCACCGTGTCGGCGCCGGCCACCAGGGCCTTGGCGATGTCGCCGGAATACTGGATGCCACCGTCGCCGATCACCGGCACACCGGCCGGGCGGGCAGCCCGAGCCGCCTCCATGATCGCGGTCACCTGCGGCACGCCGACCCCGGCGACGATCCGGGTGGTGCAGATCGCGCCCGGCCCCACGCCCACCTTGACGCCGTCGGCACCGGCGTCGACAAGCGCCTTCGCGCCGGCGTACGTGGCCACGTTGCCGCCCATGACGTCGACCGCGACGTCGGCCTTGAGCCGCCGGACCATGTCCAGCACGGCCCGCTGGTGACCGTGCGCGGTGTCCACGATCAGCACGTCGACGCCCGCGTCGACCAGGGCACGGGCCCGCTTGTACGCGTCCTCGCCCACACCGATGGCGGCGGCGACCCGGAGGCGGCCGGCGTCGTCCTTGCTGGCGTCCGGGTACTGCTCGCTCTTGGTGAAGTCCTTGACGGTGATCAGGCCACGCAGCCGGCCCGAGTCGTCGACGATCGGCAGCTTCTCGACCTTGTGCTGGCGCAGCAGGGCCAGCGCGTCGTCCTTGCTCACGCCGACCCGGGCGGTGATCAGCGGGGTGTGGGTCATGATCTCGCGAACCGGGGTGTCCGGCTCCGAGACGAACCGCATGTCCCGGTTGGTGACGATGCCGACGAGCTGGCCGTCGCCGTCCACCACCGGAACGCCGGAGATGCGGTAACGCCCGCACAGCTCGTCGACCTCGCGCAGCGTGTCGTCCGGGCTGGCGGTCACCGGATTGGTGATCATGCCGGACTCGGACCGCTTGACCAGGTCGACCTGGAGCGCCTGGTCCTCCAGGGAGAGGTTGCGGTGCAACACGCCGATGCCACCCTGGCGGGCCATGGCGATCGCCATCCGGGCCTCGGTCACCGTGTCCATCGCGCTGGACAGCAGCGGAATGGACAACTCGATGTTGCGGGTCAGCTTCGTCCGGGTGTTGACCCGGCTGGGCACCACGTCCGACTCGCCCGGCTGCAACAGCACGTCGTCGAAGGTGAGGCCGAGCGGAACCACCCGGGCGGAGCCGGCCGGCAGCTCGGGCAGGTGGCCGCCCAGGTCGGCGTGCTCGACGCCGGCCGGAAGATCGGTGCTGGGCGAATTTTCCACGATTGCTCCCCTGAGCTGCTCGGATGGGCTTCAGCGAGGTGGCGCGGGCGGGCACCGGAGCGCGCCACGGTGCCGGCACGTCGCCTCATCGTACCCAGTGAGCTGGGCGACCCGTCCGTGGCGGGCCGGCCCGGCGCAAGGCCGGGGGGCGGACGTTCGCGCCGCGTTGGGTCTACGGTGAGGGGGTGCACGACGAGCCCATCGACCCGTTCAACGGCGACCCGGCCGATCCGACCGCGGGTCTGGACGACCCGGGCGATGACGCGACGCCGGATCCGCTGACCGACGTCGAGCGGCAGGATGTGCTGGAAGACCTCGCCGACCTGGAGATCTACCAGGCTCTGCTGGCCCCGATCGGGGTCCGTGGGCTGGTGATCGAATGCGAGGACTGCCGGGAGCCGCACTACTTCGACTGGGACCTGCTCCGCGGCAACCTGCGGCACCTGCTCAACTCCGGTCGGCCCCGGGTGCACGAGCCCGCGTACGACCCCGACCCGGACCACTACGTGACCTGGGACTACGCCCGGGGATACGCCGACGGGGTGCACGACACCCTGACCGAGGGCACCGAGGACGAGCCGGGCACGCCGACCGTCACCGAGTGACGGCGGCCCGCCTCAGGCGACCAGGCCGGCGCGGAAGCCTGCTGCCACCGCGTGTGCCCGGTCCCGGGCGCCCAGCTTGCGGAACAACCTGCGGGCGTGTGTCTTGACGGTGTCCTCCGACACGAACAGCTCCCGGCCGATCTCCGCGTTGCTCTTGCCCTCGGCCATGCCGAGCAGCACCTGAAGCTCGCGCTCGGTGAGCCCGATCGACGCCCGGCTGGGCCGGGCGTTCGGGGCGGACCGGGCCGGGTCGGCCTGGTCCGCCGACGATTCGCCGGTTGCCGACTCGGCCTCGTCGTCACCCCGCTGCACCGGCACCGACGGCACACCCGCCTGCCCCTCGCCGGGCGTGGCCGCCCAGCCGGGATCGCCGGCGCCCCGCGGTGACGGCCCCGAGCGACCCGAACCGCCCACTGCCGCGGCGTCCCGGGCCGGATCGGTGATCCGCTGCCGGGAGGCCCGTCCGGGAGCGGTGAGCAGCAGCAGCGCCTTCGCCACAGCGCTGGTCAGGTCCTGGTCGACATTCTGGATGAGGCCCCGGGCACCAGCACTGATGGTGGCCGCCGCGGCCTCGGACTCTTCGGTGCCGAGCAGCAGCACCGCGGCCTGCGGCGCGCGGGCCAGCACCCGACGGACGAAGCCGGCGCTGTCCGGCCGGGTGAGGGCCGTGTCGGCCAGCACCACGTCGGCCGGTCGCTCGGCGAGCCGCAGCATCACCTCAGGATCGGAGACGGCGGTACGAACGATTGCGGACAACCCCAGCCGCGCGGCAGCAGAAGTAAGGTGCTGGGCCGCGAGTGGTGTCCGAACGCACACAAGAACGGTACGCACTGTGGTCTCCTCTCCGCCAACGAGCAGACCATGACGGGGTCGGCTGGGGAGGGGGTTCCCGGCAATCCTTCGAACTTTTCCGACAGTTGGGGCAAAAGCCGCAATTTCTAGGACGTTTTCGATCACAGACGTGTGAGTCGACAACAGTTCGGGTACCGGGAGGTCCAGGCCGGGAACGGTGCGCCTGCGCGGCCCGCCGCCCGGATGCCGGCCACATGGATTCTCGCGGAGCCGCGCGGGAGGAGGGGTGCTGATGTCGAACGTACGTAGACTGCCCGGACCCATCGTCGATCTCTGGGACTGGCAGCGGCTCGGTGCCTGCCGAGGCCGGGACAGCGCCCAGTTCTTCCACCCCGACGGCGAACGGGGTTCCTCCCGACTGCGTCGCGAGTCGGCCGCCAAGGCAGTCTGCCGCGCCTGCCCGGTTCGGGCCGAGTGCGCCGCGCACGCCCTGTCGGTCCGTGAGCCCTACGGCGTCTGGGGCGGTTTCAGCGAGTCGGAGCGACTCCGACTGCTCGCCGTCGGCTGGGAGGACCTGGCCGACCGCCGGCACGCCCGCGTCGACGTCGCACGACTGGAGGCCCGACTCGGCCGCCCCCACAAGTCGACGGTCCCGGCCCAACGCCACGTCGCCTGAGCGGCCCACCCCCGCGACACCGTCACTCGACGCCGCGCCCCGTCACCGGGCGCGGCGTCGATGCGTGCGCCGGAAGCAGGTACCCGAGAGCTTGCCGCGAGAGGGGGCACCGGCCCGCGTGGTGTGATGGACGGGTGGAAATACGGGAAATGCGGGCGTTCGTCGCGGTCGCTGAGGAGGGGAGCCTGTCCGCTGCCGCGCGCAGACTGCACGTGAGCCAGCCCGCCCTCTCGCAGAGCATGAACGCCCTGGAGCGTCAGCTCGGCGTGCAGTTGCTGATTCGGGGCAGCACCGGAGTGCAGACCACCGAGGCGGGCATGACATTGCTCGACGAAGCTCGCGCGGTGCTCGCCCGACACGACCAGGCGGTCACCGCCGTCGCCCGGCACACCTCCGTTGGCGACAGCGTGCTCAGGCTCGGAATTCCGCTGGAACTCCCCACCGACCTGCTCTCCCGGCCGCTGGCCGACCTCGCCGTGGCATACCCGGACACCAGGGTCCAGGCCCGCCACATGTCCACCGCCGCCCAGGTCGCCGCACTGCGGGCAGGTGACCTCGATGTCGGACTGGTCCGGGAACGCCCGATCGGGCCGGACCTGGATGCCGTGCTGGTCGTCGAGGAACGACTGGGTGTGCTTCTGTCCAGCGAACAGGCCGCGAAGATCACCGGGCCGGACGGGATCCGGCTCGATGCGCTGGCCGGGCTGAGCTGGGTGGGCTTCCCCCGCTCCGGGAGCCCCGCCTGGTACGACGAACTCACCGCGATCCTGCGCAGCCACGGGCTCGACCTCGGACCGGCCGCGCCGGAAGGACAGGAACTCATCCCCGCGGTGAAGCTCGCCGCGGTGACCGCCGGCGCGGCCTTCGCGTTGGCGCCCCCCAACTGGTCCCCACCGATACCCGACCCGGTCACGTGGTCACCTCTGGTCGGGCATCCCCTGGTCCGGCGTACCTGGGCGGCCTGGTCGGCCGACTCCCACCGGCGCGACCTCGGCCGTTTCGTCGCCGCACTGGAACTGCGGGGCCCCGAGTAACTCCGGCAGCCGCACGAACCGGTGCTTATGGCGGCCATAACCAGCGCGCAGAGGGCGATGGGAAACGCTGAGCCCGTGGACGACTTGCACCCACTGGTCGGGACAGCCCCGACGGAAGCCGCCGACCGGCGGAACTGAATGTGGGTGGAGACAACGATGACAGACCTTCGAGGAAAGTCGGCGCTGGTAACCGGTGGCAACAGCGGTATCGGCCGGGCGACCGCACTGGCGTTGGCCACGCTCGGTGCCCACGTGGTGATCTCCGGGCGGGACGAGAACCGGGGTGGCGACGTGGTCCGGGAAATCCGTGCGGCGGGTGGACAGGCGGACTTCCTGGTCGCCGATCTGCGGGACGAGGCCTCGGCCCGGTCCCTGGCCGCACGGACCCGGCACATGGTCGGACAGGTGGACATACTGGTCAACAACGCCGGAATCTACCCGTTCGGCCCCACCGAGCAGACCACCGAGCAGGACTTCGACGCGGTGTTCGCGCTGAACGTGAAGGCCCCGTACTTCCTGGTCGCCGAACTCGCGCCGGAGATGGCGAAGCGCGGCCATGGCGCGATCATCAATCTGACGACCATGGTCGCCGAGTTCGGTCAGGCGGGGATGAGCCTCTACGGGTCGAGCAAGGCCGCGCTGGTCCTGCTCACGAAGTCCTGGGCCGCCGAGTACGGGCCTCAGGGTGTTCGGGTGAACGCGGTAAGCCCCGGCCCGACCCGCACCGAGGGCACCGCCGGCATGGGCGAGAACCTCGACCAGCTGGCCACCATGGCACCGGCCGGCCGGCCCGGCTCGGCCGAGGAGATCGCCGAGGCGGTCGCCTTCCTGGCAACCGAGCGGTCGAGCTTCGTGCACGGCGCGGTGCTGCCCGTCGACGGCGGACGAATCGCCGTCTGAGGTGCGGCACCACCCCGCGGCCCGCTCCACGCTGCTTCAGCCGTGGAGCGGGCCGCGGTCGGCCGGGTTGGGCCACAGGTGCCTGACCGACGGCCTCGGCACCACGGCGGAAGGGCCGTCATCAACGGGACCGGCCCGACGCGGCACGCTGTTCGACGACCGCCAGCACCACCCAGGCCACAGCCACGAGCCACACCGCCACAAGCGGCGGCAGTCCTCCCAGCGCGACCACCAGCGCGACGAGTCCCACCCCAGCCTGGGTCACCGCGACCCAGCGGCCGACCGGCAGGCTGATTCCCCGGTAGATGATGACGCAGCCGACGATCATCACCAGCTGACTGCCGCCCAGCAGTCGCCCGGCCACGTCATGTCCGGGCCCTCGGTGGGCCGCCTCCTCCGCCGCCAACTCGACGGCGACCCCCGCTGTCACGATCGCGGCGTAGACCAGCAGGTGCCCGTAGGCGTAGAGGTAGCTCCGGACCACCGCCTGCCGCCCGCCGCGCAGGGCCCTGTTTCCCGCCTCGCTGTCGAACGTGGCGACGAAGTACACCCACCACACCCCGCTGGCGATGACGAACCCGCCGATCCCGATCGCCACCGAGACACCGCGCCAACCCGTGGCGTCGATCCCGTTCGCGACCGACAGGACCGCCTCTCCGAGCACGACGATGGTGAAGAGACCGAACCGCTCGGGCATGTGGGACGTCTGCGTCGGCGCCCGGCGTACCAGGGCGTAGGCCAGTGGTCCGGCGATCGTGGCGTTGACGACGAGTGCGGCGCTCCAGACCCAGTACCGCATCGGTGCGGAGACCAGGAGCGAGCCACACCAGAGCCCGGCGGCGACCAGGAAGCCTGTGGCGTTCCACCAGCAGAATTCCCGAGCCTCGACATCGAGCCAGCCCACGAGCGCGTACATCGCGGTGAGCAGCGCCAGCAGCAGCCCGTAGATCACCGCGAAGCGGCTGGCGTCGGCACCGGCGTCTCCGGGGAGGGAAGCCGCCAGCGTCAGCACACCCAGCATCGCGGTCAGCTGCGCCAGGCGGCTCGGTGGCTGGTCGTCGTCGAAGAGGTCGGCGAAGTAGGAGAAGCTGAACCAGAGCCACCAGACCACGCTGATCAGGCCGGCGAAGACCAGCACTCCGCGGACCGACGGATCCCCCACCAGCCGCTGAGCGAGCCGGAGCACCGCGACCACGAACACCAGGTCGAAGAAGAGCTCCAGCCAGCTGGCCCGGCGTGCCACGCCGTAGCCATGGATCAGGGAGCGCCTGCCGCGACGCCGGGCCTCCACCGGCTGAGGTTAGCGAGGATCGGGCACCGACTGACCCCGGTTGTCCAGTATCGGGACTCAGCGAACGGTGACGGTGACGGTGTGCCAGCCGGTTGCGCCGTCCGGGACGACGCCCTGCGTACGCTCGGTCTGGGTTTCGCCTGTCGCGTCCGTCGCACGGACCTGGAGTCGGTGCTCGCCCGGCGTGGCGTCCCAACGCCAGGACCACTGCACCCAGGTGTCCACGGACACGGTCGGGGCCAGCTCCGCCTGTTGCCAGTCTCCGCCGTCGACGCGTACCTCGACGCGGCTGATGCCCCGGTGCTGCGCCCAGGCCACACCGGCGACGGTGACCGGCCCGGTGGTCAGCCGGTTACGACTGCGGGGCGCGTCGATCCGCGACTGGGTCTTGATCGGCCCCTGGGCGGACCAGCCGCGCGGCACCCAGTACGCGTCGAAGTCGGCGAACCGGGTCAGCTCCAGCTCGGTCACCCACTTGCAGGCTGACACGTAGCCGTAGAGGCCGGGCACCACCATCCGGACCGGGAAGCCGTGCTCGACCGGCAGTGGCTCGCCGTTCATGCCGACCGCCAACAGCGCGTCCCGCCCGTCGCGCAGTGCGGCGGTGGGGGTGCCGCAGGTCCAGCCGTCGACCGACCGGCCGACGACCTGGTCGGCATCGTCGTCCGGGTCGACCTCGTCCAGCAACTCCCGAAGGGGTACGCCGAGCCAGCGGGCGTTGCCGATCAGGTCCCCGCCCACCTCGTTGGAGACGCAGGCCAGCGTGACGTACCGCTCGACAAGCGGACGGGCCAGCAGATCCGCGTAGCTGTAGGTGCGCTCCGTGCCGACCCGCCCGTGGATACGCAGCCGCCAGGTGTCCGGATCCACCTGGGGAACCACAAGCGCGGTGTCGATCCGGTAGAACGCGAAGTTCGGGGTGACGTACGGCGTGAGTTGTGTCAGGGCGAGGTCCGCGCCGGCCGGCACGGCCGGTGCGGGGGCCGCTGGCGTGGGCAGTCGGATCGCGTCCCGGGCGGCGGACACTCCGCGTCGGCCGGCCAGCCAGCGCCCACCGAGACCGGCCACCACGGCCGTGCCGAGCAGCACCCCGCTCCCGGTGAGGAACCGCCGCCGCGAGTCCGGGTCCACGTCGGCGGGCCCGACCGCCGCCGGCGGGCCGGCGGGAGTCACCGGCACCGGACCCGCCGGGGACGACGGCACCGATTCGCCGGGCGGCACCGGCACCGAGTCGCCTTGCGGCACCGGACCAGCGGTCGGTGTGGGTGGTGACCAGGGCCAGGGGTCCAGCTCGAACGGGCCGGCGATGAACAACCAGAGCACCAGGGCGCCGAGGCCGGCACCGACAAGCGACGGCAGCGCGTCGGCCGCGTCCGCACCGGCGCGGGTCAGAGCGGCGGCCACGCCGATGACGCCGAACGCGGCGATGCCGGCGACGCCGAACGCGAGCCGGCGGACCGCCAGCATGCCGAACAGTGCGGCGAACGCTCCGAGCAGCAGGCCCGTGCCGACCAGCAGTGCGATCTTGTCGGCGGTGCCGAAGAGGTCGATGGCGAACTGCTTCAGCGACTCGGGGACGGCGTCGACGACCACCCCGCCGACCGCGACCAGCGGCGCCGATCGGGGCCCGGTCAGCACTGCCACCGGTTCGGCGATCCCGATCGCGACGGCGGCGGCTGTCACTCCGGCCAGCGCGGCGTACCGCCGCGACGTGGTGCTCATCGGCCCAGTGTGCGCGATCATCCGGCCCGGTAGCGAACAACGTCAGCGTTCGGTAATGACCTGAGCAGACGAGACGGGGCGCACCGTCGTAACGACGGTGCGCCCCGCAACGGGTGTCGCTACCGGGTCAGAAACCCGGGCCGTGCTGGTGGCCGTGGCCGTGGCCGCCGCCGGCGGCGGCCGGCTCGGCCTGCTCCGGCTTCTCCACCACGAGGCTCTCCGTGGTGAGCAGCAGACCGGCGATCGAGGCGGCGTTGGTGACCGCGTTGCGGGTCACCTTCACCGGGTCGATGATGCCGGCCTTGACCAGGTCGACGTACTCGCCCTTGGCGGCGTCGAGGCCGTTGCCCCAGTCCAGGTCGGCGACCTTCTGCGTCACGACGTAACCGTCGTGACCGGCGTTCTGGGCGATCCAGCGCAGCGGCTCGACGAGCGCCTTGCGCACGACCGAGACGCCGACCTTCTCGTCACCGGTGAAGCCCAGGTCGTCGTCGAGCACCGAGAGGATCTGCACCAGGGCGGCGCCGCCGCCGGGCACGGTGCCCTCCTCGACCGCAGCCTTGGTCGCCGCGATGGCGTCCTCGATGCGGTGCTTGCGCTCCTTCATCTCGACCTCGGTCGCCGCGCCGGCCTTGATGACGGCGATGCCACCGGAAAGCTTCGCCAGCCGCTCGGCCAGCTTCTCCCGGTCCCAGTCGGAGTCGGAGGCCTCGATCTCCTTGCGGATCTGGGCCACCCGGTCGGCGACGTCGGCCTTCTGGCCGCCGCCGTCGACGATCGTGGTGTTCTCCTTGTCGACCACGATGCGCCGAGCGGTGCCCAGCACCTCCAGGCCGACCTGGTCGATCTTGTAGCCCAGCTCCGGGGCGACCAGCTCGGCGCCCGTGGAGATCGCGATGTCCTGGAGCATCGCCTTGCGCCGGTCACCGAAGCCCGGGGCCTTGACCGCGCAGACCTTGAGGGTCTTGCGCAGCGAGTTGACCACCAGGGTGGAGAGCGCCTGGCCGTCCACGTCCTCGGCGATGATCAGCAGGGGCTTGCTGTTCTGCAGGACCTTCTCCAGCAGCGGCAGCAGCTCCTCGATCGCCGAGATCTTCTGGGTGGTGACCAGGATGTACGCGTCCTCAAGGACGGACTCCTGGCTCTCCAGGTCGGTGACGAAGTTCGGCGAGATGAAGCCCTTGTCGAACTGGAGACCCTCGGTCACGTCCAGCTCGGTGGTGAGCATGGAGCCTTCCTCGACGGTGATGACACCGTCGCGGCCGACCCGCTCCATCGCCTCGGCGATCAGGTCGCCGATCGTGGCGTCCTGCGCGGAGATCGTCGCCACGTTCGCGATCGACTCCTTGCTGGTGACCTCCGCGGCACGGCCGAGCAGCGCCTCGGAGACCTTGGTGGCCGCCGCGTCGATGCCCCGCTTGAGGCCGGCCGGGTTGGTCCCGGCGGTCACGTTGCGCAGACCCTCGCGAACCATCGCCTGGGCGAGCACGGTCGCGGTGGTGGTGCCGTCACCGGCGACGTCGTTGGTCTTGGTCGCCACCTCCTTGACGAGCTGCGCGCCAAGGTTCTCGTACGGGTTGGTGAGCTCGATCTCCTTGGCGATGGTCACACCATCGTTGGTGATCGTCGGCGCACCGAATTTCTTGTCCAGGACGACGTTGCGCCCGCGCGGGCCGAGGGTGACCTTGACCGCGTCCGCGAGGGCGTTGACACCGTGCTCCAGCAGGTGCCGGGCGTCGTCCGAGAAGCTCAGGATCTTCGCCATTAATGTCCCTTCGAAGCGCCATTGCCCCGGCCCGGCGAGCCGGACCGGGGCAGTGGCACTGATCGGTTGCTTACTTCTCGATGACCGCGAGGACGTCGCGGGCGGAGAGCACCAGGTACTCCTCGCCGGCGTACTTGACCTCGGTGCCGCCGTACTTCGAGTAGAGGACGGTGTCGCCGACCTGGACGTCAACCGGAACCCGGTTGCCGTTGTCGTCGACGCGCCCCGGGCCCACAGCGAGGACAGTGCCCTCCTGCGGCTTCTCCTTGGCGGTGTCGGGGATCACGATGCCCGACGCCGTGGTGGTCTCAGCCTCGTTCGCCTGGACCACG
Organism: Micromonospora sp. NPDC023888; assembly: GCF_040639415.1. Lineage (NCBI taxonomy): Bacteria > Bacillati > Actinomycetota > Actinomycetes > Micromonosporales > Micromonosporaceae > Micromonospora > Micromonospora sp. NPDC023888. The sequence goes on along the minus strand of NZ_JBEZZW010000034.1, from coordinate 57,520 downwards.
ATGCGGTCCTCGAGCGGCTTGATCGCAACCTTGGTCGCGGTAGTCACGGGCATACCCTCCTGGGGTACTGGTTTCGTTGCTGGCCGGCGGGGCCAACCAGCGTCAATCTGCCTCATGCCACCGGGCGGGACCGTCGTCGCGGGTGCCGGTCCGCCTGGCGTGCGCACCCGGGTCGCGAGACCCGGAAGCTGGCACCCTCAGGGTGAGAGTGCTAATCGCAGGTTATTCCGTGGCTAGCACTCCGTCAAGGAGAGTGCCAGCGAGTCGCGCCCCGCCAGCCCGGATTTCCGGGTCCACCCGGACAATGACCGGGTGGATCTCGATCAGCTGGCGGCGCTGCGTACCCCCGAGGGGTCGGCCGCGCTCACGGCGGCGGCCGGGTTGGCCGGCGGTGATCCGCTGGCCGCGGCGTCGGCGCTGCGCGCGGCCGGGGTGCCGCCGACGCTTGCCGCGGCGGCGCTCACCCAGGCCGAGCTGCGTAACCGGGCGGTCGGCAAGTTCGGTCCGGCCGCCGCCGGGATGTTCCTCACCCGCCCCGGGTTGGAGCAGGCCACCCGCCGGGTGGTCGCCGATCGTCGGGCCGCCCGGCTGCACGCGGCCGGCGTCCGCACCCTGGCCGACCTCGGCTGCGGCCTCGGCGCTGACGCGCTGGCCGCCGCCCGCGCCGGCATCCGGGTGTACGGGGTGGAAGCCGACCCGGTGACCGCCGCGATGGCCGCCGCCAACGCCGCGGCGGCCGGGCTGGCCGAGCTGTTCACCGTCGAGTGCGGCGATGCCACCGCGTTCGACGTCTCCCGCGTCGACGGGGTCTTCTGCGACCCGGCCCGCCGCGCCAGCGGCACCGGACGGCGGATCTTCGACCCACGCGCCTACTCCCCACCGTGGGACTTCGTCACCGGGCTGGCCGAGCGGGTGCCGCGCACCGTGGTGAAGGTGGCGCCGGGCCTGGACCACGCGCTGATTCCGCCCGGCGCGGAGGCGGAGTGGGTTGGCGTGGACGGCGACCTGGTCGAGGCCGCGCTGTGGTGTGGCGAGCTGGCGGAGGTGCCCCGCCGCGCCACGCTCTACCGCCAGGAGGGCGTCGAGACCCACCGCCACCAGCTCACCGGCTCGGGTGCCGACGAGGCGCCGGTCGGGTCGCCCCGGCGCTACCTGTACGACCCGGACCCGGCGGTGGTCCGCGCGCACCTCGTCGCCGAACTGGCCGGCGAACTGGACGCCACCCTCGGCGACCCGAGCATCGCCTACCTCTACGCCGACCTGCCGACCCGCACCCCGTACGCGCGCTGCCTGGAGATCACCGACGTGCTGCCGTTCTCGCTCAAGCGCCTGCGGGCGCTGCTGCGGGACCGCCGGGTGGGCCGGGTGGAGATCCTGAAACGGGGTTCCGCGCTCACCCCGGAGCAGCTCCGGCGGGACCTGCGGCTGGCCGGTGATGCCGCGGCGAGCCTGGTGCTCACCCGGGTTGGTGGGGCGCCCACGGTGCTGATCGGCCGTCCGGTCGACTAGCGTCATCGGCGTGGCGGGACCTGGCACTCCGGCGACGGCACTGTTGGTCAAGCACGGTGTCGCGCATCGCACCCACCCGTACCGGGTGGCCCCGGACGCCCCGAACTACGGCGCGCTGGTGGCCGTGGCGCTCGGCGTGGCACCGGAGCGTGTCTTCAAGTCGTTGGTGACCGAGGTCGACGGCGCGCTCACCGTGGCGGTCGTTCCGGTCACCGGCGAGCTGGATCTCAAGGCGCTCGCGGCGGCGGTCGGTGGGAAGCGGGCGGCGCTTGCCGACCGGGCGGTCGCCGAGCGGGCCACCGGGTACGTACGCGGTGGGATCAGCCCGCTCGGGCAGCGTCGGCGGTTGCCCACCGTGGTGGACGAATCCGCGTTGGACCTTCCGACGATCTATGTCTCGGCTGGTCGACGCGGTCTGCAACTCGAACTGGCCGCGGCGGATCTGGTGGCGCTGACCGACGCCCGCACCGCCCCGTTGCAGACCCGCTGACACCTCTCGTTACGTCGACTCCACCGTTGGGATACCCACGGAGTAACAGTCGCGTTGCTGAATTGTTATCGCTCCCAACAAACTTGGCACCTGCGCGGTCTTGTGGAGGCGGTGTGACGCGAAATACGTTGCCGGACACAACAAACACAACGCCTCCCCCACCCCCGAAAGGACCCTGCACATGCGTAAGGGGATCCTCACCATCGCCGCCGTGGGCCTGCTCACGACCGGCGGCTTGACCGCCTGTAGCGACGACTCCGGCGACAAGGCGGCCTCCGCCAAGACTCCCAAGATCGGCGTGATCCTCCCGGACAGCAAGTCCTCCGTCCGCTGGGAGACCGCAGACCGCCGATTCCTGGAAGAGGCGTTCAAGGCCGCCGGCGTCCAGTACGACATTCAGAACGCCCAGAACGACAAGACCGCCTTCCAGACCATCGCCGACCAGATGATCACCGGTGGCGTCACCGCCCTGATGATCGTCAACCTGGACTCCGGCACCGGCAAGGCCGTGCTCGACAAGGCCAAGTCGCAGGGCGTCGCCACCATCGACTACGACCGGCTCACCCTCGGCGGCTCCGCCCAGTACTACGTCAGCTTCGACAACGAGACCGTCGGCAAGCTCCAGGGCGAGGGCCTGACGAAGTGCCTGACCGACAAGGGCGCCAAGAACCCGGTCGTGGCATACCTCAACGGCTCCCCCACCGACAACAACGCCACCCTGTTCAAGGCCGGCTACGACTCGGTGCTCAAGCCGAAGTTCGACGCCAAGGAATACGTCAAGGGCCCTGAGGACGCGGTGCCGGCGTGGGACAACGCGCAGGCCGCGACCATCTTCGAGCAGCAGCTCACCAAGGCCAGCGGCAAGATCGATGGCGTGCTGGCCGCCAACGACGGTCTCGGCAACGCCGCCATCTCGATCCTCAAGAAGAACAAGCTCAACGGCAAGGTGCCGGTGACCGGGCAGGACGCCAGCGTCGAGGGCCTGCAGAACATCCTCGTCGGTGACCAGTGCATGACCGTCTACAAGGCGGTCCGGGAAGAGGCCAAGGCCGCTTCCGACCTGGCAATCGCGCTCGCCAAGGGCGAGAAGAAGGAGACCGGGCAGACGGTGAAGGACCCGGAGGGTGGCCGCGACGTCCCCTCGGTGCTGCTCACCCCGAAGGCCATCTACAAGGAGACGGTCAAGGACGTCATCGCCGACGGCTACGTGACCAAGGAGCAGGTCTGCACCGGGACGTACGCCAAGCTCTGCGCCGAAGCCGGCATCAGCTGACCGACGCCGCAGTACCCGCCGGGACGACACCCACCGCCCGGCACGGGAGTCGACTCCCGTGCCGGGCGGTGCCCGCCGGACGGGCCCCGACCCTCCCTTAAGGAGACCCCCGTGTCCGCGACCCCCCTGCTGGAACTCCGCGGGATCGACAAGAGCTTCGGTCCTGTCCAGGTGCTCCGCGACGTCGCCCTGACCGTCCACCCGGGTGAAGTGACAGCACTTGTCGGCGACAACGGCGCCGGCAAGTCGACCCTGGTGAAATGCATAAGCGGCATCCACCCCACCGACGCCGGCGAGATCCTGTTCAATGGCGAACCGGTGCACATCGGCAGCCCCCGCGACGCTGCCGCGCTCGGCATCGAGGTCGTCTACCAGGACCTCGCGCTCTGCGACAACCTGGACATCGTGCAGAACATGTTCCTCGGCCGGGAGAAGCGCAGCGGCATCGTCCTGGACGAGCCGACCATGGAGCAGCTCGCCGCCGAGACGCTGGCGGGGCTCTCCATCCGCACCGTCACCTCACTGCGTCAACACGTGTCCAGCCTCTCCGGCGGTCAGCGCCAGACCGTGGCCATCGCCAAGGCGGTGCTGTGGAACAGCAAGCTCGTCATCCTGGACGAGCCGACCGCGGCGCTCGGCGTGGCCCAGACCGCCCAGGTGCTCGAGCTGGTCCGCCGCCTCGCCGACAACGGCCTGGCCGTGGTGCTCATCTCGCACAACATGAACGACGTCTTCGCCGTCTCCGACCGCATCGCCGCGCTGTACCTCGGCCAGATGGTCGCCCAGGTGAAGACCACCGACATCACCCACGCCCAGGTGGTCGAGCTGATCACCGCCGGGCGCTCGGGCGGGCTCGGCCTCGCCACCGACCCGGGCAGCAACGGCGACGGCCCGCGGCCGGCCGACTCGATCTCAGGAGGCACCCGATGACCACCACCGCCGTGCGGAAGGACGGCCCCGCGGCCGTCACACCGCCGCCGACCGTCGGGGGCCACGTCCGCAACTACCTGAGCCGGGTACGCGGTGGCGACGTCGGCGCGCTCCCAGCCGTACTGGGCCTGATCGTGCTCTGCACGGTCTTCGCGGTCATGCGGCCCTCGTCGTTCCTGTCGGCCGGCAACTTCGCCAACCTCTTCACCCAGGGCGCGGCGGTCACGCTGATCGCGATGGGCCTGGTCTTCGTGCTGCTGCTCGGCGAGATCGACCTCTCCGCCGGCTTCGCCAGCGGTGTCTGCGCGGCGGTGCTGGCCAATGTGGTCACCGTGCTCGGCTATCCCTGGTGGGTCGCCGTGCTCGCCGCGGTCGGCACCGGTCTGGTCATCGGCACCAGCCTCGGCCTGCTGGTCGCGAAGATCGGCGTTCCGTCCTTCGTGGTCACCCTCGCCGGCTTCCTCGCCTTCCAGGGCATCGTGCTGATGCTCGTCAAGGACGGCACCAACATCTCCGTGCGTGACGATGTGCTGGTCGCCATCGCCAACCGCAACCTGGCCCCCGCCCTGGGCTGGGCGCTGGCCGCCCTCGCGGTCGTCGGCTACGCCGCGGTGCAACTGTTGCGCCACCGCAACCGGGTGGCCCGCGGTCTGATCACCGACCCGATCGCGGTGGTGGCGCTGCGGATCGGCGGGCTCGCCGTCATCCTCGGCGCGGCGGTGTACGTCCTCAACCTGGAGCGCAGCCGCAACGTCCTGGTCGTCTCGCTCAAGGGTGTGCCGATCGTGGTGCCGATCATCGCGGTCCTGCTGATCGTCTGGACCTTCGTGCTCCAACGCACCAGCTACGGCCGGCACATCTACGCCGTGGGCGGCAACCGGGAAGCGGCCCGTCGCGCCGGCATCGGGATCGACCGGATCCGGATCTCGGTCTTCATGATCTGCTCGTCCATGGCCGCCATCGGTGGCATCGTGGCGGCCAGCCGGGCCAACTCCGTCGACCCGAACACCGGGGGCAGTAACGTACTGCTCTACGCGGTCGGCGCGGCGGTGATCGGAGGCACCAGCCTCTTCGGTGGCAAGGGTCGCGTCCTCGACGCCGTGCTCGGCGGCGCGGTGGTCGCGGTCATCGAAAATGGAATGGGCCTGATGGGTTACAGCGCGGGAGTCAAGTACGTGGTAACCGGTGTCGTGCTCATGCTCGCCGCCAGCGTCGACGCTCTCTCCCGCCGCCGCGCGGCAGCCACCGGCACCCGCTGACCGCGCGGGAGGTAGCACCACGATGCGCCCAGGACCGAGCCAGGACGACGTCCGACGGCAGAACCTCGGGGCCCTGCTGCGGCACGTACACGTCCACGGGGCGACGACGCGCGCCGAACTGACCACGACGCTGGGTCTCAACCGCAGCACCATCGGCGCGCTCACCGCCGACCTGTCCGCAGTGGGGCTGGTCAGCGAGGGGGCGCCAAAGGAAACCGGCCGGGCCGGCCGACCGTCACTTGTCGTCCGGCCCGAGTCGGCCCGGGTGTACGCGTACGCGTACTCAGTGGAGGTGGATCGGTTGCGCTCGGCCCGCATCGGGCTGGGTGGCGCGGTCCTGGACCGCCGGGAGCTGGATCGACCACGCGGCCTGCTGGCCGCGGAGGCCGCGCCGCTGCTGGCCGGCGCGCTCAAGGAGATGCAGCAGGCGGTGCCGCCCGACGCGATCTGCGTCGGTGCCGGTGTCGCGGTCTGCGGCATGGTCCGCCGGGACGACGGCCTGGTGCGGCTCGGCCCGACCACCGGCTGGGTGGACGAGCCGATCGGCGCGGCCCTCGCCGCCGAGTTGGGCGTCGAGGTGCCGGTCACGGTGGGCAACGTGGCGGACGTCGCGGCGTTCGCCGAGCACGCACGGGGTGTGGCGGCGGGCTGCGACAACGTCCTCTATCTCTACGGTGACGTCGGCGTGGGCGCCGGCATCATCGCCGGTGGCCGCCGGCTGACCGGCCACGGTGGGTACGGCGGCGAGGTCGGCCACATGAAGGTGGTCCTCGACGGCAAGCCCTGTGAGTGTGGCTCCCGGGGCTGCTGGGAGACCGAGATCGGCGAGCACGGTCTGCTCCGCGCCGCCGGACGCTCGGACGCCCGAGGTCCCGACGCGCTGCTGGCCGTCTTCGACGCCGCCGACCGCGGTGACGCCCGCGCACAGACCGCGGTCCGCCAGGCCGGTGACTGGCTCGGCTTCGGGCTGGCCAACCTGGTGAACGTCTTCAACCCGGAAATGGTCATCTTCGGCGGCACCATGCGCCACCTCTACCTCGCGTCGGCGGCCCAGGTCCGCAGCCGGCTCAACTCCAACGCGCTCGCCGCCTGCCTGGAGCACGTCCGCCTGCGTACGCCGAAGTTGGGCGAGGACGCCGCCCTGATCGGGGCCGCCGAGTTGGCCTTCGAACGGCTCCTCGCCGACCCCCTCGACGTGGGCTGATCCGCGTACGCTGTCCAGCGTGGATGTCGAGCTGCGCGCTTCCGACGACGACCGCAACCGGGTGGTCGCCGAGCTGCACCGGCACACCGCGGCGGGCCGGCTGACCCTCGACGAGTTCTCCGAGCGGGCCGGTGCGGTGTGGACGGCGCGCACCCTCGGTGACCTGGCCGCCCTGACCCGCGACCTGCCGGCCCTGCCCCACCCGACCGTCGACACCGACCCCGTCGGGCACGGGCGTCGGGAGCTGCTGGTGCTCTTCGCCGCCGCCGCGCTCACTCTGCTGCTGCTCGGCGGCTTCCTCGCCGTCACCCGCTGATCCGCGTGACCCGCTGATCCGCGTCGCCCTCCGGTGAACTGATCGCGTGATCAGTCCGTACCAGTGGTCGGACGGGCAGCCGGCAGGACGTGGCTGCCCGGTCCAGACGCGTTTCGGTCCGGACCGAGGAGGCCCCACAGACATGGCACCGCTCAGATCCGCCCATCGCCGACTGGGCAACCGGACCCACCGAGCGGCGATGTTGCTCATCGCGATCGTCGCGGCGGTCGGTGTCCTGCCCGGCGTGGCCGTCGCCGCGCCGGCCGGCGGCGGTCAGCAGCTCAACGCCGCCGACATGACGCTGCTCAACGGGGTCCGGTTGGCCGGGCTGTGGGAGATGCCAGCCGGCCAGATGGCCGCCGAGAAGGGCCAGTCGGCCAAGGTCCGGGAGATCGGCGCCGGCATCGCCAGCGAGCACCAGCGGCTCGACCAGCTCACGGTGGACGCGGCCAACAAGTTGGGCGCGAGCATCCCCAGCGAGCCGACGGCCGAGCAGAAGGGCTGGCTGGCGGAGATGCAGAAGGCCTCCGGCGCCCGCTTCGACCAGATCTTCGTCACCCGGCTCCGGGTCGCCCACGGCAAGATCTTCCCGGTGATCGGCGCGGTCCGGGCCAGCACCCGCGACGCCACCGTCCGCAAGCTCTGCGAGGACGCCAACGCGTTCGTCCAGCACCACATGCAGATGCTGGAGAGCACCGGGCTGGTCCGTTGGCCGGAGCTGCCGCCGGCCGCGCTGCCCGCCCCCGGTCAGGATGGGCTGCTGGCCGCCGCCAAGGCGAACGCCGGCCCACAGGTCGGGGTCAGCAGCACGGTCGTCTGGCTGGTCTTCCTCGCCGCGCTGGGCACCGGCGGAATCGCCACGTACCGGATGTTGCGTCGTAGCTGAACCACCGCTCGTTGGTGGCTCGCGTCAGCGGTCGACCTGGGTGAAGTCCCAGGAGTGCGGGGCGCGGGCCACCAGCAGGGCGGGCGGATCGGGCAACGGGCGCGGGTTGCTGCGCCACTTGGAGATGACCACCACCCGGTGGTCGGTGGAGGAGAAGACCTCGCTGGAGACGTGCAGCGGGTCGTGCTCCAACTGGGGCAGGGCGGTGTCGCACACCCAGGTGATCAAATCGGCGACACCGTACGCCTCGGCGCGCGCCTCCCACATCCGTACGATCATGTCCGCCGCTCCCGTCACACGCTGACCGTGGTCAACGGCAGCGCCGAGTCGGCAGGCAGATCCAGTCGGCTGGGCGCGACCCCGGCGGCGACCAGGTGCGACCCGAGCGCCGCCACCATCGCCCCGTTGTCGGTGCACAGCTTCGGTCGGGGCACCCGGACCTGGATGCCGTACTTCTCGGCCCGCTGCTCGGCCATCGCCCGCAGCCGCGAATTCGCCGCCACTCCCCCACCGATCACCAGAGTGTCGATGCCCTGCGCACGGCAGGCGGCGAGCGCCTTGCTGGTGAGGACGTCACAGACCGCCTCCTGGAAGGACGCGGACACGTCGGCCACCGGCACCGGCTCGCCGGCCCGCTGACGCGCCTCGACCCACCGGGCCACAGCGGTCTTCAGCCCGGAGAACGAGAAGTCGTACCGGTGGGCGGCGAGATCCTTCGCGGCGGTCAGGCCGCGCGGGAAGGCGATCGCGGCGGCGTCACCGGCCCGAGCTTCCCGGTCGATCGGTGGGCCGCCCGGGAACGGCAGCCCGAGCAGCCGGGCGACCTTGTCGAACGCCTCGCCGGCCGCGTCGTCGATGGTGGCGCCCAGCGGGGTGACACCCCGGGCCAGGTCGTCGACGAGCAGCAGGGACGAGTGTCCGCCGGACACCAGCAGCGCGATTGCGGGTTCGGGCAGCGGGCCGTGCTCAAGGGTGTCCACCGCGACGTGGGCGGCAAGATGGTTCACGCCGTACACGGGCTTCTCGGCGGCGAGCGCGTACCCCTTCGCGGCGGCGACGCCGACCAGCAGCGCACCGGCCAACCCTGGCCCGGAGGTGACCGCGATCGCGTCGATGTCGGCCAGGGTGACGCCGGCCTCGGTCAGGGCCCGGTCCATGGTCGGCACGATGGCCTCCAGGTGTGCCCGACTGGCGACCTCGGGCACCACGCCTCCGAACCGGGCGTGCTCCTCGACGCTGGAGGCGAGCGCGTCGGCCAGCAGGGTGTGCCCCCGCACGATGCCGACGCCGGTTTCGTCGCAGGAGGTCTCGATTCCCAGGATCAGTGGTTCGTCAGCCATGGTGGTGTGGTCCGTCCCCGGTCGGCTCGGCGTCGCGCCGCATCACCAGCGCGTCGGTGTTGCTCGGTTGGTAGTAGCCGCGCCGCACCCCGACCGGCTCGAACCCGTACGTCGCGTAGAGCCGCTGGGCCGCGGCGTTGTCCACGGCGACCTCCAACAGGGTGCTGCGGGAGTCACGTCGGGCCGCCTCGGCGAGCAGTTCCTCAAGCAGTGCGCGGCCTACGCCGCGCCGCTGGGCGTCCCGGCGGACGGCGATGTTCTGGACCCACACCTCGCCCGGCGGAACACCGGCGAGCCCGGCGTAACCGAGCACCGCCCCGTCCGCGTCCACGGCGACCCGGTAGTGGTGCCCGTTGGCCAGCTCGTTCCAGAACATGGCCGGCGACCACTGCTCGGCGCCGAAGAGGTCCGCCTCGATCGGTAGCACGTCATCGATGTGCCACCAGCGGAACGGTTCGAGTCGTACCGCGGTCATGGCAGGACCGGTTTGCGGCCGGTCGCCGCCACCGCGTCGGGACGGCGCAGGTAGAGCGGGGTGAGCCGCTCACTTGGGGCACCCGCTCGGATTCGTTCGGCGGCGAGCAGCGCCAGCACGGTGGCGTCCGGGTACCGTGGCTCGACCCGGACGGGCAGGTCCAGGGCCTCGGCGTACCGGTGCGCCCCGTCGCCGACCGCGATCGTCGCGCCCAGCTCCCGGGCCCGCGCGGCGGCGACCGCCGGCGTCGACACCTCAGGGCCGACGATCCGCTCCCCGGCACCGTCGTAGACGGCCCAGTAGAGCTCCTTGCGCCGGGCGTCGCTGGCGGCCAACACCGGCTCACCGGACGCCGCCGGGTAGCCGATACCGTCAAGCGAGCAGACGCCGTAGGTGGGGATGCCAAGCACCTGGCCCATCGTCGCGGCCGTGACCAGGCCGACCCGCAGCCCGGTGAACGGCCCCGGGCCGAGCCCGGCGACAATGGCGGCCAGGTCACGCGGGCGCGCGTCGACATCGGCGAGGACCGCGTCCACCTGGGGCGCGAGCAGTTCGCCGTGCGCGCGGGCGTCGACCGTGCACCGGGACGCCCGCGACGCCACGCCGTCGGCCGAGACCTCCACCAGCGCCGCGGTCACCGCGGGGGTCGAGCTGTCCACCACGAGTACGAGCACGGTAAGCCAGCCTAGCGGCCCCGCCCCGCGCCCCGATCACGCCCCGCCCCACCACGGCCCCCGGTCACGTGCGCTGTCCAGCCCGCCCCGGGTCGAGGCGCACCGCTCTGCCCGACCGACGCCCCGCCCGACCTGCCCCCGCTCGACCTGCCCCGTCGCCCGATCTACCAGGCGGCCCGACCTGCCGCGTCGCCCGACGAACCGCCGCCGACCAACGCACTGCCCGACCTGCCGGGGCCCGACGCGTCGGAGGGCGGCGGGCCACACCGGTATTGAGCGATATACCTGTGAGTCATTTTTATGACTCACAGGTATATCGCTCATCAGGGAACGGCCGGGTCGCCGGAGGCGGGTCGGTGAAGCGGGGCGAAGGCCGTCCAGTCGTGAATCCGCCTCAGCGGTTTCCGCCGCTGCCGACGTGGTCCACCATCCCGAAATGCCATCCACTCGTCTCGTCGGTCTACTCGGCAGTGCCATCCGTCAGCAACGGCAGTCGCGCGAGCTGAGCCAATGCGAGCTGGCCGAGTTGGCCGGAATCAGCCAGGCGACGGTCGCCCGGATCGAAGGCGGCGATCGAGCGCCCAGCATCGCCGTGCTGGAGCGGTTGCTTGCCGCGATGGATGTGCAGTTGGTCGTCGGGGTGGAGCCGCTGGACGCACACCTCGACGCCCGGATCGACGACCTGGCCGCCCGGCCGATCGCCGAGCGGATCGACGAGCTTGGCCTGGACGAGCTACTGGGCCGGCTCACCGACTTCCCGCAGGTGATCACCGGAGGCACCGCAGCGCTGTTGCAGGGCGCGCCGGTGCCGGTCGACGCGCTGGAGATCGCCCTGCGCTGGCAGGACTCCAAACCGTTCACCAGGTGGCTGGAGACGAACTACGGCCAGCGGTGGAACGCCCGCTGGGGTGAGTTCGGCGGCGTGTGGTTGGAGCCCGAGGAGCCGGGCGAGCACCGCTGGTCGACCCGGTACGGCGAGATCAGGGCCACGATGTGCGACGAGCTGCCCGAGACGATCGAGGTGCGCCACGGTGGGCGCAGTTACCAGGTCGTGCCGCTCGTCGAACTGGAGCTGACCGACCCGCGTGCCGGCGAGCTGCTGCGCCGCTACCGGGACCGGCAACTGGCCAACGAAGGCTGAACCAGTGCCGGCCGCGCCGACGACAGCACGCCGGCAGCTTCCTCAGCCGGCGGTGCGCTCCCAGTCGATGGTGGGCAGGCCGGCGTCGGCGAGCGCCTTGTTGGCCGCGCTGAACGGACGGCTGCCGAGGAAGCCGCGCGGGTTCATCGGGCTGGGGTGGCCGGCCTCCAGCACCACGTGCTGCGGGTTGGTGACAAGCGCCGCCTTCTTGCGGGCGTAGCCACCCCAGAGCAGGAAGACCACCCGGTCCGGCAACGCGTCAAGTGCCCTGATTGTCGCGTCGGTGAACTCCTCCCAGCCGGAGTTGGCGTGCGAGCCCGGGGTGGCCTGGCGGACGGTCAGCACCGCGTTGAGCAGCAGCACACCCTGGGCGGCCCAACCGTCGAGGTTGCCGCTGCGCGGCTTGGCGACGCCGACGTCCTCGCCCAACTCCTTGAAGACGTTGCGCAACGACGGCGGCACCGTCACACCGTCACGGACGCTGAAACTCAACCCGTGTGCCTGCCCCGCCCGGTGGTAAGGGTCCTGCCCGAGGATCAGCACCCGGGTGCCCTGCGGCGGGCAGAGCCGGTATGCCGAGAACAGATCCTCAAGCGGCGGGAAGACGGTCTGCGTCGCGTATTCCCGAGAGACGAACTCGGCCAACGCGGCGGTGCGGGCCGGGTCGAGGTGCGGGGTGAGCACGGCACGCCACGGCTCCGGCAGCAGGGCCAGCAGGTCAAGGGCGGGGGCATCGTCGGGCATCAGGAACCTCTCACAGCGCGGGTCGGTCCCCCGCACTCTAGGCATCCGGTACGACAGCGGCCGGCCTAACCCAGGTCGGCGAGCCGCCGGGCCCAGTCGCCACCGATCGGGTCCAGCTCGACGATCCGGGTGTCGTCGTCGCGGCGGTCGATGCGGACCCGTAGGTGCGCGTCGACCAACTGCTCCACCAGGCCCTCGCCCCACTCCACCACCGTCACCGAATCGTCGACCGAGGCGTCGAGGTCCAGGTCGTCGATCTCGGCGCGCGGGTCGGTGGCGGCACCCAACCGGTACGCGTCGGCGTGCACCAGAGCGACCCGGCCGCCCCGGGCCGGATCAGGCCGATGCACCCGGGCGATCACGAAGGTCGGCGAGGTGATGTCGCCGACCACACCGAGCCCGGCGCCGACGCCCTGCGTGAGCGCGGTCTTACCGGCGCCCAGCGGACCGGTCAACAGCACCAGGTCACCGGCCCGCAGCAGCCCGGCCAGGCGCCGGCCGAACTCCCGGGTGTCCTCGACGGTCGGCAGTTTGACGACGTAACTCACCGTTCCTCCGGCTTTCCAAGTGATTCGAGGAACCGCGCGAGCGCGGCGTTGACCTCGTCAGCGTGCTCCAACATCACCACGTGACCGCTGTCCTTGATCTTGATGAACTCGGCGTGCGGCAACCGCCGGACGATCTCCTCGGAGTGCGTCACCGGCGTGATCATGTCCTTGTCGCCGACCACCACCAGCACCGGCGTCGCGGCCAACGCCGCGAGCGCCGGGAAGCGCGAGTGGGTGGCCAGGGTCCGCAGGTAGCGGGTCACCGTGTCGGCCGACGTCCGGGAGTTCATCGTCTCCACGTAGGACACGAGCGCCGGGCTGGGCTTGCGGGTGCCGAAACCGTACTTGCGGGTCAGCAGCCAGGCCACGTTCGACGTCGACTTGCGGGCCTTGTCGATCACCGGCCCGCCGTACCGGGTGGCATTGCTGACCATGTACAGCACCGGACCGCCGACCCGGCCGAGCAGCGCGGGCGCGACAAGCTTGGTTTCCGCGACGAGCCCGCCCGACGTGGCCATCAGGACGGTACCCACCACCCGGTCGCCGAACAGCTCTGGAAACAACTCGGCGAACGCCATGATGGTCATGCCGCCCATCGAGTGGCCGACGAGCACCAGTGGCCCGTCCGGGGCGGTCCGGTCGATCACCCGGCGCAGCGTCCGGCCGAGCACGGTGAGGTCGTACTCCCCGGTCTCCAGCCGGCCGGACCGACCGTGACCGGGCTGGTCGTACGCGACGATCCGGTAGTCACCGCGAGCCGCGAGCATCTGGCGCTGGAAGTGGAACGTCCCCATGTCCAGGCAGAAGCCGTGCACGAGCACCACCGTGGGGCGCCCCGGCACCGGCCTGGTCGGTTCGACCACCTCGACGTGGATGTCCGTGCCGTCCGGCAACTCCAGGCGGAACGCCTCGTCGTACCGCTGCTCGCCGAACATCTCGTGCGCGTAGCGGTCGGCCGGGTCGGCCTTGAGCCGGCGGACCAGGGTGCGCTCGGTCGCGACCCCAGCCGCCAGACCCGCTGCGGCCACCCCCACCGCGGCGCCGACGATCCCCGCGACCCGGCCGACCGCGGTCCGCGGACGCGGAATGCGGTAGCTCACGGCCGCTCGCCGTCGTAGACCCGAGGCACCCGGGTGCTGCCGAACCGGGTCACGATCTCGTAGTTGATCGTGCCGACCGCCTCGGCCCAGTCGTCGGCGGTCGGCTCGCCGTCCGCGCCGGTGCCGAAGAGTGTCGCCACGTCGCCGTCCGCCACCGGGTCGTCGCCGCAGTCGAGCACGAACTGGTCCATGCAGACCCGCCCCGAGATCGTCCGCCGTACGCCGCCGAGCTGCACCGGCCCGGTGTTGGAGGCGTGCCGGGGGACCCCGTCGGCGTACCCGAGCGGGACCACTGCCAGGTTCGCCTCGGCTTCGGTGGTGTAGGTGTGCCCGTAGGAGACCCCGGTGCCGGCGGGAACCCGCTTGGTGAGCATCACCCGGGCGCGTGCGGTCATCGCGGGGCGCAACCCGTACGTCTCGCCGGCCACCGGGGAGAGCCCGTAGATGGACAGGCCGGGACGGACCAGGTCGAAGTGGGTATCCGGGCGGGTCAGGGTGGCCGCCGAGTTGGCGAGGTGTCGCCAGCGCGGTCGCAGCCCGGCCCGCTCGACCATGTCCAGCCCCTCGTGGAAGACGGCCACCTGCCGGTCGGTGGTGGGGTGGCCGGGCAGGTCCGCGTACACGAAGTGGCTCCACACGCCGACCACCTCGACCAGGCCGTCGGCCTGGGCCTTCGCGGCGGCGGCCAGCAGCGCCGGCCAGTCGGCGACTGTCGCCCCGCCGCGGGACAACCCGGTGTCGATCTTCAGGTGCAGGCGGGCGGGACGCCCGGCGAGGCGGCTCGCCTCGATCATCTCGTCCAGTTGCGGCAGGCTGGCGGCGCCCAGGTCCACCCCGGCGCTGACCCCCTCGTGCAACGGCACGCCCGGCGCGAGCAGCCAGGCCAGCACCGGCACGGTCACCCCGGCCCGCCGCAGGGTGAGCGCTTCGTCGAGGGTGCAGACACCGAGCCAGTCCGCCCCGGCGTCGAGCGCCGCGCGGGCGGCCGGAAGCATCCCGTGGCCGTACCCGTCGGCCTTCACCACGGCCATCAACTCGGCGTTGGTGCCGGAGCGGAGCTGGCTCACGTTCTCGCGGATCGCGTCAAGATCGACGCGTACCTCGGCCTGCCACATGCGCCCAGCCTACTTTCCACGGAGATCAGCGCGGGCGGCGACGCACGTCCCGGGCGGTCGATCCGGTCGTTCCGCCCGGAACCGACCGGATCAGCCCAGGCGGGCGACGACCGGGCGCAGCGCGGTGACCACGTCGGGCGCGGTCACCGGCCCGCTCCGGGCCGCCTCCCGGCCGGCGAGCCCGTGCAGGTACGCGGCAGCGGCAGCGGCCCGATCGGCGGGCACCCCGGCCGCCAGCAGCGAGCCGAGCAGCCCGGCCAGCACGTCGCCGGTGCCACCGGTGGCCAGTGCCGGGGAGCCGGTCGGGTTGACGTACGCCCGACCGTCCGGCGTGCCGATCACCGTGCGGTCGCCCTTGAGCAGCACCACCGCGTTCATCCAGGCGGCCAGCCGCAGCGCCGCGCCGACCCGGTCGGCGCCGGGCTCCTCACCGCAGAGTCGGGTGAACTCACGGTCGTGCGGGGTGACCACGATCGGCGCGTCCCGGCCGCGAAGCCGGTCGGCGAGCGAACCGTCCACAAGCAGGGTCAACGCGTCGGCGTCGAGCACCACGGGCACCGGGGCGGCCAGCACGGCGCGCAGCTCGGCCGCCGCGTCCGCACCGGTGCCCAGCCCCGAACCGCAGACCCAGGCCTGCACCCGACCCGCGTCGGCGACCCGCCCACTGGCGATCACCGAGGGGTGCTGGTGCAGCACCTCGTCGCGGGCGCCGCCGGCGTAGCGGACCAGACCGGTCGGCCCGGCCAGCGCACCGCCCACGGAGAGCACCGCCGCACCCGGGTAGGTCGCCGAACCGGTCGCGAGCCCCACCACCCCCCGCGTGTACTTCTCCGACGCGGGGCCCAGCTCCGGCCACCAGTCGGCCACGTCGGACCACTCGGTGACCCGCAGCGCCGGGGTGCCTCGCAACCACGGCCGCAGCCCGATGTCGACAAGCTCCACCTGCCCGGCCAGGACGGCGGCCGGCCCGACCACCAGGGCGGGCTTCAGCGCGCCGAACGCCACGGTCACGTCGGCGTGGACGGCGTCCGGCCGGCCGGACGCGGCCAGCGGCACGTACCCGGTGTCCACCGCGACCCCGCTCGGCACGTCCACCGCCAGCACTGTGGCCCGGTCACCGTCACGTCCACGCAGCTCACCGAGCCGCCGCACCACCGCGTCCGCGCCGGACCGCAGCCCGCCGGTGCCACCGATGCCGACGATGCCGTCGAGCACCAGGTCGACCGGGCCGGCGGGCTGCTCCACCAGCCGGCCGCCGGCAGCGCGCAGCGCGGCCAGCCCCGCCGCGTGCGCACGCCCGGGAGTGAGGAGCAGGGCGGACACCTGGACACCTCGGCGGGCCAGCCGCTCCCCGGCGTACAACGCGTCACCGCCGTTGTCGCCGGAGCCGACAAGGAGCAGGACCCGGCCGCCGTAGACGCCGCCGCGCTCGGCGAGCAGCAGCGCGGCTCGGCGGGCCAGCCCGGCGGCGGCCCGCTGCATCAGCGTCCCCTCCGGCAGCGTGCCCATCAGCCCGGCCTCCGCCGCCCGTACGTCGGCCACCCGCCACACCGCTCTCATGCCACCGTCTCCCCATCCGTTCGCGGGTGGACCCGACCGGTCCGCCCGGTCGACGTCACCGTTCCGCGACCACCATGGCCGACGCGATCCCCCCGTCGTGCGACAACGAGAGATGCCAGTGGTTGACCCCGCGCGCCTCGGCCGCCGCCGCGACGGTGCCGGCGACAGCCAGCCAGGGGCGGCCGTCCGGGTCGGCCCTGATCTCGCAGTCGTGCCAGCTCAGCCCGGCCGGGGCCCCGAGCGCCTTGGCCACTGCCTCCTTGGCGGCGAAGCGGGCGGCGAGCGACTCCGGCGGGCGCGGGTTGCCGGAGCGGGTGTGCCGCTCGGCGGTGGTGAAGAGTCGGTCGGCGAGCAGCGGCGTCCGTGCCAGGGCCCGGGCGAACCGGTCGACCAGGACCACGTCGATGCCGACAGCGACGATCACCACACCACCCTACCGGCGGCCGGGGCCGCAGATTAGCCGTCGGGCCCGCGCTGGGCAACGCCTGTGGACACGCCGGGGTACGGCCCACCACCCGCTGTCCACAGGGCACTCCGGGGCCCGCCGGGCCCGCCTAGCGTCAGCGCGTCGATGCCGATCGTCCACGGGGGTGTGGTCATGACCGATGAGCTGTTCGCCGTCGCGCCGGAGGAGCTGCGGGCGGTCGCCGGCACGCTCGACGACGAGGCGTACCGGCTGGCGTTGGGCCTCGCGAGGGTGCCCGGGCTGCTGGTGGTCGCGCCCGAGTGGCGCGCCGGCGCGGCTCTGGCCGGGCTGGAATCCGCCGGGCACGCCTGGTTCTGCCGGCTGGGCGCCCAGGTCGCGGCGACCTCCGGTGGGGTTCGGGCGGCGGCGGAGGCGTACGAGACGGCGGACGACCGGGCTGCCGGCCGGTTCGCCGCGTTGCCCCGGTGACCGGCGTCGGCTACCGGCAGCTCTGGGCGGCCGATCCGGGCGGCTGGCGGTCCGCCGGGGTGGCCTGGGCCGGGCTGACCGGGCCGGTCGAGCGACAGGTCGGCGAGGTGGGCGCGGCCGGCGCGCGCCTGCGCAGCGG
Source organism: Micromonospora sp. NPDC023888 (assembly GCF_040639415.1). NCBI lineage: Bacteria > Bacillati > Actinomycetota > Actinomycetes > Micromonosporales > Micromonosporaceae > Micromonospora > Micromonospora sp. NPDC023888. The sequence continues at coordinate 39,922 of NZ_JBEZZW010000034.1, read as the reverse complement.
TTGGTCCGGTACGGCGGCCACGGCGGCGGACGCGCGACTCGCCGGTCTCCGTGCCGAGCTGGCCTCCATCGCACCCGCACTGATCGAGGTCGACCAGGTGCTGGCCGAGCTGGCGGGCCGACTGACTGTCGCGAAGGCCCGGCTCGCGGAGGCGGTCACCCAGGCGGACGCGGCCGGGCTGGTGGTGGACCGCGCGGGCGGTGTGCACCTGGATCCCACCCGGGTCCGGCCCACCGAGCGGGCCGGCGTGGCGGCGGCCCGGGTGGCGGCGGCCCTGCGCGACGCGCTCGACGCCGCCGGAGCGGCGGATCGGGTCGCCGCAGACCGTCTGGACGAGCTGACCCGGGCCGCCGGCTCGGGTTGGGCGTCCCCGCCACCGCCGGGTCGGCCGGCAGCCGGTGCCGCGCCGACGCTGGTCCGCGCCTGGTGGTCCGGGTTGACGCCGGCGCAGCGCCGGTGGCTGATCGGGCACGAGGGTGCGCTTGTCGGCCAGCTGGACGGAGTGCCGGTGGCCGCCCGGGACCAGGCCAACCGGCTGCGGCTCGGGGTCTGGCGCGCGGAGTTGCTCGCTGAGCGGCGGCGGTTGCTGACCCGGGTGCCGCCGGGGCCGCTCACGTCGGTCCGCCTGCACGGGGTGGCCGGGCGGTTGGCCGGCCTGGACGCGTTGGCCGGGCGGCTGGCGGCGGGCGGTGAGCCGCGGGCGTACCTGCTCGGGTTGGCTGCGGGCGGTGAGGGCCGGGCGGTGGTGGCGCTCGGCGACCCGGACCACGCCGACCGGGTGCTCACCTACGTGCCGGGGATGACCGCCGGTCTCGACGACGCTGCCGGTGAGTTGGGCCGGGCGGCGCGTGTGCTGGACCGCTGCGTCGCGCTGGCCCCGGGTGAGCGCAGCGCGGCGGTGCTCTGGTTGGACTACGACGCCCCGGATTTCCTGACCGAGGCGGCCTCGGCGGGCCAGGCCCGGGACGCCGGCCCGGCGTTGCACCGCTTCCAGGAGGGGCTGCGGGCCAGTCACGAGGGTCCGCCGGCCCGGCAGACCGTGCTCGGGCACAGCTACGGGTCGGTGGTGGTGGGGACGGCCGCCCGGGAGCACGGGCTGGCCGCCGACGCGCTGGTCTTCGTCGGCTCGCCCGGGGTCGGCGCGTCGCACGCCGCCGAGCTGGGCGTGCCACCCGGCGAGGTGTGGGCGAGCAGTGCCCCCGACGACGTGATCCGCGCCGCCCGCCAACCGGAGGAGTTCGGCCGACGGGCCCTGCTCGGCGCGGCTCCGCTGGCCGCCGTGCTGGGCTGGCCCGACCGGACCGGGCACGAGCTGTGGTTCGGTCACGACCCGTCGGATCCGGGGTTCGGCGGTCGGGTCTTCGCCAGTGGGCGCGGCGGGCACACCGGTTACTGGGACCCGGGCAATCCCGCGCTGGACGGGATGGCCCGGGTCGTGCTGGGGCGTTGAGGGGGCCTATTCGACGGTGACCGACTTGGCCAGGTTGCGGGGCTGGTCCACATCGTGCCCACGGGCGGCGGCGATCTCGGCGGCGAGCACCTGCAACGGCACAGTGGTGACGAGCGGGGCCAGCAGGGTCGGCGTACGAGGCACGTAGATCAGGTGGTCGGCGTACCGGACGACGGCCTCGTCGCCCTCCTCCGCGATCACGATGGTCCGCGCGCCACGGGCCCGGACCTCCTGGATGTTGGAGACGACCTTGTCGTGCAGCATGCCCCGGCCGACCGGCGAGGGCACCACGCAGATCACCGGTGTGCCCTTGTCGATGAGGGCGATCGGGCCGTGCTTCAGCTCGCCGGCCGCGAAGCCCTCGGCGTGCATGTACGCCAGTTCCTTGAGCTTCAGCGCGCCCTCCAGGGCCACCGGGTAGCCGACGTGCCGGCCGATGAACAGCACTGTGGGCTCGGACTTCAGGTCCCGGGCCAGCTCACGGACGGGCTCGATCCGGTCGAGCAGCTCACGCAGCTTGCCCGGGATCTCCTGCAACTGCGCGACGACCGCGCCCACCTCGTCGGCGAACTTGATCCCACGCACCTGGGCCAGGTGCAGGCCGATCAGGTAGCAGGCGACGACCTGGGTGAGGAACGCCTTGGTGGACGCGACGGCGATCTCCGGCCCACCGTGGGTGTAGAGCACGGCGTCGGACTCGCGGGGGATGGTCGAGCCGTTGGTGTTGCAGATCGCCAGCACCCGGGCCTTCTGCTCCTTGGCGTGGCGCAGCGCCATCAGCGTGTCCATGGTTTCGCCGGACTGGGAGATCACCACGATCAGCGTGGACCGGTCGAGCACCGGGTCGCGGTAGCGGAACTCGCTTGCCAGCTCCACCTCGCAGGGGATCCGCGTCCAGTGCTCGATGGCGTACTTGGCGACCATGCCGGCGTGGTACGCCGTGCCGCAGGCCACGATGAAGATCTTGTCGACGTCGCGCAGGTCCTGGTCGCTGAGGCGGACCTCGTCCAGGGCGATCTCACCGGTCTCGGTGAGCCGGCCGAGCAGGGTGTCGGCGATGGCCTGCGGCTGCTCCTCGATCTCCTTGAGCATGAACCAGTCGTAGCCGCCCTTCTCGGCCGACGAGGAGTCCCAGTCGATGTGGAAGTCCTTGCCGGCGGCGGGCTGACCCTCGAAGTCGGTGATCTCGATGCTGTCGGCGGTGATCAGCACGATCTGGTCCTGGCCCAGCTCGACCGCTTCCCGGGTGTGCTCGATGAACGCGGCCACGTCGCTGGCCAGGTAGTTCTCCCCCTCGCCCCGGCCGACCACGAGCGGCGAGTTGCGCCGGGCGCCGACGACCGCGCCGGGCACGGAGGCGTCGACGGCGAGCAGCGTGAAGGCGCCTTCCAGCCGTTGGCAGACCACGCGCATGCCGGCGGCGAGCAACTGTGGATTGTCCGGCTGGCCGGCGGCACGCAGGTCGGCCAGCGCGGCGGAGAGCAGGTGCGCGGCGCACTCGGTGTCGGTGTCGCTTGCGAACTGGACGCCGTCGGCCTCCAGCTCGGCGCGGAGCTTGGCGAAGTTCTCGATGATGCCGTTGTGGATCACCGCGACCCGTCCGTCGCCGGCCACGTGCGGGTGGGCGTTGCGGTCGGTCGGGCCGCCGTGGGTGGCCCACCGGGTGTGCCCGATGCCGGTGGTGCCGTCACCGATGCCGATCGGGCTGGCCGCGCAGGAGGTCGGGTCGTCGGCGGCCCGCTCGGAGAGCACCTTCTCCAGGTTTGCCAGTTTGCCGGCCTTCTTCTCGGTCAGCAGCCGGTCGTCGCAGACGATCGCGACGCCCGCCGAGTCGTAGCCGCGGTATTCCAGCCGCCGCAGCCCGTCGAGCACGATGCCGAGAGCGGGGCGCGCGCCCGCGTATCCCACGATTCCACACATGGCCCGCAGCCTAACCCAGTTTCACTCATGATGGGTGCTCGAAAGTCGGGTTATCAATCACGGAATCTGAGCGATCGGTGCCTGGGCGGCCGCAACGGGACGAGCGACACCGGCCGCTCGCGAACCGCCCCGGACGGCGGGGTTGCGGGGCGTCAGCGGGTGCGAAAGTCTCTCGGCGGGTTTGGCGCTCCCGTCCACGGCCCGTTCGTTCCATACCCACTCCCGCCCGGAGCAGCCATGACCGACGCGCCCCCGCCCGAGCCCGCCTCCTCCCCCGCGGATCCGTCCACCGGCGGCGCAGCGGGGGCCTCCGCCGAGCCGCCCTCGCCAGGGGCGGGCTCCGCACCGGATCCGACCGCGCCGCCCTCCTCCGCCCCCTTCCCGGCACCCGACCCGCTGGCCCCGGGCAGGCCGTGGGCACCCCCGACCCCGTGGACGCAGCCCTCGCCGGCCGCGCCGTGGACCCCGTCCCCGCCGGCGGACCAGTGGACGCCGCCCACACCCGCGGACCTGTCGACCCCGTCCGCGCCCGCGGACCAGTGGGCCCCGTCCGCACCCGCGGACCGGTGGGCCCCGCCCGCGCCCGCGGGCCAGTGGAACCCGTCCGCACCCGCGGACCAGTGGCCCGAACAGCGTGCGGCGCCGTGGGCGCCCGAACCTCCGAGCACGGGTTGGACACCGTCCCCGACCGACGCCGCAGGCCCGGCGACCGCCGGATCGACTCCGCCCGCAGGCTGGCCCACGCCCGCCGGACCGCCGCACGCCGGACCGCCGGCAACAGGGTGGCCGCCGCCCGGTGGATGGCCGCCGCCCGGCTATCCGCCGCCGTACGCCTACCCCGGCTATCCGCAGGCCGGCGGCAACTCGCCGAGGAACAACGGCCGGATCATCGGGATCGCCGTCGCTGCCTTCGTGGCGCTGGTCCTGCTGATCTGTGGCTGCCTCTGCGCGGCTGGTCTGCTGCTCGACGAGACCGGTTCCGACCCTGCAGTCGAGGGCCCGTACGTCAATCCTGACGACGACTGGACCGCACCCACCGCCGGTCCGCGCACTGTCCAGTGACCTGCTCGACCTGACCGACACGAGACCTCATCGACACGGGGCTTGGTCAACTCGGAATCATTGGTGTCGGGGCATCGGAACGCCGTTGATACCCCGATGTCAACGATCCCGAGTTGATCAAGGAAGCATGGTGGGCCCGTGGGGCCTGGGGTTGACCCGCGGATGGCCGTAGGCTGGCTCGGGTGACGAGCACCGATGTCGACCCGCTGGTGGCCCGGATGCGGCCGTTCGGCACCACGATCTTCGCCGAGATGTCCGCCCTCGCCGTGCGGACCGGCGCGGTCAACCTCGGCCAGGGCTTCCCCGACACCGACGGCCCACCGGAGATGCTGGCCGCCGCCGCCGAGGCGCTGCGCGGCGGGCAGAACCAGTACCCGCCCGGCCCGGGGATTCCCGCTCTCCGCGCGGCGGTTGCGGCCCATCAACTGCGGTTCCACGACCTGTCGTACGACCCGGACGGCGAGATCGTGATCACCGCTGGCGCGACGGAGGCGGTAGCGGCCAGCATCCTCGCCCTCTGCGAACCGGGTGACGAGGTGGTCTGCTTCGAGCCGTACTACGACTCGTACGCCGCCTCGATCGCGCTTGCCGGCGCGGTCCGGCGACCGGTGACCCTGCGCCCCGCGGCCGACGGCCGGTACGCGTTCGACCCGGCGGCGCTGCGCGCGGCGTTCGGCCCGCGGACCCGGCTGGTGCTGCTCAACTCGCCACACAACCCGACCGGCAAGGTCTTCACCCCGGCCGAGCTGGCACTGATCGCCGAGCTGTGCCAGGAGCACGACACGTACGCGGTCACCGACGAGGTGTACGAGCACCTGGTCTTCACCGACGCGGCGCACCCGCACGTGCCGCTTGCCACCCTGCCGGGGATGTGGGAGCGGACGCTGCGCATCTCGTCGGCGGGCAAGACGTTCTCCTGCACGGGTTGGAAGGTCGGCTGGGCGAGCGGCCCGGCGGCCCTGGTCTCGGCGGTGCTGCGGGTGAAGCAGTTCCTCACCTACGTCAACGCGGCCCCGCTGCAACCGGCGGTCGCCGTGGCGCTGGCCCTGCCGGACGACTACTACACGGGCTTCCGGGACAGCCTCCAGCAGCGGCGGGACCAGCTCGTCGGCGGTCTCACCGACGCCGGGTTCGAGGTGCTCGGCTCGGAGGGGACGTACTTCGTCACGGCCGACATCACCGCCCTCGGTGGCCGGGACGGGGTGGAGTTCTGCCGCTCGCTGCCGGAGCGCTGCGGCGTGGTGGCCGTGCCGACGCAGGTCTTCTACGACGACGTCGAGGCGGGCCGGCGGCTGGTCAGGTTCGCCTTCTGCAAGCGCCCGGAGGTGCTGACCGATGCGGTCACCCGCCTGCGCGGGCTGCGGGAGCGCCGCTGACCGGTGTGGTCAGCCGGCCGCCCGGGCCGGTCCGGTGTCGTCCGCCGACGGGGGCGAGGAGGCGTCGGCGACGGACGCCGCGATCTCCGACGGCGCGACGGCCAAGGCGGCGAGCAGCGCCCCACCGTCGGCCAGCAGCACCGCCTCGGCGTCGTTGACGAAGGCGAGGTCGGCCTCGACGTGTCGGCTGGCCGCGGCGAGCAGCAGCCCGACCACCGGGTCGGCGGCTTTGCGGCGCAGCCCGTCGAGGTTGCGCAACTCGCGAAGCAGGTGCCCACGTTGGTTGCTGAGCACGGTGCGGACGGTCTGCGCGGAGCCCGATCGGGCGGCGGCGGTGACCTTGAGGAAGAAGTCGTCCCGGAAGCCGCCACTGCGCGGGCTCGGCTCGTCGAGCCATCGGGCGAGTTCGGCCCGCCCGGCGGGAGTGATCTGGTAGACGACCCGGTCGGGTTTCACCGGTTGGGCCTGCCGCTCGGCGACCACCAGGCTGTCCCGGGAGAGTCGGTCGAGGATCTGGTAGAGGTGGCCGATGTTGAGCGACCCCCACTGTGGACCGGTGGCGGCCTCGAAGGCGCCCTTCAGCTCGTAGCCGTAGCTCGGGCCGCGCGCGAGCAGTGCCAGAACCGCGTGCTGGATGGCCACCGTCTCCTCCGATTCTGCTGACCGACGGGCCAGGCCTTGCATTGTGACAATGTAACGCGCAGAGTGTGGGGTAGCACACGGGGAGGCGCGACATGCTCGGTTTCATCTGGGCGCAGCTACGCGGCCGTGCTGGCCGGTCGGTGGCGCTGCTGGCGGGCGTGTTGGTGGCGACCACCGGCTTCGTCGTCCTGACCGGCGCCACCACCACCTCCCGCCTCGACGTCACCGGTGCGCTGGAGCGCAACACGCAGTCCGCCTACGACATCCTGGTCCGTCCCCAGGGGACGCGCACGCCGCTGGAGGCCGAACGTGGGCTGGTCCGCCCCAACTACCTCTCCGGGCTGTTCGGTGGCATCACTCCCGCGCAGTACGAGCAGGTGCAGCAGGTCGCCGGCGTCGACGTGGCCGCTCCGATCGCCATGCTGGGCTACTCGACCTCATCGGTGTCGGTCCGGTTCGACCTGACCGACGCGGTCGACCGTTCCCTTGAACGGCAGGTCATCCGGATCGACCCCACCTTCACCGCCGACCGCGGGCTCTCCACCGCCCCGAGCCGTCCACGCTACGTGTACGTGACCAAGCGCCCACTGCTCTATCCCGAGGGAGGCTACGACACGGACCTCTCCTCGATCCCGTACTCGGACGGCCGGAAGTACCCGTACGACCAGAATTGCGGGGATGTCCCACGGGAACTGCTTCCGGACGGACAGAGCCAGCCGATCTGCGACCCCCACGCGACCCCGCAACCGGGGAACGGATGGGTCTCCGAACGGAAGAACTGGAGCGTCGACACCGTCCGGCTGTTACCCGACGGGCGCTTCGAGGAGAACCGCTGGCAGTCTGGTCGCGCCAAACGCGTCGCCACCGACCGACTGGTGGCCAGCTACTTCGTGACGGTGCCGTTCCTGCTGGCCGCCGTCGACCCCGACGCGGAACAGCGGCTCGTCGGCCTCGACGACGCGGTGACCGAGGGCCGCTCCCTCCGGCCCGACGACACGGCCACCGACACCCACCTCCCTGCGCATGTGCCCGAGCGGTTCATCCCGGTGTTGACCACCAGCCGCCCCTACCTCGACGTCACCGTGCGGTCCGCCCTCACCCGGCTGCCGCAGGCGCGGCCCGCCGGGCTGAGCATCGCCGACATGGAGTATGCGCTGGACAACGCCACCGGGGTCAGGGCCGGGACCGAGGAGTACGCGCTGGCCGACGGCTATCGCGACCTGCTCTCCGAGGGGATCTCCCCGACCGGCTGCTGCCGGGGTGAGTTGCAGACGATCGTCCAAGCGGGTGCGACGGAGTACGACCGACGCCCCGACGGCACTCTCCGTGCTGTCCCGCGACCACCGTTGGATCCCGCGACCTTCGGCAGCGACAACACGTACAACTTCGACGGCCGTCCGTGGTCGGCCGACGACAACGGCTTCCGCCCGCTGACCGCGGTCCCCATGCAACCACCGGGCGCTTTCTCCCAGCTCATAGCCTGGCGGACCGTCGGCATCTTCGATCCGGAGAAGCTGAGCGGGTTCAGCGACCTGTCCCGGGTCCCGCTGGAGACCTACGAACCGCCCCGCACCGATGGCGCCGACGAGCGCAGCCGCCAGGCGCTGGGCGGCCAGCCGCTGGAACCGAACGGCAACCCGGCCGGCTACCTCTCCTCGCCACCACTGCTGCTCACCACCCTGGCCGCGGTGCCGAAGCTGCTGGAGAGCAGCGCCTCCCCCGCCCGGACGGCGCCGATCAGCGCGATCCGGGTCCGGGTCACCGACGTCGCCGGCTACACCGAACGGTCCGCCGAACGGGTCCGGCTCATCGCCGAGCGGATCGCCGACACGACCGGGCTGGACGTCGATCTCACCTTCGGCTCATCGCCCGCGCCGCAGACCGTGGAGCTGCCCGCCGGCTCGTTCGGCCGGCCCGAGCTGCGGCTTACCGAGCCGTGGTCCGCCCTCGGGGTGGCCTCGGTCATCACCAGAGCCGTCGACCGCAAGAGCCTCGTCCTCTTCGGGCTGGTGCTCGTGGTCTGCGGGCTGTTCCTCGGCAACGCGGTCTCCGCCGCCGTCCGCGACCGGCGTCCCGAGCTGGCGGTGCTCGCCTGCCTGGGCTGGCCCGCCCGCCGCATCGCGGCGTTGGTCCTCGGTGAGGTGGCCGCGCTGGGGCTGGCCGCCGGCGTGCTGGCCCTCGGGCTGGCGTTCCCGTTGGCCGCCGCACTGGACATCGGGATCGGCTGGCGGCGGGCGGCGCTCGCCGTACCGGTGGGTCTGCTGCTGGCGCTGGTGGCGGGCCTGGTCCCGGCGCTGCGAGCCGCGGGCACCCATCCGGCCGCCGCCCTGCGGCCGCTGGTGGCCCCGGCTCGGTGGGTACGGCGGCCTCGCGGCCTGTTCGGGATGGCCCTGGTCAACCTGGTCCGCACCCCCGGGCGCACAGTGCTCGGTGCCGGTGCGCTGGCCATCGGGCTGGCCGCGCTGACAGTGGTCACCGCCGCCGCCTACGCCTTCCGTGGCGCGATCGTCGGCAACCTGCTCGGCGACACCGTCTCGCTCAGCGTCCGGGGTGCGGACACACTGGCCGCTGTCGTCACCGTCCTGCTGGGCGCGGGCGCCGTCGCCGACGTGCTGTACCTGAACGTCCGGGACCGCGCCGCCGAGCTGTCCACGCTGCGGGCGATCGGGTGGACGGACGCGGCACTGAGCCGCCTGGTGGGTTACGAGGGGCTCCTCATCGGCGCGCTCGGGGCGGTGGCCGGGGCGGGGCTCGGGCTCGCCGGGGCCGCCTGGCTGGTCGGTGGTCTGCCGGCCGCCCTGGTCCTGGCCGCCGCCACGGTGGCGCTCGGCGGGGTGCTCCTCACCTGTCTGGCGGCACTCGTGCCGGCCGCGTTGCTGCGCCGGCTACCGACCGCACGGCTGCTCGCAGAGGAGTGACGATGGAGGCAACGACGGGCCGCACGGTTCGGACGCTCGGGCTGCGCCGGCAGTTCCGCACCGGCGCGGAGCAGCTCACCGCCGTCGACGACGTCTCACTGGAGATCGCGGCCGGGTCGGTGGTGGCGCTCACCGGTCCGAGCGGCTCCGGCAAGTCGACACTGCTGCACCTGATCGGTGCCATCGAGCAGGCCGACAGCGGCACCATCACCGTCGACGACGTGGAGATCACGTCGCTGCGCCGCGCCGCACTGGCCCGCTACCGGCAGCGGGTGGGATTCGTCTTCCAGCGCTACCACCTGCTCCCAGCGTTGACAGTGCTGGACAACGTGATCGCCCCGGTGCTGCCGCGACGCGGCCGAGCCGACCACGCGGCACGGGCCCGGGAGCTGCTCGACGCGGTCGGCCTGGCCGGGCGCGAGCGGGCCCTGCCGGCGCAGCTCTCCGGCGGTCAGCAGCAACGGGTCGCCATCGCCCGCGCGCTGATGGGCGCGCCGGGCCTGCTGCTGGCCGACGAGCCGACCGGCAACCTCGACTCCACCACCGGCGGGCAGATCCTGGACCTGCTGCTCGACCTCCGGGACCGGCACGGCATGACCATCCTGCTGGCCACCCACGAACAGGCCATCGCCGCCCGGTGCGACCGGCTGGTCAGGCTCGCCGACGGCCGGGTGGTCGAGGATCTCGACCTCACCAGCGGCGAGGACCCGGCCGACACCTACGAACGCGTGGCCCGGCTGCGGTTGTGACGCCGCAGCCGGTGGCTGTCTCAGCCGGCCGGGCTGGCGGAGCGGACCAGCTCGGCGATCCGCTCGGCCACCTCGCGGGCGGTCTGCTCGGTGGCGGCCTCGACCATCACCCGGACCAGCGGCTCGGTGCCCGACGGGCGCAGCAGCACCCGCCCGGTCTCACCCAGCTCCGCCTCGGCCCGCTCGACCTCGGCGCGAACGGCCGGTGCGGCTGCGCCGACGGTCCGGTCGCCGACCGGCACGTTGATCAGCACCTGGGGCAGTTTGGTGACCACCGAGGCCAGCTCGGCGAGGGACTTGCCGGTGGCGGCCATCCGAGCCATCAGGTGCAGGCCGGTGAGCACCCCGTCGCCGGTGGTGGCGTGCGCGGGCATGACGATGTGCCCGCTCTGCTCACCGCCGAGCGCCAGCCCGGACGCGCGCAGTGCCTCCAGGACGTACCGGTCACCGACCTTTGTCTCGATCAGCCGGATGCCCTGCGCGGACATGGCCAACCGCAGGCCGAGGTTGCTCATCACGGTCGCGACCAGAGTGTCCTGGGTGAGCGTGCCGGCGTCCCGCATGGCAAGCGCGAGGATCGCCATCACCTGGTCGCCGTCGACCTCGTCGCCGTCGGCGCTGACCGCCACGATCCGGTCGGCGTCGCCGTCGTGGGCGATGCCCAGGTGGGCGCCGTGCTCGACAACTGCCTCGCGCAGCGCCTCGATGTGGTTGGAACCGCACTCGTCGTTGATGTTCAGGCCGTTCGGCTCGGCGTGGATCGCGACGACCTCCGCGCCGGCTTCCCGGTAGGCGACCGGGGCGACCTCGGCGGCGGCGCCGTTGGCGCAGTCGACCACGACCTTGATCCCGTCCAGCCGGTGCGGCACGGCCCCGACCAGGTGCTGGACGTAGTGGTCGGCACCGTCGAGCAGGTCGTGCACCCGGCCGATGCCGGCACCGGTGGGCCGGTCCCACGCGGTGGTGGCGTTGGCCTCCACGGCGGCCTCGATCTTCATCTCGATCTCGTCGGGCAACTTGTGCCCGCCGGCGGCGAAGAGCTTGATGCCGTTGTCCGGCATCGGGTTGTGTGACGCGGAGAGCACCACGCCGAGGTCGGCCTTGGCCTCGGCGGTGAGGAACGCCACCGCGGGGGTGGGCAGCACGCCGACCCGCACCACGTTGGCACCGGCGCTGGTCAGGCCGGCGACCACTGCGGCCTCCAGCATTTCGCCACTGGCCCGGGTGTCCCGGCCGACGACGGCCAGCGGCGGGTGGCTGCGGTCCGTCTCGGCGAGCGTGTGCGCGGCGGCCACCGCGAGCGCCAGCGCCAACTCCGGGGTGAGATCCGCGTTCGCCCGCCCGCGTACGCCGTCCGTGCCGAACAACCGACCCATACCCGCCAACCTCCGTGGTGCGCTGCCGATGTGGAGAAAACGAAACGGCCGGCCGCCTCCCCCGAGTCGGGGGGAGGCGAACCGGCCGTCCGTCAGAAGTACAACGCGCTGGAAAAGATCAGCGCTTCGAGTACTGGGGAGCCTTACGGGCCTTCTTGAGGCCGTACTTCTTGCTCTCCTTGACCCGGGCGTCCCGGGTGAGGAAGCCGGCCTTCTTCAGGGCCGGGCGGTCATCGGGCTCGTTGACGATCAGCGCCCGGGCGATGCCGAGTCGGAGCGCACCGGCCTGGCCGGTGGTGCCGCCGCCACGCAGGTTGGCGATGATGTCGAACTGCTCAAGCTTCTCGGCGGTGACCAGCGGGTCCTTGATGAGCTGCTGGTGCACCTTGCTCGGGAAGTAGGCCTCGAGGTCCTGGCCGTTGCAGGTGATCTTGCCGGTGCCCGGGACGATACGGACCCGGACGATGGCCTCCTTGCGGCGGCCCACGGTCTGGATCGGCCGGTCACCACGAGGCGCGCGGGCGACGGGCGCCGGCGCCTCGGTGGCCTCGGGAGCTTCCGGGGCGACCTCGGTCTCGGTGGTGATGTCGGTCATGCTGCTTCCTTCGCCCGCGCTCACTGCGCGATCTGCTTGATCTCGAACGGCACCGGCTGCTGCGCGAGGTGCGGGTGCTCGGCACCGGCGTACACCTTCAGCTTCTTGATCAGCTGACGGCCGAGCTTGTTGTGCGGGAGCATCCCCTTCACAGCCAGCTCGATGGCCCGCTCGGGGCGCTTGGTCAGCAGCTCGTCGTAGCCGATCTGCTTCAGACCACCCGGGTAACCGGAGTGGCGGTAAGCAACCTTGGTCTGGCGCTTGTTGCCGGTCAACGCAACCTTGCCCGCGTTCACGATGACGACAAAGTCGCCCGTGTCGACGTGCGGCGCGAAAGTCGGCTTGTGCTTACCACGCAGCAACGTGGCGGCGTGGGTGGCCAGGCGGCCCAGCACGACATCAGAGGCGTCGATGACGTGCCACTGACGCTCGATCTCACCCGGCTTCGGGCTGTACGTACGCACAGGTCTACCTTGTCTCGTCGTCGGTCTGGGGTCGCGCGCCGAGGTGACCAGATCTTGCAGGCCGGACCAGCGCGCACGAACGACCAAGCGTACCTGATAGGGCACGCCTCTGGATGTCGTACAACAGCAGGCAACGATACCCGGCGCGGTGTCCGCAGGTCAAAACGGGGGTGCCGATCCGCACGGCGACCCGCCGGCGGTGGCTCAGCTCACACGCCGGCGAGCCGATCGGCGCCCGGACGACGGTAGACGACCCAGGTGACCACGAAGCACAGCGCGTACCAGCCGATGAAGGCCAGGTAGGCGGCGTCGGCGTTGCCGGAGCCGAGGAACGACTGCCGGAACGCGACGTTGACGAGCACCCCACCGGAGGCGCCGATCGCGCCCGCGATGCCGATCAACGCGCCGGTCATCCGCCGCGCCCAACGGGCGGCGGCCTCCGGATCGCGGTGGCCGTCGGCCACCGCGTCCGCCGCCCGGGCCCGGAAGATCGCCGGGATCATCTTGTACGTGGAGCCGTTGCCGATGCCGGAGAACACGAAGAGGGCGATGAACCCGGCCAGGTAGAGCCCGAACGAGCGCTCCCGGGCCGCGTACAGCACGATGCCCGCGCCGGACGCCATCGCGACGAAGTTCCAGAAGGTCACCCGGGATCCGCCCAGCCGGTCGGCGAGGTGCCCGCCCAGCGGCCGGATCAGCGAGCCGACAAGCGGGCCGAGGAAGGTCAACCAGGCGGCGTCGACCGGGGTGGGGAACCGCTCGGCGAACTGGAGCTGGAGCACCTGACCGAAGGCGAAACCGAACCCGATGAACGACCCGAAGGTGCCGATGTAGAGCAGCGACATGACCCAGGTGTGCGGGTCGCGGGCCGCCTCACGCAGCGCGCCCGGCTCGTTGCGCGCCCCGGGCACGGTGTCCAGCCAGCGGCTCGCGGCCAGCGCGGCCAACACGATCAGCGGCAGGTAGACCGCCGGGACCAACCGGGGGTACGCGGCACCGGCGGTGGCGAGGACCGCCAGCCCGACCAACTGCACAGCGGGTACGCCGAGATTGCCACCGCCGGCGTTGAGCCCGAGGGCGCGTCCCTTGAGCCGCTGGGGGTAGAACAGGTTGATGTTCGCCATCGAGGAGGCGAAGTTGCCGCCACCGACGCCGGTGAGGCAGGCGAGCACCATCAGGGTGGAGTAGGACACCCCGGGCTCCAGCAGCACCGTCATCGGCACCGTGGGCACCAGCAGCAGCAGGGCGCTGATGGTCGTCCAGCGCCGCCCGCCGAAGCGGGCCACCGCCAGCGTGTACGGCAGCCGCAACACCGCCCCCAGCGCCGCCGGCACGGCGGTGAGCAGGAACTTCCCGGCCGGGTCGATGCCGTACGCGGGGCCGAGGAAGAGCACTGTCACCGACCAGAGGCTCCACACCGAGAAGCCGACGTGCTCGGCGAAGATCGAGACCCAGAGGTTGCGGCGGGCGATCGGCGCGCCCGTCGCCTGCCAGAAGTCGGGGTCCTCGGGACGCCAGTCGTCGAGCCGGCGCCCACGCGCGGTGGCGGCCGACGGCGCGGCGGTGACTGCGGTGCTGGTGAGCGTGCTCACGGCGGCTCCTTCTCGTCGATGTGACGAGGAGAGACGCTAGGAACGCCTGGTTACCTGGCAGTGCCCGTCCTGGGTCGGCCCGGAAACGGGGATCGCACCACGGGCCGTCGGCGGTGGTGAGGTCGGTGCTCAGAGCTGTTGGAGGATGCGCAGCGCGCGGCCGACCCGGAGCATGGTGTCGGTGTCGGCGACGTCCACGCAGTCGGTGAACCACTTCTTCATCGGCGAGGAGATGCGGTCGGGCATCACCACGTACCGGCCCATCGACACGGCCAGCGGCGAGTCGCGCAGCAGTGACTCCTCGACCACCTCGACCACGATCACGATGGGCACGTCTGTGGAGTTGTAGACGTCCGAGCTGATCACGAGACCGAGGCGTTCGCGGGCGCCCTCGATGCGCCAGACCTCTCCCCTACGCAGCACGCGGGCGTCCGCCGGAGAGCAGGTCGTTGACCATACCCACCTCGCGGGCGTCGGCGAGAGCGGCGGACTCCAGGTCCAGGCCGGCGCGGCCCACGGCGGCGGCGTGCGCGGTGAAGACCTCGCGCAGCGCCTTCTCGCGGGCGGCCTGGTCCATCCACGCCGAGAGCGACAGCCCCTCCCGCTTGGCGAACCGCCGCGCCTCCTCGATCGTCTCGTCGGTAAACGACAGAGTCACCTTGGCAGTCATGCCGCTGAGACTACCCAGCGGTATGACTGCCAGTCATCCCCGCGCCGACCGGCTCGCGTACGGCGTCGAAACGCCCATTCCGGCGGCTCTCACCGGGCCCGACCACCGAACACCGCGAAGCGCCACTCCTTGAAGTAACAGTCGACGTCGACCAGACCGGCCTCGGCGAGCCACCGGCACTGGTCGGTGACTGTCGCCGGCCGGTCGTGCCGCATCCGCCCCCGGGAGCCGGCGATCTCCTCGGGGGACGCGCCCAGCTCGGCGATCCGCTCCATCCACACCTCGTCGTAGCGCCGCTCCAGCTCCGGGGTCGGCCCGGCGACCTGCTCGGCGTTGACGAACACCCCGCCCGGCGCCAGCGCGGCGGCGGCCCGCCGGTAGAGCGCGCGCTTGCCGGCGTCGTCCAGGTGGTGGATGGCCAGCGCGCTGACCACCGCGTCGTACCGGCCCGGCGGCAGCTCGTCGGACAGGTCGGCCCGCACCGACCGGTGCGGCACGGACCGGTCGCGCAACTGCGCGGTGGCGCGGGCGAGCATCGCCGGCGCCCCGTCCACCAGGGTCAGCCGGACTCCGGGCACCGCCGCGGCCAGCAGCAGCGAGAGCAGGCCGGTGCCGGCGCCCAGATCCAACACCTCGGGGGTACGACCGGCGGCGAGCGCGGCGCGCAGCGGCGGCGCGGCCACCTGGACGGCCGTGCCGTAGAAGGCGTCGAAGCAGGGAATCAGGCGCCGGCGCTCCTCGTCGTAGGTGCCGGCCACCGCGTCGAACACGTCCACCACGCTCATCGCTGCTCCCATTTAATGAGACGGTTTTCCCATATAGTAGGCGAGGTCGGTCGGTTGAGCACGGCACCTACCGCTTGGTGGGACATGAGCGGCATCAATTGCCGACGACGGACGGCAGGTCGACCGACACCACCCACCCGCCACGTCCGCTGCTCCTGTGCGGTGTGAGCCCCACTTGACAGGACCGAAACAGAAGAGACCCGGACTGGAAACTGCCCGGCGGCACGCTTTGCCGACATGACAGACGGTGCATGGTCGGCGACTCGACCGGGGCGCACGCCCCGGCAGGTGGCGACGCACTGCCCGTACTGCGCGCTTCAGTGCGGCATGGTGCTACGCGAGGACGACACCGGGGTGACGGTCCACCCCCGCCAGTTCCCCACCAACCGGGGCGGGCTCTGCCAGAAGGGTTGGACCGCCGCCGAACTGCTCGACCACCCGGAGCGGCTGACCACCCCCCTGGTGCGCGACCCCGCCACGGGCGAACTCCGCCCGGCGAGCTGGGACGTCGCCCTCGACCGGATCGTCGACGGCGTCCGCGCCGTTCAGGACGCAGCCGGCCGGGACGCGGTAGCCGTCTTCGGCGGCGGCGGCCTGACCAACGAGAAGGCGTACGCGCTCGGGAAGTTCGCCCGGATCGGGCTCCGCACCCGGCACATCGACTACAACGGACGGTTCTGCATGTCCTCGGCGGCCGCCGCCGGGATGCGTGCCTTCGGCCTCGACCGAGGCCTGCCGTTCCCCCTCTCCGACCTGGGCCGGGCCGACACGCTGCTGCTGGTCGGCGCGAACCCGGCGGAGACCATGCCGCCCCTGGTGCGCTGGCTCACCGAGCAGCGCGGCAACGGCGGCAAGCTGATCGTCGTCGACCCCCGGGTCACCGCCACCGCCCGCCAGGCCGACCTGCACCTGCAACCCCTGCCCGGCACCGACCTCGCGGTGGCCAACGCGCTGCTGCACATCGCGCTCACCGAGGGCTGGGTCGACCGGGCGTACGTGGCCGACCGCACCTCCGGGTTCGAGGCGGTCCGCCGCAGCGTCGCCGCCTGGTGGCCGGCCCGCGCGGAGCAGCTCTCCGGAGTGCCGGTGGCCGACCTGGAGGCGACCGCCCGCGCGCTGGGCACCGGCGGTCGAGTGATCATCCTTACCGCTCGTGGGGCCGAGCAGCATGCCAAGGGCGTCGACACGGTCACCGCGTACGTCAATCTCGCCCTCGCCCTCGGGCTGCCCGGCCGCGACGGTTCGGGATACGGCTGCCTCACCGGCCAGGGCAACGGCCAGGGTGGGCGGGAGCACGGGCAGAAGGCCGACCAACTCCCCGGCTACCGGCGGATCGACGACCCGGTGGCCCGCGAGCACGTGGCCGGCGTCTGGGGGGTGCCGGCCGACGAGCTGCCCGGCCCGGGTGTGCCGGCCTACCAACTGCTCGACTCGCTCGGCACACCGGACGGCCCCCGGGCCCTGCTGGTGTTCGGCTCGAACCCGGTGATCTCCGCACCCCGGGCGGCCCGGATCGAGAGCCGGCTGCGCGACCTCGACCTGCTTGTCGTCGCCGACCTCCTGCTCTCCGAGACGGCTGCGCTGGCGGACGTGGTGCTGCCCACCGCCCAGTGGGCCGAGGAGGACGGCACCATGACCAACCTGGAGGGTCGGGTGCTACGTCGGCGCGCGCTCCGCCCGCCCCCGCCGGACGTCCGGACCGACCTGGACATCATCTCCGCCCTCGCGGCCCGCCTGGCCGCCGCCGAAAAACCGGCCGGCGCGCCGGACACCACGCTGCCGGGTGCCGGTGCGGCGGCGCGGTTCCCCGCCGACCCGGCCGCCGTGTTCGCCGAGTTGCGCCGCGCCTCGGCCGGTGGGGCCGCCGACTACGCCGGCATCACCTGGGCCCGGATCGACGACGCCGACGGCGTCTACTGGCCCTGCCCGACCGAGGACGGGCCGGACACCCCGCGGCTCTTCGCCGACCGGTTCCCCACCCCGGACGGCCGAGCCCGGTTCCACCCCGTCGACCACCGACCGGCCGCCGAGGAGGTCAGCGCCGCGTACCCGCTGCACTTCACCACCGGCCGGGTGCTCGCGCAGTACCAGTCCGGCACCCAGACCCGCCGGGTGGCCGCGCTACGCCGCGCCGCCGGTGAGGCATTCGTCGAGCTGCACCCCGACCTGGCCGCCCGGCTCGGCGTCGACGACGGGGACCCGGTGCGGGTCACCTCGCGCCGAGGTGAGTTGTGCGCCCCGGCCCGACTCAGCGCCGGGATCCGACCGGACACGGTGTTCGCCCCGTTCCACTACGCGGGGGCCGGGAGGGCCAACTCGGTGACCAACGACGCGGTGGACCCCATCTCCGGGATGCCCGAATTCAAGATCTGCGCGGTTCGGGTGGAGAAGGCATGACCGCCCGGGTGGTCATCGTCGGCAACGGGATGGCGGGCGCCCGCCTCGCCGGAGAGCTGCACGCCCGGGAAGGCGACCGGAAGGTCACAGTGCTCGGGGCGGAGCCACACCGGGCGTACAACCGGATCATGCTCTCCACCCTGCTCGCCGGCCGGGTCGACGAGCCGGACGTGGAACTGACCGAGGCCGCCGGGCACGGCATCGACCTGCGCACCGGCGTGACGGTGACCGCCGTCGACCGGTCCGCCCGGGAGGTCCGCACCGCCGACGGCGAACGGATCGCCTACGACCACCTGGTGCTGGCCACCGGCGCCCAGGCGGTGGTGCCGCCACTGCCCGGCCTCGACCCGGCCGACCTGCCGGATCGGGTGGTCCCCTTCCGGACCCTTGACGACTGCCGGCGGATCCTCGCCGCGGCGGACGGCGCGCGCAGCGCGCTCGTGCTCGGCGGTGGCCTGCTCGGGTTGGAGGCCGCCCGCGGGCTGTCCAGCCGAGGGCTGACCACGACAGTGGTGCACCCGCGCGGGCACCTGATGGAACGACAGCTCGACCCGGCGGCCGGTGCGGTGCTCGCCGGCACGCTCGCCGGTCTCGGCGTCACCAGCCAACTCGCGGTGCCGGCGATCGGCGTGGCCGCGGACGCCACCGGCGTACGCCTCGACCTGGCCGACGGCCAGACGCTGCACGCCGACCTGCTGGTGCTCTCCTGCGGCGTCCGCCCGGACACCGCCCTCGCGCAGGCGGCCGGGCTGGATGTCGGTCGGGGCGTGCTCGTGGACGACCGGCTCCGTACCAGCGACCGGTCCATCTCGGCGATCGGCGACTGCGCCGAGCACGACGGCGTGCTCACCGGGCTTGTCGCACCCGCCTGGGCCCAGGCCCGGGTGCTCGCCGACGTGCTGACCGGGACGGACCCGCTGGCCCGGTACCGACCCCGGCCGGTGGTGACCCGGCTCAAGGCCGCCGGGATCGACCTGGCCTCGATGGGCGACGCGGTGGGCGGCGGGCCCGGCGAGGAGCTGACCTTCACCGACCCGAGCCGGGGCACGTACGCCCGGTTGCGGATCAGGGACGAGCGACTGGTCGGCGCGATCCTGCTCGGCGACAACCCGGCCGTCGGCACGGTGATCCAGCTCTTCGACCGCGGCCATCCGGTGCCGACCGACCGGCGGGCGCTGCTGCTGGGCCGGGCACTCGGCACGACTGGCGCGGCACCCGCCGCGTCACCGGCACTGATGCCGGACGGGGCCACGGTCTGTCAGTGCAACACGGTGAGCAAGGGCGCTCTGGTGCGCAGTTGGCGCTCCGGGGCCCGGACGGTCGACGCGGTGGTGGCCGCGACCCGGGCCGGCACCGGCTGCGGCGGTTGCCGCGACGCGGTCGGCGGCATCGTCGACTGGCTGAGCCAAGCGGAATCGGTGGAGGTGACGCGATGAACGGCGGCGAACTGGTCGTCATCGGCAACGGCATGGTCGGGCAGCGTTTCGTCGACGCGCTGCGCGCCCGGGACCCGCACGGACGCTGGCGGGTGACAGTGCTGGCCGAGGAGGGGCGTCCGGCGTACGACCGGGTGCGGCTCTCGGCGTACTTCGACGGGGTGAGCGAGGACGAACTCAACGTGCACACCCCGCACGACGGGGTGCTGCTGCGCCTCGGTGAGCCGGCCACCGCCGTCGACCGGGACCGGCAGGTGGTGACCACCGCCGTAGGCGAGTACCACTACGACGCGCTGGTGCTGGCCACCGGGTCGTACCCCTTCGTGCCGCCGGTGCCCGGCACCGGGCTGCCCGGGGTCTTCGTCTACCGGACCCTGGACGACCTGGCGGCGATCCGGGCGTACGCGCGGGGCCGGCGGGTCGGAGCGGTGATCGGCGGTGGGCTGCTCGGTCTGGAGGCCGCGAACGCCCTGCGGCTGCTCGGCCTGAGCACCGACGTGGTCGAGTTCGCGCCCCGGCTGATGCCCGTGCAGGTGGACCAGGCCGGCGGTGCGATGCTCCGCCGCTACGTCGACGACCTGGGTGTCCGAACCCATCTCGGGGTGGGGACCACCGCCATCCGGCCCGGCCCGGATGGCGCGGTCGCCGCCCTGGAACTGTCCGACGGCAGCACTGTCGACGCCGAGCTGGTGGTGGTGGCCGCCGGTATCCGGCCGCGCGACGAGCTGGCCCGGACGGCCGGTCTGCCGATGGGCCCGCGCGGCGGCGTGCTTGTCGACGAGACGTGCCGCAGCGCCGACGAGCGGATCTGGGCGGTCGGTGAGTGCGCGGCGGTCGACGGCACCTGCCACGGCCTGGTCGCGCCGGGGTACGCGACGGCCGAGGTGGTGGCCGACCGGCTGGTCGGTGGGGCGGCGACCTTCCCGGGCGCGGACACCGCCACCAAACTCAAGCTGCTCGGCGTCGACGTGGCCTCGTTCGGCGACGCGCACGGCACCACCGAGGGCTGCCTGGACGTCACGTTCACCGACCCGGCCACCCGGGTCTACGCGAAGCTGGTCCTGTCCGACGACGCGCACACCCTGCTCGGCGGGGTGCTGGTCGGCGATGCCAGCGCGTACCCCACGCTGCGGGCCAGCGTGGGTGGTCCGCTGCCGGCCGCGCCACTGGCGCTGCTCGCCCCGGACGGCGGCGGCGCGGACGCCGGCGCGTTGCCCGCCGCCGCCCAGGTCTGCTCGTGCAACGCGGTGACCCGTGGCGACGTGGACGCCGCCATCGCCGACGGCTGCGCGGACGTGCCGGCGTTGAAGGCGTGCACCAGGGCCGGCACCAGTTGCGGTTCCTGCGTGCCGATGCTCAAGCAGCTCCTGGACGCGGCCGGGGTGGTGCAGTCCAGTGCGCTCTGTGAGCACTTCGACGTCAGCCGGCGGGAGCTGTTCGAGATCGTCCGCGTGCGCGGCATCCGCACGTTCTCCCGGCTGGTCGCCGAGCACGGTCGGGGGCGCGGCTGCGACATCTGCAAGCCGGTGGTGGCGTCGATCCTCGCGTCGCTGGGCAGTGGGCACGTGCTCGACGGTGAGCAGGCGTCGTTGCAGGACACCAACGACCACTTCCTGGCGAACCTGCAACGCGACGGCAGCTACTCGGTGGTGCCCCGGATCCCGGGCGGTGAGATCACCCCGGAGAAGCTGATCGTGATCGGTGAGGTCGCCCGGGACTTCCGGCTCTACACGAAGATCACCGGTGGGCAGCGGATCGACCTGTTCGGTGCGCGGGTGGAGCAGTTGCCGCAGATCTGGCAACGGCTGGTGGACGCCGGCTTCGAGTCCGGCCACGCGTACGGCAAGGCGCTGCGGACGGTGAAGTCCTGCGTGGGCGAGACCTGGTGCCGGTACGGGGTGCAGGACTCGGTGGGGTTGGCCGTGGCGCTTGAGCTGCGCTACCGGGGCCTGCGCGCACCGCACAAAATCAAGTCCGCGGTCTCCGGTTGTGCCCGCGAGTGCGCCGAGGCACGCAGCAAGGACTTCGGCATCATCGCCACCGAGACCGGCTGGAACCTCTACGTCGGCGGCAACGGCGGCTTCCGTCCCCGGCACGCCGACCTGTTCGCCACCGACCTGTCCACGGAAGCGCTGATCACGCTTATCGACAGGTTCCTGATCTATTACATCCGCACCGCCGACCGGCTGCAACGCACCGCCGGCTGGATCGAGGCGATGGACGGCGGCCTCGACCATCTCCGCTCGGTGATCGTGGACGACGCGCTGGGCCTCTGCGCCGACCTCGACGCGGCGATGGCCCGGCACGTGTCGTCGTACTCCGACGAGTGGCGCGACGTGCTGAACGACCCGGACCGGCTGCGCCGCTACACCTCGTTCGTCAACGCTCCGGACGTGCCCGATCCGTCGATCACCTTCGCGCTGGAACGCGGCCAGCCGGTACCCGTACGCGACCATCCCCCGACCGGATCCGAGCCGACAAACGGTCGGCGTCGGCAACCGGTCACCCTCGGCCTACCGGAGGTACGGCGATGACCCAGACCCTCACGCTCACCTGGACCACCGTCTGCCACCTCGACCGGTTGGAACCGGACCGGGGCGTCGCCGCCCTGGTCGACGGCGTGCAGATCGCCCTCTTCCGGACCGCGGACGAGCTGTTCGCGATCGACAACCGCGATCCGGTCTCCGGCGCGTACGTGCTGTCGCGGGGCATCGTGGGCAGCCGTGGCGGCGTGCCGACTGTCGCCTCACCGCTGCACAAGCAGGTGTACGACCTGCGCAGCGGGCAGTGCCTCGACCTGCCCGGGGTGGCCGTGGGCCGGCACGACGCGCGTTGCCGCAACGGGCTGGTCGAGGTGCGGCTGCGACAGGAGGGTTGATGCGGGAAGAACTGGCGGGTTTCACCATCGGGGTGACCGCCGACCGGCGGCGCGACGAGTTGGCGGCGCTGCTCGAGCGGCGGGGCGCCCGGGTGGTGCTCGCCCCGGCGTTGCGGATCGTGCCGCTGTCCGACGACACCGAGCTGCGCGAGGCGACCCGTGCCTGCCTCAACCAGCCGCCGGACATCCTGATGGCAAACACTGGCATCGGCATGCGCGGGTGGCTGGAGGCGGCCGAGGGCTGGGGGCTGGCCGAGCCGCTGCGCTCGGTGCTGTCCAGCTCGTACGTGGTGGCCCGCGGCCCGAAGGCGCGCGGTGCGATTCGTGCGGCGGGGCTGCACGACCAGTGGTCGCCGACCTCGGAGAGCTGCGACGAGGTCGTTGACCACCTGCGCCGGCGTGGCGTGGCCGGGCAGGTGATCGCCATGCAGTTGCACGGTGAGCGGCAGCCCGACTGCACGCTCGCGTTGGAGGCGGCCGGCGCCACGGTGATCGAGGTGCCGGTCTACCGGTGGGCACCGCCGACCGACCCGGCGCCGCTGCACCGGTTGATCGACCTGATCACCGGCCGGTTGGTGGACGCGGTGACCTTCACCTCGGCACCCGCGGTGGAGGCTCTCCTGCGAGCGGCCGGGGACCGTACCGACGCGGTGTTGTCCGCGTTCCGCGGCGACGTCCTGGCGAGCTGTGTCGGCGCGGTGACCGCCGAGCCGCTGCTGCGGCACGGGGTGCCGGTGAGCGCGCCGGGCCGTGCCCGGCTGGGCGCGCTGGTGCGGACCATCGTCGACGAGCTGCCCCGCCGGACCGTGACGTTCAAGGCCGGCGGGCACCTGCTCACGCTGCGCGGGCACGCCGCAGTGATCGACGGCGAGTTGCGGCCACTCGCCCCCGCCCCGATGGCGGTGCTGCGGGCGCTCGCCCAGTCTCCGGGCCGGGTGCTGTCCCGCACGGCGCTGCTGCGGACGCTGCCCCGGGGCGCGGACGAGCATGCGGTGGAGATGGCGGTGGCCCGCCTCCGGGCCGGCCTGCGCGCGCCGCGCGTCGTGCAGACCATCGTGAAGCGCGGCTACCGGCTCCGCGTCGACTGACGCGTCACGGCCGGCGGGTGGGCGCCGGCCGTGACGCTACGCGTCAGCCGACCGGCGTGGGGAAGCCCCGCCCGTGCTCGGCCTGGAGCCGCAGCATGGCGTGCTCGACGACGGTCACCAACACCTGCTTCACCGAGTCCCGGTGCCGGGCGTCGGTCATCACCAACGGCACCTGCGGCGAGATGGCCAGCGCCTCGCGGACCTCCTCCAGCTCGTACTGGGGAGCGCCGTCGAACCGGTTGAGCGCCACCACGTACGGCAGGTTGCGGTTCTCGAAGTAGTCGAGCGGGGCGAACGCGTCGGTGATCCGGCGCGTGTCGACAAGCACGGCGGCACCCACCGCACCTCGGATGATCTCGTCCCACATGAACCAGAAGCGGGTCTGACCGGGTGTACCGAAGAGGTACAGGATCAGGTCCTGGGCCATGGTGATCCGGCCGAAGTCCATGGCGACCGTGGTGGTCTCCTTGCCCGGGACCTTGGACGGGTCGTCGATGCCGACACCTGCCGCGGTCATCAACGCCTCTGTGGTCAGCGGTGTGATCTCGGAGATCGCCCCGACCAGTGTCGTCTTGCCGACGCCGAAGCCGCCCGCGACGACGATCTTCGCGGAGACGATTCCCCGGCCTGGCCGCCCCCCAGCGGGGTCATAGCCTGCGAAGTCCACTTAGCACCCTTCCAAGCAGTTCCATCCGCTCCTCGAACCCCTCGGCGGGAGCAGCAGTGTGTAACGTCAGCAGGCTCTCGGCCACCATGTCGGCGACCAACACCCGAGCGACGCCAAGCGGCATCCGGGTGTACGCGGCGATCTCCGCCAGCGACTGTGCTCGGCCCTCGCAGACCGTGGCGATGCGGTGCTTGTCGTGCCCGGCGAAGCGGGACTCGGCGACCTGGGTGAGAGACGCGGTGAGGACTGCCTCGAGGGCGATGTCCTGACGAGGTTCGGTACGACCGCGGGTGACCGCGTACGGACGCACCAGTGCGCCGCGCGGGTCAGCGCGTCGTTGGTCCATCCCTGATCACCTCCTCGTTCCCGGTGGAGCCGGTGTGTGCCGCCTCCTGTCCCTGACCCGGCGCGCGGTCCGAGCGCCGTCCCGCGGTGCTACGAGCGCACCGCGTCCCGCGGCAGCGGCACCAGCGCGGCACCCACCCGCTCGACGAGCAGCGCCATCTCGTAGCCCACCTGGCCCACGTCGCAGCTACGAGCGGCCAGCACGGCCATCGAGGATCCGTCGCTGATCGACATCAGGAAGAGATACCCGCTGTCCATCTCGATGACTGTCTGCAACACCCCACCCGCGCTGAACATCCGGGCAGCGCCCTCGGTCAGGCTCACCACGCCGGAGGTGATCGCGGCGAGCTGGTCGGCCCGGTCCCCCGGAAGATCCCGGGAGGACGCGAGCAGGAGCCCGTCGGCGGACACCGCCACCACGTGGGCGATGCCCGCCACGCTGTCGGCGAAGTTGGTGAGCAGCCAACCCATGTCCTGCATGGCCGCTGGCCTGTTCATCGGCTCTCCTTGGTCGAGGTGCTGTTCAGATCCGTGCCGGCCGTCCGACCACGTTGTACACCGCGGTGGTAGGCCGACAACAGACCCCGTACTTCATCTGGGGTCCGCCGGCTGCGGTCCCGGCCGCTCTTCGGTTCGATACCGCCGGGCACGAGCTGCGCCTGCGGCACCCGCTTGGGCAACCCGGAGCGGGTGGTTCCGGCCGGCGCCGGTTCGGCAGCCCGGCTGGCCCGGGACCAGCCCTCGTCCGCCGCCGTCCGCCAGGCATCCGAGCCCACCGGCGGAGCGACCGGAGTGGCGGGCGCGGCCGGCCGGGCGGCCGGCGGCGGGGCGTACGACGGCGGCGTACCAGGCCCACCGGTGCTCGCGCTGCCCCGGCCCGAGGTGCCCGGCGCGGTGGCGCCGTCGGTGTTGGAGCTGCCCGGCGTGCGGGTCGGCAGGGTCGGTCGGGCCGGTGCCGTGGTCGGCGCGGAGGCTGCGGTCCGCTGGGTGCGCGGCCCGGCATCGACCGGAGCGGCGGCCGGCGCCGGCGGCTCGTCGAAGTTGGGTCGGGTGAAGATCGCGGTGGCGTCGTCGCCGTGCGACCGGAACCAGACCGCCTCCATCTCCCGGAAGATCGGCGCCTCGGCGGGGAAGTCGGGCCGGGCGCTGACCGGTGCGGCGGGCACCGACGGCGCGGGAGGCGGTGCCACCGCGCCAGCGCCGGCGACCGGTCCGACCGGCAGACCCGGTGCGTTGCGCCCGTCCGCGGCCTCCGCGGTCGAGCCGCGCCGGGGCAGCGGATCGATTGTCGGGTAGGCCACCGTCGGGCCGCCCGGCGAGGCGCCCGCGCCGGTGCTGTACGCGGGCCGCGCCGGTGGGATCGGGGTGGCGGGCGCCGGGGCGGCGGGCGGCGGCGTCGTCGAGCGGGCACCGGGGTAGCCACCCGCCTGCACGGCCGGGGTGGTGTCCCGCGAGTCCAGCGGCGACTGCCACTGGGCGGGAGCCGGCGCGTTGGTGCGCCACTGGTCGGGCAGCGTCGCCGCGGAGGTCGCGGCACCGGCGAACTGTTCGGTGTGACCGGCCGGGGTGAGCGGGGTCTGCTCCACGGCCATCGGCTGACGCGGCCGGGTGAGCACCTGCTCACGGCCCCGGTTGGTGGGCAGCACCACGGTGGCGGCGGGCAACGTCACCTGGGCGACGGTGCCGCCCTCGACGTTGCGGCGCAGCTCGACCCGGATGCCGTACCGGGAGGCGAGCCGACTGACCACGGCCAGACCCATCAGCCGGAACGCGGCGACGTCGACGCTCGGCGGGGCGGCCAGCCGGCGGTTGAGCGAGTCGAGCTGCTCGTCGGTGAGGCCGAGCCCGCGGTCCTCGATCTGGATCAGGACGTAGTCGCGGATCCGGCGACCGTCGGCCACCACAGTGGTGTTCGGTGGTGAGAACCGGGTGGCGTTGTCGAGCAGTTCGGCGACGAGACGGACCACGTCGTTGACGGCGTGCGCGGCGACCGAGACGTCGGTGTCCACCGTCCCGAACTCGATGCGGTTGTACAGCTCCACCTCGGACTGGGCGGCGCGCAGGACGTCCACGACCAGCGCGTCGTCGCGACGCGGCACAGCGGAGTCGGCGCCGGCCAGGACCAGCAGGTTCTCGTCGTTGCGGCGCATTCGGGTGGCCAGGTGGTCGAGCTCGAAGAGCTGCGCGAGCCGCTTCGGGTCCTCCTCGCCGCGCTCGATCGCGTCCAGCTCGCCGATCATGCGGTCGACCAGGGTCTGACTACGACGTGCCAGGTTGAGGAACATCGCCGAGACGCTGGTGCGCAGCGCGGCCTGCTCGGCGGCGACCCGCACCGCCTCCCGGTGGACGACGTTGAAGGCCAACGCCACCTGGCCGACCTCGTCTCGGCTGTTGAGCTGGATCGGGTCGCGAACCTGGCGGACGATCTCATCCACCCCGCCGTCGCCGACGCTGCCCATGTTCTGCAGCCGCCGCACCGCGTCGGGCAGGTCGTGGTTGGCCACCGACAGGGCGCCCTCACGCAGCCGGCGCAGCGAGTGGTTGAGCGAGCGGGCCAGCACCACGGCCAGCGACACAGCGATGATCAGGGTCAGCAGCACCAGGATCGACTCGATCGCTGCCTGCCGGATGACGTCCGAGCGCGCCTGGTCGGCCTGCTGGAGCAGTCGGTCCTGTAGTTGGATCTCGGCCCAGCGCATCAGGTCGTTCACCGCGCCGATGGCGGCCGTGGCGTCCTGTGCGGTGACCAGCGGGCGCTGCCCGACCGACCGGGTGATGTCGGCGGCGACCCGGTCGGCCAGGCCGACCGCGTCACCGGAGACGGTGCTGTTGACGAGGGCACGCTGCACGGGGTCGGCGGCCAGTGAGAAGGCAACCAGGGCCTCCTGCTGACTGGTCTGCGTGGCCACGAACGAGGAGAACTGCTCCGAGTCGAGTTGGCCCGCCGTGAGCGCGGTGAAGGCGACCGCCTCCTCCTCGGCCACCGAAGCCTTGGCGCGGGCGAAGGCGGAGACCGCTCGGCGGCTGTCCGCCAGGCTCTCGTCGCCGGGCAGCTGGGCCAGGCCGTCACCGTAGCCGACCAGGTCGGTGAGGATGACGCCGTAGCGGAGCACGGCCTCGGCCACCGCCATCTGCCGGCGGTCGAGCACCTCCTGCCGGGTGCCGTCCAGGGTGGCGAGGTGGTCGTCGATGGCTGCCAGGCGGTCCCGCAGGGCCGTCGGCACCTCGCCGATCCGGCCCCGCTCGGCGCGGTACTCGTCCACCTGCTGCTGCGTCTGGCGGACCCGCAGGTTGTACGCGTCGGCCGGCTGCTGCGGGTTGGCCAGGTAGGCCGCTGCGGCCATCCGCTCGGCCTGGAGGTCCTGGGTCAGCGCGCTGACGTCGATGGAGAGGGCCGTCAGTGACCGGGCGCGGGTGGCGTCGAAGGCACCCTCGCCGACGGAGATCAGCCGGACCGTGGCCAACGCGATCACCGCCGCCACCGGGACGACCAGGATCAACGCCAGTTTGGACCGGATCCGGGCGTCCCGCAGCCTCGGCATCCGCCGGCGCGTGGGCCGCGCGCTGTCGCCGAGCGCGGGCAGGGTCGTCGGTCCGGTGCTCACGACATCGCCTCCGTCGTTTCTTCCCCGCCTGACCCACCGAGCCATGCCGTAAGCGGAGGGGACCACGCGCGGCACGGCCGCGATTTCATCAGAGATGATCCTGTTTGGGAAGCCGCAGTGAGGTAGGAAACGGTCGGACGGAGCGCATCCCGTGATCCGGGCAACTGATACCTTCATTTCCGCAAGCCCCTGAACAGGGCATGTAACTCCTGAGTGGTCACGCGTGCATGCAAAGTGAGCTTTTGCAAACATTGCGTTACCCCAGCATGTGGGATGACCGTCCCGAAAATGCTACCGGGGTCCGCGCTTGACCACAGCGCCGGCCATTGGCAAGGTTTTGCAGGCTTCGCGCACACCGTACGGCAGAGGAGATCCCGTCCTCCACTGAGGACGGATTAGCGGCGGTGACCGGGCAGCGCCCGCGCCCGCACCTGGAGGACTGAGTTGAGCCCCATCCGCTCCGCGACCATCGCGGCGCTCGCATCGGCCGTAGTGGCCACCACGCTCACCGGCTGCCAGTTTGGCGGGGCGGAGCAGGACACGAGTCCGATCGTGATCGCTGCCGACCTCGAACTGTCCGGCGCCGCCGCAACGGTCGGCCGGACATACCAGCGCGCCCTCGATCTCAAGGTCAAGCAGTTGAACTCCTCTGGCGCGTTGAACGGCCGGGAGATCAAACTCAGGGTTAAGGACAACCGTTCCGACTCGGCCGAGTCCCTTCGCAACATCGTCGACTTCAGCAACGATTCTCAGGTCAGCGCCATCATCATGGGTGGCTGCAACGAATGCGCGGTCGGTGCGGTCGGGACCATCAACGAGAAGCGGATTCCCACCATTGCGCTTGCCGCTTCCGGTGCCATAGCCAGCCCGGTCGCCGAACGGCGTTACGTGTTCAAGCTCGGCCCCAACGCCCCGGACAGCGCCGCCGCGCTGACCACCGAACTGCGTCGCAACAACATCCGCAAGGTGGGGGTGCTCGTCAGCGACGACGACTACGGCCGGGAGGGCGCGACCGCGCTCAAGAGCGAGCTGGACAAGGTCGAGATCGCGTTCCGCGAGCAGCGGGTCAAGACCACCGACACCGACGTCAGCCAGCAGATCCAACAGCTCGCTTCGGGCAAGCCCGACGCGCTCGTCTTCTGGACCCCGCCGGAGCAGGCGACACTTGCCGCCACGACCGCTTCGCAGACCACCTTCCGTGGGTCACTCTTCTTCGACGCGAGTGCGGCTGGTGACCTCTTCCTCGGCGCGGCGGCCAGGGCGACCGAGCGGGCCACGCTGATCTTCACCCAGACGATGGTGATCGACGACGTGATCGCGACGACCCCGGCCAAGGCGGCGCGGCGGCAGTGGTTCCAGGACTACACCGCGCGCTTCGGCGGCTACAACGGGTCCTCGTCCTTCGCGGCGGACGCCGTCCAGTTGATCGCCGACGCGGAACTTCGTGCCGGTGGTGAGGTGGGGAAGGTGGACCGTAACGGCATTCGGGACGTGCTCGAAACGTCCCAGATGGACGGCCTGTCGGGCCCGATCCGAATGACGCCGGACAACCACAGCGGGCTGATGCCGCAGGCGCTCACCACGCTTGTCGCCCGTAACGGCCGTTGGCGCCTGGCGGGGTAACGGCCGTCGGGCCAGCGCCAAGCATGATCATTTCGACGTCGGCGATATCGCGGTAACCGGGACAGGTGGACACCGCGACGTCACGAAAACCGAGTTGATCAAGAAAGGGCCGGCCTCCCGATGGGGAGGCCGGCCCTGCGCATTCCGAATCTTGATCTTGCCGCTCGGGTCAGCGACTGCTTGTGGTCTCCCGCACCCAGGGCAGCGCGATCCGTTCGATCAGCAGGAGCGCCGAGTAGAGCAGAATGCTCACCAACGCCACCAACATGATCGCCGCCCACGCGGTGGCGGTGTCACCGACACCGGCGTACTGCGTGATGACGTAGCCGAGGCCACTCTCGCCGGCCTGGAACTCACCGATCACCGCGCCGATCGCGGCCAGCGGCATGGCCACCTTGAGCCCGACGAAGATCTGCGGCAACGCGGCCGGGAAGCGCACCTTGCGGAACGCCTGCCAGCGGGAGGCGTTCCAGGAGCGCACCAGTTCGGCCAGATCAGCCGGCGTGGTGGTGAGCCCGGTCGCGGTCGAGAGCACGATCGGGAAGAAGCAGAGCAGGAACACCATGGTCAGGATCGGTTTCTGGCCCCAACCGAGCGCCACCACCAACAACGGGCCCAGCGTGATCTTGGGCACCGCGTTCACCGCCACCAGCAGTGGCGTGAACATCCGCTCCACAGTGCCGGAGCTGGCCAGGGAGAGTCCGATCAGGACACCGGCCCCCGCCGAGAGCGCGAAGCCGATCAGGATCTCCAGCATGGTGGCCCAGGTGTGCTCCAGCATCTGGGCGGGCTTGTCGACGAACGCGGTGAGCACGTCGCCAGGCGGCGGCAGGGCCGCGGGATGGACCAGTTCCAGCCGGGCGATCAGCCACCACGCCGCCAGGGCGACCAGGAGGCCGGCCGCGGGCAGCAGCGCCGCCCCGGCCCCGGCGCGGAGACCGGCACCTCGACCCGCCGCCCCGGGTCCGACACCCACGGGTGGGGATGCCGCCACCGCCGGGTCCACCGACCGGACGTCGGTCATCTTGTCCTCCTCGAAATCCCACGGCCCCCCGGGGGCCGACGAGCGACGGGGGTACGCCCCACCGGAACCCGGCGGGACGCACCCCCTGGTGACGACCGGACGATCAGGCCTTCGGCGCGAGGCTGAAGTCGATGATCTGCTCGGGGGTGATGTTCTGCTTGAGCGCGCCCGCGCCCTGCAGGATCGCGATGCTCTTGGCGACCCGACCGCTGTCCAGGGTGCCGATCGCGGTGCCGGTGTTGCCGGACCGGACGTACGCGGCCATCAGCTCCAGCTCGGCGGCGGCGGCGACCGGGTTGGCGGCGTCGACGTTCTTCTTCAGGATCTCGCCGGCCTCCTTGGAGTTGGCGAGGCTGTACTCCAGGCCCTTGAGCAGCGCCGCGGTGAACTTCTTCACCATCTCGGGCTTCTCCTTGGCGATCTTGGAGGAGGTGATCAGCACGTTGCCGTAGAGGTCCTGCATCACGTTGCTGTACGGCAGCATGACGGCCTTCTTCTTGGCCACCGCCTCGATGGTCGGCTGACCCACGACGAACTGGCCGATGCCGTCCACCGCACCGGAGGCGAGCGTGCCGATCAGTGCCTGCGCCTCACCGTTGACCCAGGTCACCTTGCTCGCGTCCACACCGGCGAGCCGGGCGTACGTCGGGAAGAGGTTGCGGACCACGGACCCGGGCGTGTCGGCGAGCTTCTTGCCCTCCAGGTCCTTCGGGGAGGCGATGTTCTTGCCCTCGACCGAGGCGATGCCGGCCATGGTGCGCTGCTGGATGGCGGCGACCACCGTGAAGTCCTTCGCCTGGCCGTTGCCGACCTGGAGCAGACTGCCGGTGAGGTCGACCGGGCCGAAGTCGGCCTGACCACCGACGATGGTCTGGATCACGCCGCCGGTGCCCTGGCCGGGCTTGATCTCGACGTCGAAGCCGGCGTCCTTGAAGAAGCCCTTCTCCTTCGCCACCCAGGCATAGGAGTCACGGCCGAAGTTGCCGAAGGAGGTGAGGTAGGTCACCGGCTCCAGCTTCCCGCCCTTGCCGCCCTTGGCGTCGTCAGACGAGTCCGGCCCGCTGCTGCAGGCGGAAACGAGAACGAGGGCAGTGGCCAGCGCGGCCGTAGCGACCGTACGGGGCAGCCTTCTCATCAGTAGCACCATGTCCTTTCCAGCCGGGGCCGACGGGCCGCCGGAGGGGGTTGTCGTGACGGGCCGGCGGAAGGGGTGGAAGCCGGACGCCGCCGTCGTGGGGGGACTCTTCGCGGGCACAGCGTACGAGAGCACCACAGTTGTGACGCCAGGCGTATCGGGTTGCGGAACGGAAACAACCTCGTGACCACCCCGGACGGTGCGATACGCGGACAGGCCGGCTAGCCTTTGCCGGATTCCTGACCGTCCACTCAGCGGAGGTACGCCGGAGATGATCCAACTGGCCGGGGTGTCCCGTACCTTCGAAGGCCGATCAGGCCGTGTCGAAGCGCTGCGTGGCATCGACCTCGACGTCGCCGAGGGTGAGTTCGTCGCCGTGCTCGGCCGCTCCGGCTGCGGCAAGTCCACACTGCTGCGCCTGATCGCCGGGCTGCTCCCGCTGACCGCCGGTGAGATCACCGTGGCCGGCACGCCGATCTCCCGCCCCCGCCAGGACATCGCCATGCTGTTCCAGAAGCCGGCGCTGCTGCCCTGGCGCAGTGTGCTCGACAACGTCCTGCTGCCCGTGGAGATCTTCGGCTGGAGCCGCGCCAAGCACCGCGAGCGCGCCCGGCAACTGCTCGACGTGGCCGGGCTGGCCGGGTTCGAGAAGCGGCTGCCGCACGAACTCTCCGGCGGCATGCAGCAGCGGGTGTCGCTGTGCCGGTCGTTGATCGGCGAGCCCCGGGTGATGCTGATGGACGAGCCGTTCTCCGCCCTGGACGCGCTCACCCGCGAGGAACTCTCCGGCGAACTCCAGCGGGTCCACATGGAGAACAAGCCGACAATCGTCTTCGTCACCCACTCGATCGACGAGGCGGTGCTGCTCGCCGACCGGGTGGTCGTGCTGAGCCCCCGCCCCGGCCGGATCCGCAAGGTGGTGGACGTCGACATCCCCCGGCCGCGCACCCTGGGCCGCAACGCCCACCTGGCCGATGTCGCCCGCGTCAGCGCCGACCTCCACGAGCTGCTGATGGAACGCGACGAACCGGCCACGGCCGGCGTGGAAGGACGATGAACATGCGGGTGTCGGTCTTCACCGAGCCGAACCGTGGCGCCAGCTACGACACTCAACTCCGGTTCGCCCGACTTGTCGAAGCCTGCGGCTACGAGGGCTTCCTCCGCGCCGACCACTACCAGTCGATGGGCGCCGACCCGGGCCTACCCGGCCCGACGGACGCCTGGCTGACCCTCGCCGCGCTGGCCCGGGAAACGCAGCGGATCAGGCTCGGCACCCTGGTGACGTCGGCCACCTTCCGCCTGCCCGGCCCGCTCGCGGTGATGGTCGCGCAGGTCGACCAGATGAGCGGCGGCCGGGTCGACCTCGGCATCGGCGCCGGCTGGTACGAGCGCGAGCACACCTCGTACGGCATCCCGTTCCCCCCGGTCGGCGAGCGCTTCGACCGGCTCGCCGAGCAGCTTGAGGTGATCACCGGGCTGTGGCGGACGCCGGCCGGGGAGACCTACAGCTTCAGCGGCGACCACTACCGCCTGGTGGACGCACCGGCCCTGCCCAAGCCGGTGCAGGTGCCCGGACCGCCGATCATCGTCGGTGGGCGCGGCCCCAAGCGCACCCCCGAGCTGGCCGCCCGGTACGCCGACGAGTTCAACATGCCGTTCAAGTCCGTGGCCGACACCGCCGAGGCGTACGACCGGGTGCGTGAGGCGTGCGAGCGCAGCGGCCGGACCGAGTCCGGTCGCGCGCCGCTGGTGCTGTCCGCCGGGATCGTCGTGGCCATCGGACGGACAGACGCCGAGGCCCAGCGGCGTGCCGCGCCCCTGCACGAGAAGAGCGCGCTGCCGCCGGAGGACCCGGTGGTCGGCTCGCCCGCGCAGCTCGCGCAGCGGATCGGCGAGTTCGCCGCCATCGGCGCCACCCGCGTCCACCTGCGCCTGATCGACTTCGCAGACCTC
The DNA here is from genome assembly GCF_040639415.1 of Micromonospora sp. NPDC023888. Taxonomy (NCBI): domain Bacteria; kingdom Bacillati; phylum Actinomycetota; class Actinomycetes; order Micromonosporales; family Micromonosporaceae; genus Micromonospora; species Micromonospora sp. NPDC023888. The sequence goes on along the minus strand of NZ_JBEZZW010000034.1, from coordinate 6,172 downwards.
GACCACCTTGAGCTGATCGCCGCCGAGGTGCTCCCCCAACTGGACGGAGAACGATGACCGACGTGATCGACGGAACCGAACTCGGGCCGGTGGGCCAGGAGATCGTGTACGAGAACGACCGGGTCCGGGTCTGGCACATCAGGCTTGAGCCAGGTGAGCGCCAGCCACTGCACCGGCACGACCACCCGTACCTGGTGGTGGCGATCGAGGGCGCGAAGAACGTCGTACAGACGATCGACGGGACCCGGATCGACGCCGACGAGCCCACCGGCGGAGTCGTCTACCGGGACCCCGGGGCCGTACACATGCTCACCAATGTCGGAGACACGACTTACCTGGCCCGACTGGTCGAACTCAAGTAGACCCGCCGAGGCGTGAGCCGGCGCGCCGCGCGGCGCGCCGGTGGCGTCCGGGTGTACGGGGTGCGTAACGTGCCGGACATGGCCTTTCGGACCTGGGGCAGACTGCTGCTCACGGCGCTCGGGGTGAGCGTGCTGGCCGGGGCCGGCCAGCTCGGCGTCGCGTACGGTTTCGGCATCGTCCGGCTGACCGGCGCCTTCACCGGTACGACCGTCAACCAGTGGCCGGCCCAGCTCGTCTGGGTGGGCTGGTTCGCCGCGAACGCCGCCGTCGCCGGCGCTGTCCTGACCGGACGCCTCGCGCGCGGCGATGCTCCGGCGGCCAGCACCCGCCGGCAGTTGGCGATCGGCGGCGCGGCGGCGCTCGGCGCCACCGTCATCGCCCCGCTCTGCATGCAGCCCGCCCGCGCCGCGGAGCTGATCTCCGTCGACCCGGTCTGGGCGGTGGGCATCTGCGCCGTCCTGGGCGCGGTGATCGGGGCGGGCGCCGCGATCGCCGTGCTGCTCCGGCCCGAGCTGGGCTGGAACATGGCCGCCGTGGCGGGCGTGGTCTGGCTGCTGGCGCTGATCTCCGTCCTGCCGTCGCTCGGCACGGCCGGCCCGCTGCCGACCGTCCGGCTCGGTGTGCTGGAGCCGAGCTGGCTGAGCGACAACGCCGCTCAACGGCTGGCGCTGCTCCTGCTGCCCACCGTGGCACTGCTGGCCGGGGCCGCGACCGCCGGACTGGCGCGCTGGCGCGGGCAGGATCCACTGATCAGCGGGGCGACCGGGGTGGCCGGTCCGGTGCTTGTGGCATTCGCCTACCTGACCGCCGGCCCGGGCGACTCCGTGGACCGTTACCAGGTGAATCCCTACTACGGCTCGCTGATCGCCATCCTCGCCGGCGCGCTCGGCGCGGCCGCCGCCGCGCTGCTGCGCTGGCCGTCGGGCGTCCACACCGCGGATTCACAGGCGATCGAGCCCAGCGACATCCTGCACGCGCTACCCACCGGCCCGGCCCTGCCCAACGCCGCGTCACCGAATCCGGCGAACGACTCGGACGCCGCCGACCGGGCCGCCGCGCCCCCGAGCGGTACGGAGCCCGCCGGCCGGGAACTGGCCGGCGGAGAGTTGGCGAGCGCCGCCCCAGGTCCGCGCGCCGCAGGCGGCTCCGATGGGGTACGCACCGTGCCGGCCCACTGGGACTGGCCGGCGACCACCGCGAGCGGTCAGCACGGTGCCACCCCCACCGCTCCGGGGACGCCGGCGGCCTGGCTGACCGATCCGACCGGTGAGTTCACCGCCGGGAGGCAGACGCCCCCGGCGAGCCGGGATGATGTCACCTCCCCGCCCTCGGCCAAGATCGCCGCCAGCGGCTCGACCGACGCCGCCACCACGGGCACCACGACCGGACGCGCCGACGCCGCTTCTCCGGCGGGTGGACCCGCGTCCGACGAGCCGACCGGCAGCACCGCGACGGGCACGACCGGCAGCACCGCGACGGGCACGACCGGCAGGCGCGCCCGCAAGGGCACCACCACCACCGCCCCGACGGGCACCACCCCGACCAGCGCGGACACACCCGGCCCCGGCACCGCCGGCACGAGCACGAACAGCACGGCCGCCGCAGCGAGCACGGCGGCAGCCGACGCGGGCGCAGCGAGCACGCCACCGGCCGACGCGGGCGCAGCGAGCACGGCAGCGGCCGACGCGGGCGGGGGCCAGCCTGGCCCGGTCGATGCGCCGCTGACGGTCAAGCCGCGTCGAGTCCGTAAGCCGAAGGCCAGCCCGCCGGCTGCCTCCGACCCAACCGGTGGCACGTCGGCATCGGGGTCGCAGACCACCGACGAGACGGTCGCCGGCACTGCCGTGGCCGACCAGGAGGGCCGGGACACCGAGGGCACCCCGACCACCGCGACCCCCACGAGGGCAGCGGTCCCGACCACCGGAACCGGTCGGACGAGCCCCCCGGTCACCCCGACCGCCACCACCGGCCCGACCAAGACACCCACCCCGACCACAGCCGTCGGACCAACCAAGACACCCACCCCGACCACGACCGTCGGACCAACCAAGACACCCACCCCGACCACGACCGTCGGACCGACGAAAACACCCACCCCGACCACCACCGTCGGACCAACCAAGACACCCACCCCGACCACCACCGCCGGCCCGACGAAAACACCCACCCCGACCACCACCGCCGGCCCGGCCAGGACACCCGCCCCGATCACCGGCCCGGCCGGAGCGCCCGCCACTCCGGCCGGCACCGAGGCAGCGGCGGCCGATCCGCGGCGTACCCCGGATGTCGGTACCGGTCCCACGGCGCGACCGGCCGACCCGGCCAGGGAATCGGCGGCTGCCGGAGCTGACGGAACCAACAGCGCGCGGCCCACCACCGAGGACGGTCCCGCCGCCAGCGACGGGGACGGGGTCCGCTGGACGCCAGCGCCGTCGGCCTGGCCGGTCACCCCGGCGTGGACGGTGCCACCGCAGGCTTCCGAGTCGGGGGCCGCCCCAGCGGAGCCGCCGACCGGCCCGGACGAGTCGACCGGGCAGACGCCGAAGCCCCGGCACCGGGTGCCGCTGCCGGACCTGAGCCGGGCCGGCACCTGGAACGCGTTCGACACCTCCCGCCGTGCCGGCCCGACGGGGTCGCCGGACAGCTCGACGGTCCGACCGGCGACGACCGGCCCGGCCGTGGTCAGCGAGTTGGCGGCTCCGACCAGACACCCGGTCCCGGCGGAGTCTCCGGTCGTGCCGGACCGGGCTGGCGCGCCCACCGGCACCGGCGACCCGGTCGGCAGCGACGACCGGGCGAGCACCGACGACCGGGCGAGCACCGACGACCCGGCCGGAGCCGACGCGACACCGGCCGCGCCGAACGCGAAGGTGGCCGAGCAGCCCTCCCGGCGCGGACGGCTCGGCGGTCTGTTCCGCCGCAACAGGTCGCGGAGCGACGAGAGGGGCGCGGAGACGTCGGACGCGACGGAGGCCCTGCCGGCGCAGGACGAGGAGTTCGTCGACTGGGTAGCCGGTCTGGGCAAGCCGGTGTCGGACAACGAGCCGGAGCAGGACAGCGGCAGACGCTCCCTGCGCTCGACCGGCCGGCACCACCGAGACTGATCCGACCTCCAACGGGTCGGAACGCCTAACGATCGCGCCTGATCCACTCGGGTTCATTGATGCCGGGCTGTCCTAGCCGCCCGGAAACCGCGATATCAGTGAACCCGAGTGGATCACTCCGGGACGGCGGGTCCGCCGCGCCCGGCGCGGGTCAGGTCAGGCCAACGGCAGGTAGACCCGGCCGCCGCCGGAGACAAACTCCTCCGACTTGTCCTTCATGCCGCGTGCCGCGTACTCCTTCAGCTCCTGGGTGATCTTCATGGAGCAGAACTTCGGGCCGCACATCGAGCAGAAGTGCGCCGTCTTCGCCGGCTCGGCCGGCAGCGTCGCGTCGTGGTACGAGCGCGCCGTCTCCGGGTCCAACGAGAGGTTGAACTGGTCCTCCCAACGGAACTCGAACCGCGCCTTCGACAACGCGTCGTCCCAGTCCTGCGCGCCGGGGTGCCCCTTGGCCAGGTCCGCCGCGTGTGCCGCGATCTTGTACGCGATCACGCCCGCCTTCACGTCGTCCCGGTCCGGCAGGCCGAGGTGTTCCTTCGGCGTGACGTAGCAGAGCATCGCGGTGCCGAACATGCCGATCATCGCGGCGCCGATCGCCGAGGTGATGTGGTCGTACGCCGGCGCGATGTCGGTGGTCAGCGGGCCGAGCGTGTAGAAGGGTGCCTCGTGGCACCACTCCTGCTGGAGGTCCACGTTCTCCTTGATCTTGTGCATGGGCACGTGACCGGGACCCTCGATCATCACCTGCACGTCGTGCTCCCAGGCGACAGTGGTCAGCTCGCCGAGGGTGCGCAACTCGGCGAACTGCGCCTCGTCGTTGGCGTCGGCGATCGAACCGGGCCGCAGCCCGTCACCGAGGGAGAACGTCACGTCGTAGCGCGCCAGCAGCGCGCACAGCTCCGCGAAGTTGGTGTAGAGGAAGTTCTCCTCGTGGTGCGCCAGACACCACGCCGCCATGATCGAACCGCCCCGGGAGACGATCCCGGTCACCCGATCCACGGCCAGCGGCACGTACGGCAGGAGCACCCCGGCGTGCACGGTCATGTAGTCCACGCCCTGCTCGGCCTGCTCGATCACGGTCTCCCGGAACACCTCCCAGCTCAGCTTCACCGGGTCGCCGCCGACCTTCTCCAACGCCTGGTAGATCGGCACCGTCCCGATCGGCACCGGCGAGTTCCGCACGATCGCCTCGCGGGTCTCGTGGATCCGCTTCCCGGTGGACAGGTCCATCACGGTGTCCGCGCCCCAGCGGGTGGCCCAGGTGAGCTTCTCCACCTCCTCGGCGACCGACGAGCTGACCGCCGAGGTGCCGATGTTGGCGTTCACCTTGACCAGGAACGCCTTGCCGATGATCGCCGGCTCGCATTCCGGGTGGTTGACGTTGAGGGGCAGCACCGCCCGCCCGGCGGCGATCTCGGCCCGGACCAGTTCCGGGTCGACGTTCTCCCGGATCGCCACGAACTCCATCTCCGGCGTCACCACACCGGCCCGCGCGTACGCGAGCTGCGTCGGCCGGCGACCGTCCGCGCCGGCGAGCGGCGTACCCGCACCCCGCACCGGGGCCACGTCACCGCGCTCGGCGATCCACGGACCCCGCAACGCGGGCAACCCCACCGATGGGTCCGACCCCGGGCCGGACGTGTCGTAGAGCCGCACCGGCGGAAGATCCCCGGTCAGCTCCACCTCCGCGAACGGCACCCGCACATCCGGCCGCGAACCCTCGACGTACACCTTGCCTCGTGCCTGCATGACAGCCTCCCTGGTGATCAAGCGGACCAGCCGAAGTGGTCCAGCGGTCCACGCCCCGCGCCAAGCTCCCAACCCCGTGCGCCGGTCAGCGCACGGAGCACGTACTCCTTCGCGGCCCCCACGGCCGCCGGCACCGGATCGCCGAGCGCGAGCCGCACGGCGATCGCCGCCGAGAACGAACACCCGGTGCCGTGGGTGTGCCGGGTGTCCACCCGGGGGGCGCGCAGCAGCGTGCTCACGCCGCCGCCGTGCAACACGTCGACCGCCTCACCGCCGTCCAGGTCACCGCCGGTGACCACGACGTACTCCGGGCCGCCGGCCGCGAGGGCCTCGGCGGCCACGACCATCCCGGCCACGTCGTCCACCGGGCGTCCGGTGATGGCCGCGGCCTCCGCGCAGTTCGGCGTCGCCACCCTGGCGTACGGCAGCAGCCGCTCCACCGCGCCCACCACGCCGAGCCGGTGTCCACTTGTGGCGACGAGCACCGGATCGACGACGAGCTGAGGCAGCCGACCGTCCCGGGCGGCCTCGGCCACCGCGTCGGCGACCGCCGGGGTGCCGAGCATCCCCGTCTTGACCGCCGAGACGGTGAAGTCGGCGAGCACGCTGTCCAACTGCTCGGTGACCGTGCGCGGCGGCAACGGCAGGACGGCGTCGACGCCCCTGGTGTTCTGTGCGGTGACCGCCGTGAGGACGCTGGTGCCGTACGCGCCCAGCGCGGCGAAGACCTTGAGGTCGGCCTGGATGCCCGCGCCGCCGCCGGAGTCCGAGCCGGCGATGGTCAGCAGTGTTCGCGGGGTCATCGGTTTTCCCTGGTTGCGGTTTGGGGCTGCGGCCGACCGTGCCCACTCCGGGCGGTCAGGCTAGCCGATCCACCGGGACCGGCGCCCACGACAATGACGTCGGCGTGCCCCCGACGTCACGGTGACCGCGTCGAACCCGGCCGGCACCTCGCT
>NZ_JBEZZW010000033.1:0-81956 GCF_040639415.1 Micromonospora sp. NPDC023888 | reverse complement strand
CCGAGCTTGTCGGCGTGCCGCCGCCCGGCTCCGGGCGGTCAGGCTTGATCCCTCCGCCGGGCACGGTCGGCCCAATCCCTCGGTGCTCGCTGTCCGTGGGTCGGGATCTGCACACGACGAGGAAAGATCTTCTGATGAGTAGTGGGTTTGCTGCTGTTGACGTTATTCGCGTCAAGCGGGATGGCGGGGTTCTGTCGGACGCGCAGATCGACTGGGTGGTCGACGCGTACACCCGGGGGGTTGTCGCCGACGAGCAGATGTCGGCGCTGGCGATGGCGATCCTGCTCAACGGCATGACCGGGCCGGAGATCGCCAGGTGGACCGCCGCGATGATCGCCAGCGGCGAGCGGCTGGACCTCTCGGCGGTACGCCGGCCGACTGTCGACAAGCACTCCACCGGAGGCGTCGGTGACAAGATCACGCTGCCGCTCACCCCGCTGGTGGCGGCGTGCGGCGCGGCCGTGCCGCAGTTGAGCGGCCGTGGTCTCGGGCACACCGGCGGCACGCTCGACAAGTTGGAGTCCGTCCCGGGCTGGCGGGCCACGGTGAGCAACGACGAGTTCATCGCCCAACTGGACGACGTCGGCGCGGTGATCTGCGCGGCCGGTGCCGGGCTCGCCCCCGCCGACCGCAAGCTGTACGCGCTGCGCGACGTGACCGGCACCGTGGAGGCGATCCCGCTGATCGCCAGCTCGATCATGAGCAAGAAGATCGCCGAGGGTACCGGCGCGCTGGTCCTCGACGTCAAGGTCGGCTCGGGTGCCTTCATGAAGTCCGTCGACCAGGCCCGCGAGCTGGCCCGCACCATGGTCGAGTTGGGCGGCGCGCACGGCGTTCGGACGGTCGCCCTGCTCACCGACATGTCCACCCCGCTCGGCCTGGCGATCGGCAACGCGGTGGAGGTGACCGAGTCGGTCGAGGTGCTGGCCGGTGGCGGCCCGGCCGACGTGGTGGAGCTGACGCTCGCCCTGGCCCGGGAGATGCTCGACGCGGCCGGCCTGCCGGACGCCGACCCCGCGGCGGCGCTGCGGGACGGCCGGGCCATGGATTCCTGGCGGGCGATGATCCGGGCGCAGGGCGGCGACCCGGACGCGCCGATGCCGACCGCCAACGAGGTCGAGGTGGTCCGCGCCGAGCGGGACGGGCACGTCGCGGCAGTCGACGCGTACGCCATGGGGGTCGCGGCGTGGCGGCTCGGCGCGGGTCGGGCCCGAAAGGAGGACCCGGTGAGCGTGCCGGCCGGTGTGGTGTTGCACAAGCGGCCGGGTGACCCGGTACGAGCCGGTGACCCCCTCTACGAGCTGCGCGCCGAGGACCCGACGCGGATTCCGGCGGCGCTGGCCGAGGCCGCCGACGCGGTGCGGATCGCGCCGACCGCCGCGGCGGCGACGCCGCTTGTCATCGAGCGCATCGGCTGACCGGACCGGGGGGTCGGGGTGCCATGGTGCCGGTCACCTGGGAGCGCTATTGTCGCAGGCCAAGGGGGGACAACCGGCCTTGAGCCGGCGCGAGCAGACAGGAAGACCCGCTGTGACCGTTGCTGCCCCCGACCCGCGTGAGGTGCGCGAGGCGAGCCTGGACGAGCTGTCCCGACTCGGCCTGCCGTTGCCGCCGGCCCAGTTCCCGCTGGTCTGGGAGCCGGGTGACGAGATCGACCTGCGCCCCACTGTGGAGATCGAGGCGCGGATCGCCGTGCTGCACCTGATCCTGGCGCGCTGCTTCGGGATGCCCCCGGAGGCGGCGATGAGCTGGCTGCTCGGCTCGCACCTGGTGGAGATGGTCACGCCGCCGGAGTGGCAGTTCGTGATGGGCGGCAAGGGCGACCACCGTTCGTTCGTGCTGCACCACGACGCGCTCTTCGCGCTGGCCTGGGTGCTGGGACTGAGCAAGCAACTCGATCCGACGCTTGCCGTCGACGAGCGACTGGTCGAGCAGTTGCCGCACATCGCCGAGGGAGAGTCCTTCCCGCACTGGCGGTCCCGGATCCTCACGGCGCCGCAGCACCCGGCCGACGCGGCCGCCCTGCTCGACCTGCACTACTGCCTGGACTGGGCGTACCTGGAGACCGAGCGCGCCGGTCGGCGGGCGCCGGGCCTGATCGACGCGAACGCGATCGGGCAGCGCCGCTGGGCGCTGGAGTGGGCGGTGATCCTGCGCGGGCCGTACCACGACGAGCCGCCCGGCTGGGAAGAGGTCGACCTCTCCACCTGAGTTCAGCGAGGTCGGTACGCGTCCACCCGGACCGCCACGGTCACCCGGACCGGCTCGGGCAGTGCGGCCAACCGGGCGGTGAGCGCTTCGGGGTCGGTGTGCCACGCGTTCGGGCCCATCCCCACCACCGTGGCGACCTCCGGCTGGGTCAGGGCCAGCTCCGCCCGGTGCACCGCCGAGCTGACCGGGGCGAAGTGCCCGCCCAGGCTGCCGGCCACCCGGTCGGCCTTGTCCGGGTCCACCCGCAGCAGGTCGAGGGCACCCACCAACTCGGTGAGGTGGTCGGTGTCGGGGGTGACCACCAGCAGGGTGCCAGCCGGGTCGAGCACCCGGCGGAACTCCGGGCCGTTACGCGGGGCGAAGACGTTGAGCAGCACGGCGGTCGAGGCGTCCGCGAGCGGCAGCCGCTGCCAGGTGTCGGCGAGCGCCGCGGCGGCCCGGGGGTGCGCGCGGGCCGCGCGGCGCAGCGCCGGCTTCGACACGTCCAGGGCCAGACCCACGGCGTCCGGCAGCGCCGCCAGCACCGCGCCGAGGTAGCGGCCCGTGCCGGCGCCGGCATCCACCACCAGGGGGTACGCCCCGACGTCGGGCTCCGGCGGTTCGACAGGTACCCCTGCCGTGGTGTCCTTTGCTCTGCTTACCTCCATGCGCCGGTCCGGTCCGGAACCCGGTGCATGGGGGTAAGCAGAGCAAAGGGTGGACGGGACAGGTTCGGTGGGCGTCACGGCCGACGCGCGGAGCCGTTCGACGGCCTCCGTCGCGGCGGCGGCGAGGGCGGCCGAGATGATGTCGTAGTGCCCGGCGGCCTGGAAATCCGCGCGGGCCGCGACCATGTCGGCGGTGTCGCCGACGTGCGGTGCCCGACCGGTGAGCAGGTTGACGTAGCCCTGCCGCGCGATGTCGAAGCTGTGCCGCCGGGGGCAGCGCAGCGCCCTCGTGTCGGTGGCCGGCTCCAGGGGTTCGCCGCAGACCGGGCAGCGCAGCCGGTCGAGGATGCGCGGGTCCACGTCAGGCCGCCGCCGAGCGGTGTCGCGGGCGGCCCCTCACCGCGGTGCTTCCATGCCGTTCAGCCTAGTTCGGGCCGATCCGGGCCGAGGCGGGACCTCAGGCGACCTCCCACACCCGGTCACCACCGTCGCTGACTAGGGTCTGAGCATGGTCGCAACTATCCGGTACGAGGACATTGTCAAGGTTCCGAAGGCGCTGCTGCACGACCACCTCGACGGCGGGCTGCGGCCGGCGACGATCGTCGACCTGGCCGCGGAGGTGGGCCACGAGCTGCCCACCACCGATCCCGAGGCGCTCGGGCGCTGGTTCGCGGACGCCGCCAACTCCGGTTCCCTGGAGCGCTACCTCGAGACGTTCGCGCACACCGTGGCGGTCATGCAGACCCCGACCGCGCTGCGTCGGGTGGCCCGCGAGTGCGCACTGGACCTGGCCGCCGACGGGGTGGTCTACGCCGAGGTGCGCTTCGCCCCGGAGCAGCACCTGGAGCAGGACCTGAGCCTGGACGAGGTCGTCGAGGCGGTGCTCGCCGGGTTCGCCGAGGGCACCGCCCAGGCCGTCGAGGCGGGCCTGAGCATCCGGGTGGGCACACTGCTCACCGCGATGCGCCACGCCGCCCGCTCGCAGGAGATCGCGGAGCTGGCCGTGCGGCACCGGGATGCCGGGGTGGTCGGCTTCGACATCGCCGGCGCCGAGGCGGGCTTCCCACCCACCCGGCACCTGGACGCCTTCGAATACCTGCAACGGGAGAATTTCCACTTCACCATCCACGCCGGCGAGGCGTTCGGTCTGCCGTCGATCTGGCAGGCGATCCAGTGGTGCGGGGCGGACCGGCTCGGTCACGGGGTCCGGATCGTCGACGACATCGCCTCCGACGGCTCGCTCGGCCGGCTGGCCGCGTACGTGCGGGACAAGCGGATCCCACTGGAGCTGTGTCCCTCGTCGAACGTGCAGACCGGCGCGGTGGCCTCGATCGCCGACCACCCGATCGGCCTGCTGCGCGACCTGCGGTTCCGGGCCACCGTCAACACCGACAACCGGCTGATGAGCGGCACCTCGATGTCGCGGGAGATGTCGCTGCTGGTGGAGACGTTCGGCTACGGCTGGAAGGAGTTGCAGTGGTTCACCATCAACGCGATGAAGAGCGCCTTCATCCCGTTCGACGAGCGGCTGCGGATCATCGATGAGGTGATCAAGCCGGCGTACGCCGAGCTGTTGGCCTGACCCCGTTCAGCCGTGCGGGTGGCCAGCGAGCAGGCCGGCCACCCGACGCAGCACCTCCCGGGCGCGGGCCGCCTCCGCGCCCAACCCGGTCTGCCGACGCAGCACCGCGGGCTCGGCCCGGAGCAGCGCCACCCCGCGCCGGACCAGCACCCGGGGTGCCTTGCGCTGTTCGGACAGGTCGCGGGCCAGCCGGCGCAGGAAGGTCGCACCGCGCGGCCGGCGCAGCGCGTACGCCCCGGCGAGCAGGCCGAGGCGACGGCACTCCTCGACGATCTCGGCGGCGAAGATCCCTTCGGCCACGAAAAGTGGCGATCCGGCGAGATCAAATGACCGGGTGGCCACCCGTCGATCTGCGCCGATCGCATAAACCGGCACATCGGCTCGACCTTCACGAGCTAGTCGGGCAATGATTTCCACCGCACTTGGAGCATCCCAGGACAGCGGCGATTCCCAATCCACCTGGTCGTTTCGTCGCGGCAACGTAGGGTCATCGCCGTCTTTGTAGAAGTCGTCCAAGCAGAGCACCGGTAGGCCGGTTTGCTGCGCTATGTACGACTTTCCGGACCCAGAAGGGCCCGCGAGCAGGACAACACGGTGCGGATGTTCCATTACCTTCAGTTACTCCGGCCAGACAGACTGCTATCAAATCGCATCAACATCTCATCACACCTTCGGTAGGTGACAACCTGGGCTTTCTTCTTGTCGACCGGCGTGATGGAATCTCGGGGGTCCGACCCGCCGGGTCGGTCGCTGGGCGTTGCCCGGGGCAACGCGTTCAAGCTGTAATCGCGAGGGCGGTGACGTGAGCAAACGGCCAAAGACGGCGGGCTCCTTCCTGTCGCGGCTGCGCCGGCCGGCCAGCCGGCTCCGGGACATGCCGATCTGGTCCAAGCTCGGTCTCATCATGATCGTGCCGACCATCGCCACGGTCGTCGTGGGCACCAGTGGTCTTGTCGACCACGTGGAGACGCTCAACAATGCCAACCGAGCTGGCGACCTGGCGAACCTGTCGAGCTATTCGGGTGACCTGGTCGACAGCCTGCAGGACGAGCGGACCGCCGCCGTGCTGCTGCTGGGCGCGGACGGGACGCAGCCGACGGCTCAGTACCAGGAGGCGTACAACCGGGTGAACTCCCGGGTGGATCAGGATGCGATCCCCTACCGGCAGCAGCGGACCGAGATCGAGGACCTGCCGAGCAGCCTGGAGGGTCTGCTCGACGGCATCGACCAGAACCTGCAGGATCTGTCGGGCGTCCGCAGCCAGGTGTTCAACGGCAAGCTCGCGCTCACCGAGACCGTCCAGGCGTACGAGGGCCTGATCAGTGACCTCCTCGCCATCCGTGACTCGGCCACGCAGCTCGCCGGCGACAACGACCTGAGCGACCGGATGCGCGCCGCCGCGGCGGTCGCCCGGGAAAAGGAATTCCTCGCCGCACGGCGGGTCGTGGTCCACCGCGCGCTCGGCGTGAAGGGTGGTCAGCGGCTGACCCCCGCGCTGCGCACCGACTACATCGCCAGCGGCACCGGTCAGCAGCAGGCGCTGCAGAGCTTCAAGGCCGTCGCCACCCCGGAGGACGCGAAGTTCCACGACCAGACGGTCGCGGGCGGCGACCGTCGGGAGGCGCAGAACTACACCGGCTGGATCGACGGCAACACCACAGGCGACATGCGTGGCGCGCCCTTCAAGCCGGACCAGTGGGAAGCCGCGATGACGGCCAACGCCCGGCTGATCCGCACCGTCGAGACGAAGCTCGACAATGAAGTGGTCACCGAGGCCGACAACCTCCGCGGCGACGTCCAGCGTCAGGTGTTCCTGGAGACCGGCCTGCTGCTCAGCATGCTGCTGCTGGCCATTCTCTTCGCGTACCTGGTCGCTCGCTCCATGGCCCGCTCGCTCCGTGAGCTGCGGCAGGGCGCACTCTCCGTCGCCCAGTACGGCCTGCCCCAGGCGGTGGCCCGGCTGCGCGACCCACAGGTCGTCGGGCAACTCTCCCCGGTGCAACTCGCCAACCAGATCGCCGAGCCGTTGCCGGTCCGCAGCAAGGACGAGTTCGGTCAGGTGACCGAGGCGTTCAACGCCGTCCACCTGGAAGCCGTCCGGACGGCCGCCGAGCAGGCCGCACTGCGTGCCTCCGTCGCGACCATGTTCGTCAACCTGGCCCGCCGTTCACAGATCCTGGTCGACCGCCTCATCGGGCACCTCGACCGGCTGGAGCGCGGCGAAGAGGACCCGGACCGGCTGGCCGAGCTGTTCCAGCTCGACCACCTGGCCACCCGGATGCGCCGCAACGACGAGAACCTGCTGGTGCTCGCCGGCGCCGACTCCACCCGTGTGCAACGGGAGCCGGCCGCGCTCATCGACGTGCTGCGCGCCGCGCAGTCCGAGGTCGAGCACTACACCCGCATCGAGTTCGGTGTCATCGACCGCGACATCGAGGTCGCCGCGCACGCGGTGAACGACCTGGTGCACCTCGTCGCCGAGCTGTTCGACAACGCCACCGCGTTCTCGCCGCCCGACTCGCAGGTGATGGTCGAGGCCCGCCGGGTCGGCGACCGCTCCTCGCTCTACGTCGAGGACCGCGGCATCGGCATCAGCGCCGAGCAGTTGCACGACCTCAACGAGCGGCTCGCGACGCCGCCGCAGGTGGACGTGGCGGTGTCCCGGATGATGGGCCTCGTCGTGGTCGCCCGGCTGGCGTCCCGGCACGGTGTCCGGGTCGAACTGCGCCCCGGCTCCGACCGCGGCACGGTCGCCGACGTGACCCTGCCCACCTCGGTGCTGGTGCCCCGGGCGCTCTCCGGCCGGGTGCAGCAGCCGCCAGCCCTGCCCGCGGCCGGCGGCCCCCAGCACGGTGGGCCCGCGCCGGTCTTCGGCGCGCTGCCCGCGCTCGGCAACCACCCGCGCTCCAGCGAATCCGGCAACCAGGTCACCCTCGGTGGTCGTCCGTTCGACCCCGCATCGCGAAACGGTGCCGGCACCCCCGCCAACGCTGGCGCCTACGGTTCGATGCCGGCCTGGTCGGATCTGACCGGTGCGGCCGGGACGAACGGCGTCAACGGCGGCGACGGGTTCACGCCGCGGCCGGCCAACGGCCAGCCGATCGATCCGCTGCCGCAGCGCCGCTCCGGGGACGACACCCCGACCACCGGTCAGCAGCCGTCCATTCCCCGGCAGTTGCCGAGCAGCCCCGAGACGCACCCGTACTCGCCGCCGCCGGTCTCCGCACAGCCCTACTCCGGCGCGCCGGTCTCCGCCTCGCCGGCCTCGGGTCAGCCGTACTCCGGGCAGCCCTACTCGGGTGCGCCGTACGGCGGCCCGCCGGTTTCCGCCGCCCCGGCCTCCGGTCAGCCGTACGCCGGTCCGCCGGTGTCCGCGTCACCGGTGTCCGCGTCGCCGACCTCCGGTCAGCCGTACCCGGGTCAGCCGTTCTCGGTGCCGCCGGCCTCCAGCCAGTCGTTCAGCGGGTTCGCACCCCGATCCGCGCCACCCGCGCAGGCGCCCAGCGCCCCCGCACCGCCGGCCTGGCCGCCGGTGCCGGGCGGCGACCGGGACGCGGCGACCCCGCCGGTGCCCGAGCGGCTCGCCGCCGCTCTGGACATGACGACGGAGTTGCCGCGCGTGCCGCGACCCGGCGAGCAGCCGGCCGCCGCAGCCCAGCCGCCGGCTCCGGCTCCGGCTCCGGCGCCAGCACCGCAGACTCGGCCGGCGCCTCAGCAACCGCAGGCGCAGAACCGGCAGCGGTACGCGGACGAGACGATGGAGCTGCCGATCTTCCGGGAGCTGGAGTCCGCCTGGTTCCGTACCCGCCGTCCAGGCTCGGACGAGCCCGCTGCCGGCGCCCAGCCGAGCACGAACGGCGACACCGCGACCCAGCAGTTCGCCACGGTCGAGGCCACCGGTCGGACAGTCCACAAGACACCACCCGGGACGACAGGTAACACACCGATGGCAGACACTCCGACGGCCGGAGGAGCGCCGCGGGACAACGGCTCCACAGCGAACGAGGGCAGCCGCCCCGGCTTCGCCGAGAGCCTGCCGAACCGCCGGCCCCAACCGCAGAGCAACGGCTGGCAGACCGCAGCCGACGACGGCTGGCGTGCCGCCTCGGCCGCGGCCGGCGCGGTGCCGGTGAGCGAGACCACCACTACCGGCCTGCCGAAGCGCAAGCCGATGGCGCAGCTCGTGCCGGGTGCGGTGGAGAAGCCCGCCACCTCGGTCCAGCGCCGTTCCCCGGAGGCGGTCCGTGGCCTGCTCTCCGCCTACCACCGGGGTGTGCAGCGAGGGCGTAGCACCTCGGACAACCCGACCAGCCCGGAGGCGACTCCGGGAGGGCAATCCTCGCAGTCTGGCTCAGGCCCGGTGGCCGGGAGCGGGCAGAAGGAGCAAGAAGGATGACAACTACGCAGGATCTTGGTTGGCTGCTGGCCAACTTCGCCGACCGGGTGCCCGGCGTCGCGCATGCGGTCGCTGTCTCGGCGGACGGCCTACTCCTCGCGTCGTCACGGGATCTGCCGCGCGACCGGGCGGATCAGCTTGCCGCGATCTCATCGGGTCTGGTCAGCCTGACCCAGGGTGCAGCCCGCTGCTTCGAGGGAGGGGCGGTGTTGCAGACCGTCGTGGAGATGGACAATGGCTTCCTGTTCCTGATGTCCATCTCGGACGGTTCGTCCTTCGCCGTGCTGGCCGCCCGCAGCTCCGACGTGGGCCAGGTCGGTTACGAGATGGCGCTGCTCGTCGACCGGGTGGGCGACGCGCTGACCCCGCAGCCGCGTGCGGCCGCGGGCATGCTGGGCTGACGTCTCGCCGATCGTGAGGTCGGCACGACTGCAACGACGACAACGACGGGTTTCACCGGTGGGAGCCGGTAGCGGGTACGAAGGGGGTGAGCGGCGAGATGGTCGATCGTGACGAACCAACCGGAGCGTTGGTCCGTCCATACGCCGTGACCCGTGGTCGTACCCGTCCCCGGCTCGACATCGCGCTGGAGGCGCTCGTCGAGACGACGGTGCGCGGCCGGGCCGCTGCCAATGGCAACGGCGGCCAGGGCCGCGAACACCAGTACATCGCCGCGCTGTGTGACGGACGCGTGCAATCGCTCGCAGAGATCGCGGCGCGGATGCAGCTCCCGCTCGGTGTGGCCCGGGTGCTCATCGCCGACATGGCGACGGACGGCCTGGTCGCGGTCCACGAGCCGACCATTTTGGACGACTCCGACGACGCGGTGGGCACTGAACTGCTGGAGAGGGTGCTGAGTGGACTTCGCAGGCTCTGACATGTCGCACCGCCCGCCGAACCCGAGTGGGCGCGTGACGTCGGCGAAGATCGTTATCGCCGGTGGATTCGGCGTCGGTAAGACGACGCTGGTCGGCTCGGTCTCGGAGATCACGCCGCTGACCACCGAGGCCATCATGACCTCCGCCGGCGTGGGCGTCGACGACAACCGGCAGGTGCCGGGTAAGACGACGACCACGGTGGCTATGGACTTCGGCCGGATCTCGATCGACCGTGACCTGATTCTGTACCTGTTCGGTACGCCGGGTCAGACCCGGTTCTGGTTCATGTGGGACGAACTGGTTCGGGGCGCCATCGGTGCGGTCGTGCTGGTGGACACCCGCCGGCTGGCCGACTGCTTCGCGGCGATCGACTTCTTCGAGCACCGACGCCTCCCGTACCTGGTGGCGATCAACTGCTTCGACGGGATGCAGTACCACGACCCGCAGGACGTTCGGGACGCCTTGGCGATCTCGAGTGACGTGCCGGTGGTGGCGTGCGACGCCCGTAACCGGGAGTCGACGAAGCACGTGCTGATCTCGCTCGTCGAGTACGTGCTCACCATGCGCCGTACGCGCGCGGTGGCCCCGGCCTGATCGGGCACCGCAGGCCCGGTGGTGGCTCCGGCCGCCACCGGGCGTTTCACCCTGCCCGTCGCCCTGCTCGTGCCGGCGGGCACCCGACGCCGCCTTCCTGAGATCTGGAAGTTGTCCGCCCCGCTCCGGGACGGGTCGCTTCCACGGTCGCCTGGGGGCGGCGTTCTCGTGTCGACAACCCATTCCGCTCATGCGATCGCGCCCCCAGTCGGATGACTGGGGGCGCGATCGTGAAATGCCGGTGGGGATGACCGTCAGGACTGGTAACCGGCGGACCGGTACTCGTACTCCCGGTCGTCGTCGCGGTCGCCGTGGTCGCGGCTGAAGTCCCAGCCACCGGCTGCCTCGCGACCGGGCCGGCCACCTACCGCGAAACCGCCGATCTCCTGTCCGCGACGCCAACCGCGGAAGTAGCCCGTGGTGTTCTCCGCGAGGCTCGCCGCATCACGCACTATCCGCAATGGGCGCTCCTCGCGCAGCGGGGAACCAGGGACCAGATTGGCCTGTGGCACCCGCTTGGGCAGCCCGGCGTTGGTCTCGGCACCCACCGCGGGGCGGGCTGCCTGCTCGGCGGCCTGCCAGCCGGTGTCGGCAGTGGTCGACCAGTCCAGGTCGGTCTCCTCGGCCTGCCCCACGAACCAGGCCGACTTGGCCTGCGCGAAGATCAGCAGGTCGCCGTCGCCCTCGTCGGCGACCGGTGGTGGCCGGTGCTCGACCGGCGGCGGCCGGTGCTCCATCGGGGGCGTTCGGCGCTCCAGCGGTGGCGGCCGGTGCTCCACCGGGGGTGGTGGCCGGTGCTCGGCGGCGCGTGCGGCTGCTGCCCGGCCGTTGCGAGCGGCCTGCTCCCGGTCGACCAACCGCAGCGGCGGCGTCTCCAGGTGCGGGTCAGCCGGCGGGTTGAGCCCCTCGCGCAGCGCCCGGTCCGCGAGTGGCGGTGGCTCCACCAGCCGCAGCATGGGGGGCTCCTGCGGCAGGTCGTCCGCCAACCAGGGCGGGGTGACCCGACCGTCGGCGCGACCCGGGTCGGTCGGAGCTTCGATGCCGCGACTGCCGCCGTAGGAGTAGGCCGCCGGGTTGTTCGGCGAACTGTCGGACGGGTCCTCCGGGTTGTTGACCAGCGGCCAGTTGGCACGGGAGCCGGGCGGTGCGGACTCCTGACCGGGTCGGGGCGTCGGCACCGGGATGCTCAGGTCGGTGGCGCTGAACCCACCCGTCGGTGGCTCGTCGACCGGGCGTTGCAGGTGGCTCGGCCGGGGCTCGCCGCCGTTGGTCTTCGGACGGGGCGGGATGACCGTGCGCTGCCGTTCCGCGCGCGCGTTGTTGATCGCGGCGGTGGTCAGTGTCGGCCGGAACGGCTCACCAGCCTCTGCCGGGGGCACCTGGCCCCGCTGCGCGGGTGCGATCGGGGTGATCCCGGGCGGCGGGGGAGGCGGAGACGAGACCGGCCGGTTGGTCGGACCGTCGATGCGGTTGCCGATCTGCTCGCTGCGCCCGGGCAGTGTGGACGCCGGACCAGCCGTCGCTGCCGGGGCCATCGGCGCGGGTGCCACAGGCGGCGGCGTGACCGGCGGCGGGGCGACCGGCGGCGGCCCGAGTGGACGGGGTGACGCCAGCGGCGCGTTACCGGGAATCGGCTCGGGCCGGCTGCGCCGCCCGACGGCGGGTGCCGGGTCGACGGCGGGCGGGGTGGGTCGGACCGACCGCAGACCGGCGCTGGTGCCGGCCAGACCGGTCAACTCGCCGACCGACTCGCCACGGCGGGCAGCGGCACGGCGACCAGGCGCCTGGGCGGGTGTGGTGACCCGGGAACTGAGCGCGCTGACCAGCGCCTCACAGCCCGCGTCGCAGGCCCGCACGGACGCGACGGCCTGGCGGACCGTCTCGGCGACCGCGGACGTGAGCGCCCGGTTGACAGCGGCGCGGCGCGGCGTCTCGGAGATGGCGACCCGCAGTGCGGTGACCGCCTCGTTGATCTCCTCTGCGTCGGCGACCCCGTCGGCGGCCAGGTGCGCGGCGATGGCGTCCGCCGCGACCGACACCTCGCGGCCCCGGGCGACGGTGCCGCCGAGCATGCCCGGCTCGGGCAGCGCGTCGAGCACCGCCAACGAGACCGGCTCGGCCGGGTCCGGGTACGCCCGCAGGGCCGCCGGGTAGAGCTCACGCAGCACCTCACGCAGCGCCACGGCGGCGGAGTGTCGACCGCTGGCCAGGGCGGCGTGTGCGGCGAGCACCTGCTTGTAGCCGGCGAGGTCCCGGGGTGCCGGCAGGGTGACCGCGGAGAGCGCGCCCGCCTGCAACGCGCGGGCCAGGCCGACGGCCCGTCGTTCGGCCGGAGGCGACTGCATCTCCTCCAACGAGTCGTCATCGGCGAACCGCTCGGCGAAGTCGTCCACCGAGTCGTCGTCGGCGATGGCCAAAGGTCGACCCGCCGCGCTCAGCAGCGAGGTGACCGTGTGGTCGTCGCTGTCGGCGGCGATGGCCGCACCGCTCGGCCCGCCCGACCGCTCCACGAGCAGCGCGACGAGCTGGGCGTAGCCAGCGGCGTCGTCGCTGATCTCGCAGACATGCAGCAGACGGCCTGCGTCGTCGACCACAGCGGACGTCAGCGTCGAACCGGCGGAGGCCGGTCGGTCAGCCGGATCCGCCGAGGCCAGACCGCAGTAAACGCGCACGAGCGCCACGGCGTCGTCCTCCTCCCGGGACAGGTCTTTCCTCTGCCAGCAACTGATGCTCCCCGGTACGGGTCAGTCGCGCCAGTCCACCACCGCAGAGATCTTGCCGACAATGGTGCGCCAACCCAAACTCGCGGTCTGTGCTCCGATCTTCTTCAGCCGCCGCCGACCCATGAAAGCGCCGATCCCACCGTTGGCGGTGGCCCGCAGCGCCTCGTCCAGGTCGTCGAGGCTGGAGCCGGCGGAGAGCATGTCCAGGACCGCAGGCAGCCGCAATGCGTACGAGATGTCGCGCGCGATCTCGCCAGCCTCGATCAGCAGGGTCGAATCCCAGGTGTCGTGACCGCCGCGCAGGTTCTCCACGACCAGGTCGAGTTCGTAGGTGTCCTCGTCGAGTGGAGCGATGTCGGCCGGCTCCACCCGTTCGGACAATTCATTCCAGCTATCCAGTTGGGACAGATCGTTTGGCGCACCGGACCGGATGAAACTGACCAACGACTCGGGGGTCGTGAACAGCAGCAGCTTGCCCCGGTTGCTGAGGAAGACCGGCACCTCCTCGTCGTCCGCCTCGTCCGTGACGTCCTCGTCGGCCTCGGCCTCGGTCTCGTCGTCGGCCTTGCCGGCGGCGCGGCGCGTCGACTCGTCCTCGTCGCTGTCGGCGAACTCCTCGGCCAGGTCCTCGTCGAGGATGACGACGGTCTCGTCGTCCTCCTCCTCGACGACCTGGCGGCGGGCGAGGAACGGGTCGTCCTGGTCGCGTTCGGTCACGTCGGTGGGGGTCAGCGAGCTGGCCGGCCGGTACGCGCGAAGCGTGAAGCCGGTGCCGGCGGGCAGGGCGATCTCCACCGGATCGATGCGCAGCTCGTCCCAGAGCGACCGGTCTGCCGAAGCCGACGGGCGGTCGGTCTCCTCGGCCTCTTCTGGCTCGGCCGCGCTCGTGGTGTCGTCGAGCTCGGGCTCGTCGGCGTCGGGCCGTTGGGGCGACTGGCGGGCCACGCTGACCTCCGTGTGCTTCGGGTTGCCCACCCGCCGGGGTCTCTGTCCGGCGAGTGACTCTGGGCACATACCCTAGTCGGCGGCCCTGGGTGACCGATGCCCGCACCCCGGTGGCCGGCTGGCGCACGGGTTCGACCTGCTGGTGGCCGGCGCTGGCGAACCGGCCGCTCGACAAGTAGCGTAGCTACGCATGAAGGCCCAGTCGTTGCACGGCCATCTCGACGCTCTGCTGCTCGCCGTGCTGGAGCAGGGCGAGCTGCACGGCTACGCCATCATCGAGGCGCTGCGGGACCGCAGTGACGGCAGCCTGGATCTGCCCACCGGCACCATCTATCCGGCGCTCCGTCGCCTGGAACGCGCGGGGCACGTGGCGAGCACCTGGAGCACTGTCAACGGTCGGGAGCGGCGGACGTACCAGCTCACCGACTCCGGCCGCCGGGCGCTTGCCGGGGAGCGTGCCGGTTGGCACGAGTTCCAACAGACCGTCGGCCGGTTCCTCGATCCCGGCAGCCCACCCGCCACCCCGGCCTGACCCTGCCGTCGAGGTGCCGGGCCCGTACCCGCCCGCACCCGACCCGGCCGACTGCGGACGCGGTGGGCGCGCAGGGCAGAGCAGCGCGGGTCAGCGGGCGACGGCCCGGAGCCAGCCGCGCGTCGCGCGGGTCAGCGAGAAGTACGCGCCGCCCACCAACACCGCACCGATGATCATCGGTGGCCAGCGCAGCGCCGCCTCCCAGATGTTGAGAGACCAGGTGAAGAGGGCGCAGCCGGTAAGCATGGCGAGAGCCAGCAGGCCGGTCAGGCCGGCGCCCACGGCCCGTTGCGCCACGACCAGACCCGGTCGGGTCGACCGGGCGCTCGCCGCGACGACCAGCAGGCCGGCCACCGCGAGCAGCAGCGTGCTCATCCAGATCCAGTCGACCGAGTTGGAGAGCAGCAGGTAGCCGGCCGGCGGGCGAGGACCGTCGCTCCAGCTCGCCCCGCGCCAGGTCAGGTCGCCGGCGGCCACCCCCACCCCGGCGACGGCCAACATCCGCAGGGAGAGGCCCCGCAGCGCGCCCACCGCCAGCTCGGCCTGCCAGGAGGGGAGCAACTGCGCCGGTGAGCCGAACTCGACCACCGCCCGGCGCTGCGCCTCCGTGGGCGGCACACCACTCTCCTGGTACGCCTCGACGGCGTCCAGCAGCCCGTGCCGGGCCTCGGTCAGCAGGTCGGACTTGAGTCGCGCCGGACCCTGCAACCGGGCGGCCAGCTCCCGCAGGTGCTCGTCGACAAACACATCCTCACAGCGCGGCATGCCACCACCCTGCCACGGACTCCGGAGCCCGGACGTCGGGGAGAACCCTGGTCCGTCCCCGAGCCCGGTCAGGGCGCGAGCGCCAGGTAACCCCGTTCGGCGGCCGCCTGGAGCAGCCACTGGTCCCGGTACCAGCCGTCGGTGGCGACCAGTTCGGCGTGGCGACCGCGCTGGATCACCCGACCGGCGTCGAGGACGACGATCTCGTCCAGGTCGGCGAGCCCACTGAGCCGGTGGGTGATCAGCAGCACCGAGTGCCCGGCGGGGGTGGCGGCGAGGGCGGACGCGAGCACCGCGTCCGCGGCGGTCGGGTCCAGCCCTTCGGTGGGCTCGTCGAGCACCAGCACCGGAGGCGCGGCGAGCAGGGCCCGAGCCAGCGCCAGCCGCTGCCGCTGGCCGCCGGAGAGCTGCCCGCCCTCCTCGCCGACAAGCGTGTCCCAACCCGCCGGCTGGGCGCGTACCCACTCCAGAAGGCCGGCCGCCGCGGTGGCCGCGGTCAGCTCCTCCTCGCCGGCCCCGGCCCGCCCGAGCAGCAGGTTCTCCCGGACCGTGGCATGGAAGACGTACGCCTCGGCGAGCAGGCCGCCGACCGCGCGGGGCAGCGCCTCCTCGGCGTACGCCGACAGGTCTCGACCGCCCAGGGTGACCCGGCCGGACACCGGCCGGACGGTGCCGGTCAGCACGGCGGCCAGGGTGCTCTTGCCGGCGCCGCTCGGGCCGACCACCGCGATCCTCCGCCCGGCCGGCAGGTCCAGGCTGACGCCGTCGAGGGCGGGCGCCGCACCGTCCCGGTACCGCACCGTCACGTCGTCGAAGCGCAGCTCGGGCGGACCGGTCGGGTCCGTGCTGCCGCCCTCGGCCGGGCGAGTCGGCGGGCCGCCGTCGAGCAGAGCGGCCACCCGGGCCAGGCCGGGTCGCAGTTGTGTCCACTGTCGGGCCGCCGCGACAAGCGCCAGGGTCACCTCGACGGCGGCCAGCGCGCCGACGGCCAGGACGCCCACCAGCACCCCGGGTACGTCGGCGGCCAGCGCGGCCAGCACCACCGCGGCGGCGGTCGACCCGGCGGTCAGCACCCCGGCCGCGTCCACGGCGAACCCGGTGGCGGCCAGCCGGCGTTCCAGCCGGGCCAGCCGGCGGGCACGTTCTTCGGCGGCGTGCAGCGCGCCGTCTGTCGCCCCGAACGCGGCCAGGTCGGCGGCGCCGTGGGTGAGGTCGATCGCGTCCGTGGCCAGTGCGCCGCGCAGCGGGGCCACCTCGGCCGCGCTGCGACGGGTGACCGCGGTGGCCAGCGCGGGCAGCGCCACGCCGGCAACCAGCAGCCCGACGGCGAGCGCGCCGGCTGCCGGCGGGGAGATCAGCGCCGCCACGGCGACCGCCAGCACACCGACCAGGGCCGCCGCCGAGCCCGGAACCAACACCCGCAGCAGCAGGTCCTGGACGGCCTCCACGTCGGAGACCAGCCGGCTCAGCACGTCCCCCGAGCGGTATACGGCGCTGCGGCGGGCCGCGAGGGTGGCGAAGACCTGGGCCCGGACGTCAGTGATCATGCGGAGTACCGCGTCGTGCCCGGCGAGCCGTTCGGTGTAGCGGAGCACGCCCCGACTGATCGCCAGCGCCCGGACCGCGACGATCGCCACGGTGAGCCGGTCCAGTGGGGGTTGACCGGCGGCGCTCATCAACAGCCAGGTGGCCGTGGCCATCAGGGCCAGCCCGGCGAACTCGGTGGCGGCCGCGAGCAGCCCGGCACCGACCAGGCGGCCCAGGTACGGCCGGGCCAGTCGCAACACGGCCCGTTCGGCGCCGGCTCGTCCGCGCGGTGCGGCGTCGGCGGTGGCCCGCCCGCGTGGTGCCGGGTCGGCTACCGGCGTCGTGTCTGCCGGGTCCGCCGCGCTCATCGGGGCGCCTTTCCGGTCGGTTCGGGTGTCAGCTCGGTGACCCGACCGTCCTCGACCCGCAGGATCCGGTCGGCGTCGGCGAGCAGCGCCGGTCGGTGCGCGACCAACAGCGCGGTCCGTCCGGCGACCAGACGGCGGGTGGCGTCGAGCACCACCGCCTCGGCGGCCGTGTCGAGGCGGGCGGTGGGTTCGTCGAGCAGCACCACCGGTGCGGCGCGCAGGAAGGCCCGTGCCAACGCGACCCGCTGCCGCTGCCCGCTGGACAGGCCGTGCCCGCGTTCGCCGAGCAGCGTGTCCAGGCCGTCCGGCAGGCCGGCCACCACGTCGTCCAGGGCGGCGTCGTGCACCGCCGCGGCCAGCACGTCGGGCGGGGTGTCCGGTGCGCCGAGCCGGATGTTGTCGGCAAGCGAGGCGGCGAAGAGGTGAGCCCGCTGCGGCACCCAGGCGAGCTGCCGGCGCCAGGTGTCCGGGTCGGCGGTGGCGAGGTCGACCCCGTCCACTGTGACCCGGCCACTGGTCGGGGTCACGAAGCCGAGCAGCAGACCGAGCAGGGTGCTCTTGCCGGCGCCGCTGGGTCCGATGATGGCGATCCGTTCACCAGGTCGGATGGTCAGGCTCACGTCCCGCAGCGCGGTGGTCCGTTCGTACGCCACGGTCACCGCCTCGAACCGGATCTCCCGTCGCGCATCCGGGGTGGTGGCGCCCTCGGCGGCGCGGGGTGCGACGGGCGCGGCCGAGATGGTCAGTGCCTCGTCCAGCGCGGCGAGCCCCTCCATGCTGGCGTGGAAGCGGCTGCCGGCGGACCGCAGCGGCAGGTACGCCTCGGGGGTGAGCAGCAGCACCAGCAGCGCGGTCTGCAAGGCCAGCCCGCCGCCGAGCAGCCGGATGCCGACCGGCACCGCGACCAGGGCGACCGAGAGGGTGGCGACCAGCTCCAGCACGAGCGCGGACAGGAACGCGATGCGCAGCGTCTTCATGGTGGCGACGCGGTGTCCGTCGGCCATCCGGCGTACCACGTCGGTCTGTGCCCGGGCTCGCCCGAACGCGCGCAGCGTGGGCAGCCCGGCGACCATGTCCAGGAAGTGACCGCCGAGCAGCGACAGCCGCCGCCACTGCCGTTCGGTGGCGGCCTGCGCCTGCCACCCGAGCAGTGCGCCGAAGACCGGGATCAGCGGCAGGGTCACCGCGATGATCACCGCCGAGCTCCAGTCGGCGAAGACCACCCGGGCCAGCACCGCCAGTGGCACCGTGACGCTGAGCACCAACTGCGGCAGGTACCCGGTGAAGTAGGCGTCAAGTGCGTCCAACCCGCGGCCGGCCAGGGTGGCGAGCTGACCGGCCCGCTGCCCGGCCACCCAGCCGGGGCCGTGCCGGCCCACCGCGCCGAGCAGGTCGGCCCGCAGCGTCGCCTTGACCGTGGCGGCCACCCGCGCGGAGACCGTGCCCTGCGCCCAGACCAGCACCGAGCGGGCGGCGACCGCGATCACGAAGCCGGCCAACGCCTGTCGATCGAGCCGACCGTCGACGGCGGTGGCCAGCACCGCCGCGAGCGCGGTCGCCTGCGCCACGATCAACCCGGCGGCGAGCACACCCAGCAGCGCGAGCACGGCAAGATCGCGCCGGGCCGCGGGGACCCGGCGCAGCAGACGCGGGTCGAACGGACGGCGGTTCACCAGTACACCGGTGCCCTGCCGTCGGTCCGTCCTCGGAAAACCCACCAGCACATCGCCTGGAAGCCTAGTAGGGCCGGAAGCAGCGGCAGCGCCACCCAGCCGAGCAGCCGCAGGGTCGGCGCGCTGGCGGCGGCGTCGGCCACCGCCAGCGAGGCGCCCGGGTCGGTCGTGGACACCAGCACGTAGGGCCAGAGGGCGGCGCCGACAAGCGCCACCGGCAGCGCCAGGGCCGCGCCGGTGGCGACCAGGGCCCACCCGGGCCGCCGCCGCGCCAGCGCCGCGCGGGCCGCCAGCAGCGCCACCACGAGGAGCACCGGCAGGAGTACGGCCACCGCCGGCCGCTGGACCGCGTCGCGTACCCGGGCGGAGAGCAGGCCCACGACGGTGGCCAGCGCGACCGCGGTGAGCGCCACCGGCACCAGCCGGCGGGCCGTGCGGCCGACCACGGCGGCCTCGGCGGTCGGCAGTCGAAGGGTGAGGAAGGTCGCACCGTGCACCGCGACCAGAGCGACCATGGCCAGCCCGGCGGCGGCCGCGAACGGGGTGGCGAGGTGCGACACCCCGGCGACGTGCCCGTCGGCCTGACGGGGTACGCCCTGGAGCAGCGCGGCGAGCACCACACCCCAGCCCAGTGCGGCGAGTGCGCTGCCGATCGTCACGATGCGGTCCCACCGGGCGCGGATCCGCTCGTCGGTGTGCCGGCTGCGCAGTTGCACCCCGGCGGTGACCAGGATGACGCCGACCAGGGCGCCGGCGACGGCCGGATAGCAGCCGGCGAGCAACTCACCCTCCAGCAGCGGAAACGCGCCGAACAGGATGCCCACGGCAGCCACCAGCCAGACCTCGTTGCCGAGGAAGAACGGGCCGAGCGCGGTGAGCGTGGCCCGCCGCCCGGCCAGGCTTCCGCCCCGCGCGAGCAGCAGGCCGACGCCGTAGTCGTAGCCGGCGAGCACCAGATAGCTGGCGAAGAAGAGGCCGAGCAGGGCGTACCAGGCGAGATCCACGGTCTTCTCCTCAGATCCTCAGACGAGCGCGGGTTCGGGACGGGCCGGCTCGCCGGGTGGCGTCGGCGGGCGGCCGAGCGCCGGGTCGAGCGCGCCGCGTTTCGCGTGCCGGGCGAGCAGCACCCAGTTGGTGACGGCGAGGGTGCCCAGCAGCAGGCTGAAGCCGATCAGCGAGGCGAGCATCACCGGGGCGCCGACCGGGGAGACGGCCTGCTCGGTGGGGAGCAGCCCGTACGCCACCCAGGGTTGCCGGCCGACCTCCCGGGAGATCCAGCCGAGGATGACGGCGACGAACGGCAGCGGCAGGGCCAGCAGGACCAGCCAGAGCGGGAACCGCAACCGGATGATCCAGTCGCGGAAGAGCAGGGGCAGCAGCAACCAGACGCAGCCGAGGGTGAGACCGGTCAGGATCATGAAGCCGAGCCCGACGTTTGCCAGCACGGGCGGGGTGTAGTCGCCGGGGCCGAACCGCGCGGTCCACTCGGCGATCAGCGCCTGGGCCTCCGGCCCCTGGCCGCCGAACTTGGTCGGCTGCACGCCACCGACCGGGCCGAACTGCGCGAAACCGAAGCCCTGCACCAGGCTGATCGCCAACGCCGAGGTGACCAGGCCGATCCGCAGCGACGTGCGGAAGAGCGCGAAGTCAGGGGTGCGCCGGATCAGGTGCCACGCGCTGACCGCCGCCATCAGCATCCCGCCGATCAGCAACGCGGCCGACACCACGTGCCCGAACGCCATCCCGAGGGTGGGGTTGGTGAGGAGCGCGCCGAAGTCGGTGAGGTGGGCGATCCCGTCGCGGACCTCGTATCCGACCGGGTTCTGCAACCAGGAGTTCGCCACCATGATCCAGAAGGCCGACGCGTACGCGGTGATCGCCACACCCCAGAGCAGCGCCAGGTGGACACCCTTGCCGAGCCGGTGCCAGCCGAAGATCCACATTCCCAGGAACGTGGACTCCAGGAAGAACGCCACAAGCGTCTCCAGGGCCAGCGGCGCGCCGAAGACGTTGCCGACGTAGCGCGACAGGCCACTCCAGTTCAGGCCGAACTGGAACTCCATCACGATGCCGGTGGCGATCCCGAGCACGTAATTGATCACGTAGAGCTGACCCCAGTAGCGGGTCAGCCGCTCCCACTTCGGGTTGCCGGTGAGCACCCAGGCGGTCTGCATCCCGACCAGCAGGGTGACCAGCCCGAGCGTGACGACCACGAACAGGAAGTGGATCGAGGTGGTGGTGGCGAACTGCAGGCGGGCGAGGAGCAGGGTGTCCATGGCCGGCTCTCCGTAGTGTTGGCTCCCTTGTCGTAGCCACACTACACGTAGCTTCTCTACACGTCCGACTACTACGCGATGTCGTAAGCAAGTCTACGACATCACGTAGTAGTCGTGGGAACGGCAAGGCCGCGCTGGCCGCGTTGGGTGCGTCGACCGGTACGGGAGGGCGCGAGGGCGCGAGGGCCGCGAGGGCGCGAGGGATGGGAGGGCGCTGGGCGCGGCGGATGGTCGCGCGCGGGGGCGCTGGGGGTCAGCTGTTGGGGGTCAGCTCAGGAAGAGGGTGACGGGGAGAGCGACAAGCGTGGTGGCGACGGCGAGGGCGGTGGCGCCGAGCACCCGGGGTGGCTGGTCGCTTACCAGAAGACGCTGGACCCGTACGTCAAGATCACGGTCGCCCATGCCCAGCGCGCCCGCCGGGGTGATCCGGTGACCGGCGGCGGCGAACCGGCGCAGCGCCCCCGCCAACGGCGCCTCGGCGTGCAGCTCACGGGCCTTGTCGTCGGCCCGCATCTCGACCAGCAGGGCGACCCGCTCGTGTGCGTGGCGGACCCAGGCGAACCACGGCAACGCGCGGCACAGCGCGGTGAACGGCAGCAGCACCAGGTCGTGCCGCTCGTGGGCATGCGCGCGCTCGTGGCTGAGCACCGCGGCCAGCTCGGCCCGATCCAGCAGGCTCAGCGTGCCGGCGCTGACCACCACCTGCGGCTTCACGCCCGGCAGGCAGTACGCGGCGGCGCTCGGATGATCCAGCACCAGCGCGCCGGGCGCGGCGGGATCGTCCCGGGCGACCAGGGAGAGCAGGTCCCGGTGCCGGCGCTGGGCGCGTACGGTGCCGTGGATACTGCGAACGGTCGTGGTGACCAGCACCGCGCCGATGCCGAAGCCCACCCCGACGCCGGCAAGGTGGAAGGTGCTCATCCCGGCCGGCAGGGTGCCGTGGCCGAGGTCGTCGACGAGGGCGAGCAGCGCGCTTCCGGTCGGCAGGTCGTACGTGCTCAACCCGAGCGCCATCGGCAGGCCCATCGCGGAGAGACCCAGCGCCAACCCGACGGCCTGCCAGCAGATGATCGCCACTCGGGGGCTGCGCCACGTCCAGGTGGAGCGGGCCAGCACCTGAGCCGTCAGATAGCAGGCCAGCATGGTGGCGGCGAAGTGCACGGCGTAGGCCATGGCGTTCGCCCTACCGCTCCGCTGCCTCGCCGGCAGGTCGCCGGCCCGCCGGCCCGTCCACCCGGTCGGTCAGTTCGGCACCCGACCCGGCCAGGCTCGGCCCGTCTGGTTCGGCGGCACCCGTGCCACCGGCGGTGGTGTCCGGCCCGGTCAACCCGGCCTCGCTGCCGAGCGCCGCGCGCAGCACCTCGGCCTCGGTGCCGGTGACCGAGCGGGCGAAGCGCACAAGCGCGGCGTCCCGGCTGCCGCCCAGGTCGAGGGCGTCGAGCATGAGCTGGGCGATGTGCGCCTCGCGGCTGGCCGCTGGCCGGTACCGCCAGGCCCGACCTTCGCGTTCGCGCTGCACCATGCCCTTGCCGGCGAGCCGGTCCAGCACGGTCATCACCGTCGTGTACGCCAGCTCACGGCCATCGAGCGCGTCGGCCACCTCTCGCACGGTCACACCGTCGGACGTGCCGGGGACCACGTCCCACAACACGTCCATCACCGCACGCTCAAGATCGCCCAACCGAGTCACCGCCCAATCCTACCCCCGGTAGTAGACCCCCCACCCACCCAGCCGCCCCCACCCCGCCCCCACCCCACCCCACCCCACCCCAGCGGTGATCATGAGGTTGACCGGGCCGAGCGAGATCAAACACCCCGCCAACCCCATGATCGCCGACCAGGACCGGCGGAGCCGGTCAAGATCCGGACAAGAACAGGGTTGTTGCTGCCTCAGGCGCACGGGAGGCGGCAACAACCCTGAAGTTGCGCGGATCTTGACCGCGCCCCGGCAACCCAACCCGAGGCAGGACCCGTGAGCTGACCCACCCGACGAACCCGCCCCCCCACGTCAGGTTTTCGGGGGAGCCCCACCCGCGGAGGGATCAAGCCTGACCGCCCGGAGCGGGTGGGGCTCCCCCGAAAACCAAAGGCCGGGAACGAAATCACACCCCCTTGGGGTGCCACACCGTCTTCGTCTCCAGCAGCACGGTCATCCGGGCCAGGCCCGGGTCGGCCGACCAGTCGTGGTCGGCAGGGGCGGGGCGGAGCACCCGCTTCAGGTTCTCCGCGGCCTTGACCTCAAGGTCGGTGGCGAGTGCGGTGTCGGTCACCCCGGTCAGGTCGATGGCGTTGACGTCCATGTGGGAAGCCAGCGCCGGCACGGTCTCGGTGATCGCGCCGGTGAGGATGTTGACCACCCCACCGGGCAGGTCGGAGGTGGCCAGCACCTCGGCAAGCGTCACCGCCGCCAGTGGCTCCGACGGCGACGCCGCCACCACCACCGTGTTGCCGGAGACGATCGCCGGGGCGATCACGCTGACCAGGCCGAGCAGCGCCGGGCGCTCCGGGGCGACAACCGCGACCACGCCGGTCGGCTCGGGCGCGGAGAGGTTGAAGTACGGGCCGGCGACAGGGTTGGCGCCGCCGTACACCTGGGCGAGCTTGTCGGCCCAGCCGGCGTACCAGACCCAGCGGTCCACCGCGGCGTCCACCTCGTCGCCGGGGATGCCCAGGGCGACGAACTGTTCGCGGCGGCCTTCCAGCATCTCGGCGGCCCGGTAGAGGATCTGACCCCGGTTGTACGCGGTCGCCCCGGCCCAGCCCTTCACGGCGGCGCGGGCGGCGACCACCGCGTCCCGGGCGTCCTTGCGGGAGGCCAGTGACACATTCGAGGACTGCACGAGATACGACCGTCCCGACTCGCTGCGCGGGAACTTCCCGCCGATGAAGAGCTTGTACGTCTTGCGTACCGCGACCCGCTCAGACATTGAGGTAGCCCTCCAGCCCGTGCCGGCCGCCCTCGCGACCGTAACCCGACTCCTTGTAGCCACCGAACGGCGAGGTGGGGTCGAACTTGTTGAACGTGTTGGCCCACACCACGCCGGCGCGCAGCCGGTCGGCCATCCACAGGATCCGGGAGCCCTTGTCGGTCCAGATCCCCGCCGACAGCCCGTACGGCGTGTTGTTGGCCTTCTCCACGGCCTCGGCCGGGGTGCGGAAGGTGAGCACCGACAGCACCGGCCCGAAGATCTCCTCGCGGGCGATCCGGTGTGCCTGGGTGACGCCTGTGAAGATCGTCGGCGCGAACCAGAAGCCACGGTCGGGCAGCTCGCACGGCGGTGACCAGCGTTCGGCGCCCTCGGCGGAGCCGGCGTCGGACAGCTCGCGGATCCGCTCCAACTGGGCGGCGGAGTTGATCGCGCCGACATCGGTGTTCTTGTCGAGTGGGTCGCCGACGCGGAGTTGGGCCATCCGCCGCTTCAACGACTCCAGCACGCGGTCGGCCACGTTCTCCTGCACCAGCAGCCGGGAGCCGGCGCAGCAGACGTGCCCCTGGTTGAAGAAGATGCCGTTGACGATGCCCTCGACGGCCTGGTCGATCGGCGCGTCGTCGAAGACGATGTTGGCGGCCTTGCCACCCAGCTCCAGGGTGAGCTTCTTGCTGGTGCCGGCGACGGACCGGGCGATGGCCCGGCCGACCTCGGTGGAGCCGGTGAAGGCGACCTTGTCCACGCCGGGGTGCTCGACCAGGGCGCGGCCGGTGTCGCCCGCCCCGGTGACGATGTTGACCACGCCGGCCGGCAGGTCGGCCTGCTGGCAGATCTCGGCGAAGAGCAGCGCGGTCAGCGGGGTGGTCTCGGCCGGCTTCAGCACCACAGTGTTGCCCGCGGCGAGCGCCGGGGCGATCTTCCACGCGAGCATGAGCAGCGGGAAGTTCCACGGGATGACCTGCGCGGCGACACCGATCGGCTGCGGGTTGGCGCCGAAACCGGCGTGCGGAAGCTTGTCGGCCCAGCCGGCGTAGTAGAAGAAGTGCGCGGCGACAAGCGGCAGGTCGACGTCGCGGGACTCGCGGATCGGCTTGCCGTTGTCGAGGGATTCCAGGACGGCCAGCTCGCGGGAGCGTTCCTGGATGAGCCGGGCGATCCGGTACAGGTACTTGGCCCGGTCCCGGCCCGGCATCGGACCCCAGACCTTGTCGTACGCCTTGCGGGCGGCGCGCACGGCGCGCTCCACGTCGGCGGCGCCGGCCTCGGCGATCTCGGCCAGCACCTCCTCGGAGGCGGGGTTGATCGACTTGAAGCTGCCGCCGTCGGTCGGGTCGACGAAATCACCGTCGATGAACAGCCCGTACGAGGGCTTGAGGTCCACCACCGAGCGGGACTCGGGGGCGGGGGCGTATTCGAACATCGGCTATCAGTCCAGGGTGAAGTAGTCGGGACCGGAGTAGGTGCCGGTCGTCAGCTTGGTGCGCTGCATCAGCAGGTCGTTGAGCAGGCTGGACGCGCCGAAGCGGAACCAGTCCGGGTCGAGCCAGTCCGGGCCGACTGTCTCGTTGACCATCACCAGGTACTTGATGGCGTCCTTGGTGGTCTTGATGCCACCGGCGGGCTTCACGCCCACCTGCCGCCCGGTCGCCTCGCGGAAGTCGCGGACCGCTTCCAGCATCACCAGGCTCACCGGCATGGTCGCCGCGATCGGGACCTTGCCGGTGGAGGTCTTGATGAAGTCGCCGCCGGCCAGCATGGCCAGCCAGGAGGCCCGCCGCACGTTGTCGTAGGTGGCCAGCTCGCCGGTTTCCAGGATCACCTTGAGGTGGGCGTCCCCGGAGGCTTCCTTGGTGGCCACGATCTCGTCGTAGACCTCCTTGTACCGCCCGGCCAGGAACGCTCCCCGGTTGATCACCATGTCGATCTCGTCGGCGCCGGCCGCGACGGCGGCCCGGGTGTCGGCGAGCTTGATCTCCAGCGGCGCCTGGCCCGACGGGAAGGCGGTCGCCACGCTGGCCAGGTGCACGTCGGACCCGCGCAGCACCTCGGCGACGTACGGGACCATCGCCGGGTAGACGCAGACCGCGCCGACGTGCGGGCAGGACGGGTCGGCGGGGTCCGGGCGCAGCGCCTTCGCGGCGAGCGCGCGCACCTTGCCGGGGGTGTCCGCCCCCTCCAGGGTGGTCAGGTCGACCATCCGAATCGCCAGGTCGATCGCCTGGGCCTTGGCGGTGGTCTTGATGGATCGGGTGCCGAGCTGTGCCGCCCGCTGCTCCGCGCCGACCTGGTCCACGCCCGGTAGGCCGTGCAGGAAGGTCCGCAGAGCGGTCTCGGATCGTCCCAGCTCGGAGAGCTCCGACCGGGCCGACGTCGTTGTCGCCGTCATGCCCCGAAGTCTACGCACCGGAAGGCCAAGTGATCTTGCTCACAGCGGGCGGGTGGGCGTGAGCGGCGTCGCTGGTCCGACCGCACCCGCACCGGCCTGCCGGACGGACCGGTAGGTTGAGCGATCGTGGACGTACACGTCATTGACCACCCGCTGGCCCAGTCGAGATTGACTGCCATGCGGGACGCGCACACCGATTCCTCGACGTTCCGGGCGGCGCTGCACGAACTGACCACCATGCTGGTGTACGAGGCGGCGCGCACCTTCCCCGTCGAGCGGTACCCGGTGCAGACGCCGGTCACCGGCACCGAGGGCACCCGGCTGGCCAATCCGCCGCTGCTGGTCCCGGTGCTGCGGGCCGGCCTGGGCATGGCGGACGCCGCGCTCGGCCTGCTGCCGGAGTCCTCGATGGGCTTCGTCGGCCTCGCCCGTGACGAGGAGACCTACGAGCCACGCGCGTACATGGAGTCGCTGCCCCGCGATCTGGCCGGGCTGCCGGTGCTGGTGCTGGACCCGATGCTGGCCACCGGTGGCTCGCTTGAGCACTCCTGTCGGCTGCTCGCCGACCGCGGCTGCACCGACATCACGGTGCTCTGCGTGCTCGCCGCGCCGGTCGGCATCGAGCGGCTGGAACGCTCCGGTCTGCCGTTGCGCCTGGTCACGGCCTCGATCGACGAGGGGCTCAACGACCGCATGTTCATCGTCCCCGGGCTCGGGGACGCCGGCGACCGCCAGTTCGGCGGCATGCCCCGCTTCTGAGTGCGGTACCCGGTCGGTGCCGGGTCCGGCGGGTCCGTGCGCGGGGTGCGCGGACCCGCTACCGTCTCCGGCCATGACTGGTGTTGCGCTCGCGGAGGAACTGCTTCTCCTCGCCTACGACGACACGACCGGCAAGGCGACCATGCCGCGGATCAGCCTGGACCTGGGCATGGCCGCCGCGGTGCTGGTCGAGCTGGCCCTGGCCGGCCGGATCGCGTACGCCGACGGATCGTTGGCGGTGATCGACCCGACGCCCACCGGCGAGCCGGTCGCCGACGAGGTGCTGGGCCGGGTCGCGGCTGACACCCCGCACAGCCCGGCCTCCTGGGTGCAGCGCCTGCGGCACGGCCTGCGGGACCGGATTCTCGGCGACCTGTGCAGCCAGGGCGTGGTCCGCGACGTCGACGAGACCGAGTTGGGCTTCATCCACGTGCACCGGTACCCGGTCGTGGACGCCTCCGTGGAGGCGGAGACCCGGCAGCGGCTGGCCGAGGCCCTGACCGGCGCGGCGGCCCCGGACGAGCGGACCGCCGCGTTGGCCACCCTGGTCGTGGTGCTGCGGATGGAGTCCGCGCTCGGGGTGGACGGCGAGACCGCCGCCGACGCGCGCCGCCGGTTGGAGGAGATCGCCACCGGCGCCGGCTTCTCCGGCGAGGTGAGCACCGACGACTCGGTGGTCCGTCCCTCGGTCGGCCTGGTCGTCGCCGCCCTGGGCCGGGCCGTCGACCAGGCCCTCGGTCCGCGCCGCTGACCGTCGGGTCGACCCCGCCGCTGACCGTCGGGCCGACCCCGCCGCTGACCGTCGGGCCGACCCCGCTCGCCGTGCCCTTTGCTCTGCACCCGCCCAGGCACCACGGACCGACTGTTCGTTCAACGGCGCTTCCGCGGGTGCAGAGCAAAGGGCGGACCTGTCATGGGTGGGCGCTGCGGGGTTCAGATGCCAAGGGCAGCGCTGACCTCAGCGCGGAGCGCGGCGACGGCCGACGCCGCCCGCCTGCGGGCCGTCGGGACGTCACCGTCCACGACCGGTTCCACCACCTCGAGGTACGCCTTGAGCTTCGGCTCGGTGCCGGACGGGCGGATCACCACCCGGGCCACCGCGGTACGCAGGATCACCACGTCCGCCTCGGGCAGCAGGTCCCGGACGCTGTCGACCGGCTGCCCGAGCAGGGTGGTCGGGGTGGCCGCCCGGATCCGGACCATCGCGTCGGTGATCACCCGCAGGTCGTCCACCCGGGCGGAGAGCTGGTCGGTGTGGTGCACGCCGAACTCGGCGGCCAACTCGTCAAGCCGGTCGGTCAACGTACGGCCCTGCGTCTTCAGGCCGGCGGCCAGCTCGGCCACGGTCAGCGCGGCGGTGATGCCGTCCTTGTCCCGGACGTGTTCCGGGGCGACGCAGTAGCCGAGCGCCTCCTCGTAGCCGAAGACCAGCGGTGCGCTGCCACCGCCGGCCCGCACGATCCACTTGAAGCCGGTGAGCGTCTCGTCGTAGGGCAGGCCCCGGGCCGCGCACATCGCCCGCAGCAGTGACGACGACACGATGGTGGTGGCGTACAGCCCGGTCACCCCGCGTCGCATCAGGTGGTCGGCGAGCAGCACACCCACCTCGTCGCCGCGCAGCATCCGCCAGGTCTGCCCGCCGTCGCCCGCGTGGTCGCGGACGACCACCGCGCACCTGTCGGCGTCCGGGTCGTTGGCGATGGCGAGGTCCGCGCCTGTGGAGTCGGCAAGCGCGATCAACCGGTCCACCGCCCCCGGCTCCTCCGGGTTGGGAAACGACACAGTCGGAAACGCCGGGTCCGGCTCGGCCTGGTCGGGCACCACACCGGGAACCGGGAAACCGGCGCGGGCGAAGGCGGCGGTGAGCACCGCCGCGCCCACCCCGTGCAGCGGGGTGTACGCCACGGTCAGGTCCCGGGGCCCGTCCGGGTCGATCACCGCGGTGGCCCGTTCCACGTACACGGCGACCAGGTCGTCACCGAGCACCTGCCCGGGTGGGCCCAGCGGCACCTGGGTCAGCGGGCCGACCGCCCGGATGGCCGCCTCGATACCGGCGTCGGCGGGCGGCACGATCTGCGCTCCGGCACCCAGCTCACCGCCCAGTTCCGCGCCGAGGTAGACCTTGTAGCCGTTGTCCTGGGGCGGGTTGTGGCTGGCCGTGACCATCACTCCGGCGACCCCGCCGAGGTGGCGCACCGCGTACGCCAGCACCGGGGTGGGCAGTGGGCGGGGCAGCAGCAGCGCCGGCCGGCCCGCGCCCGTGGACACCTGGGCGGTGCGTTCGGCGAACTGCCGGGAGCCGTGCCGAGCGTCGTACCCGATCACCAGGGGACCGGTGCCACCCTGGGCCGCCAGCCAGCCGACCAGGCCGGCAGCGGCCTGGGTGACCACGGCGAGGTTCATGCCGTTCGGGCCGGCGCGCAGCGGGCCGCGCAGGCCCGCCGTGCCGAAGGTCAGCGGGCCGGCGAACCGGTCGGCCAACTCCGGGGCGCTCGCCGGCAGCCGGTCGAGCACCGCCGTCAGCTCATCCCGGCTGGCCGGGTCGGGGTCGTCGGCCAGCCAACGCCGGGCTTGCTCGCGAATGTCGTCGATGTCAGTGGTGTCCGCCGCCATGCCCCTTGATAGCACGGCGGCGGATCACCGCTGTCGGTTCCCTGGGCTCAGCCTTCCCCGGTGAGCTGGAACGTCCTGACCATCTCGTCGAAGATCGGCTTGCTCTCCGCGAACTTGGCGTCCGTCGCGGTGAGGTAGAACGAGTACGCCTTGCCGCCCTCGGCCACGCCACGCCAGACGCCGTGCCGCATGACGTCGCCCTCGCCGCAGGTGTATTCGAATTCGGCGGCCGGCTTGCTGGCCAGCTCGGTCTGGGCGGCGTTGACCTGCTGGTACGGCTTGACGCAGGAGGTGCTCCTGGTCTTGAGACCGTTTTCCGCCGTCTCCGCCCAGCGGTTGGAGTCGCTCGACCACTTCTCGGTGATGATGCGGACCTTGCGGCCGCTGTCCTCCGGGTCGATGTAGTCGGTGTACGAGCCTCCGGTGGCCTTCTTCCAGCCCTTCGGGACCATGACCTGGATGCCGCGGGCCGCGTGCTCCTGCATCTCGACGGCGGGAGCCGCCGGGGCGGACGCGCTGGGCTGCGCCGCCGGAGTGTTCGGCGGCGGGTCGTCGCCGCTGGAGAGGGCCACCACGGTGAGCAGCAGCACGACGGCCAACCCGCCGGCCGCGGCGAGCTGCACCTTGCGGGGCCAGCCCTTGACCGTGCTGACGAGCTGACCGCCGGTGGCGCGGACCTTGTCGAGAGCGCCGCCGCCGCCCGAAGCGGCGGGCGGGGTGGCCCAGGGCTGGCCGGTGCCCGGCACCGACCACTGGTTGCCGCCCCCGTAGGTGCCGCCGATGCGTTGGGTGGCCTCCGGTGCGCCGCCGTATCCGACCTGCTGGGTGGCGTCGGCCGGGCTGCCGTAGCTGACCCGCTGGGTGGCGTCGGGATGCGCGCCGGCGTCCACCCGCTGAGTGGTGTCGGCGCTGCCGCCGTAGGTGCGCCCGGCGGGAGGCTGGCCGGGACCGGGCATCGCGCCGGTGGGGGTGTGCAGCGGGCCGGACAACGCGTCGGCGCTGGTCTCGTCGAAACCGGTGGCACCTGTCGGGGCGGCCGGCTGCGGGCGCTCGCCCCGGCGCAACGCGGCCAGCCGGTCGGTCAGGGACTCACCCGGCGCCAACATCGCCTTGCCGCCGATCTGGTTGTCCGGCTTCGGCTCCGACGGGGGCGGCGGGAGGACGGGCACCGGGCGTTGCTGCACCGGCACCACCGCGTACGGGTCGGTGACCGAGTGCACAGCGGTGGCGGTGCTGCCGAGCGGGCCGGCGAGCAGCTCGCGCAACATGGCCCGGGAGGTGTGCACGTCCAGCCGGCGCGCCGGGTCCTTCTCCAGCAGGCCCATCAGCACCCGGGTCAGCGGGCCGCTGCGCTGCGGCGGAGCCGGCGGGTCCTCGACCACGGCGTGCATGGTCTCGATCGGGTCACCCTTGTCGAACGGGGGTCGCCCCTCCACCGCCGTGTAGAGCGTCACACCCAGCGAGAAGAGGTCGCTGGGCGGGCCGAACTCCTGGCCCATGGCCCGCTCGGGCGAGATGAAGTGCGGCGAGCCGAGCACCATGCCGGGGGTGGTGAGCTGCACGTCGGTGGGCATCCGAGCCACCCCGAAGTCGGTGAGCACGCACCGCCCGTCGGTGCAGATCAGCACGTTCGCCGGTTTGACGTCGCGGTGCAGCACGCCGATCGCGTGGGCCACCTCCAACGCGCCGAGCAGCGCTATGCCGATCTTGGCGACGGCGCGGGGCGCGACCGGCCCGTCCTCGATCACCATGTCGGCGAGGCTGCGGGCGTCCAGCAGCTCCATCACGATCCACGGCCGGCCGGCCTCGGTGACCACGTCGTACACCTGCACCACGGCCGGGTGCTGGATGGCGGCGGCGGCGCGGGCCTCGCGCAGGGTGCGTTCGTACATGGCGTCGCGGTCGCTGGGGGCCAGCCCCGGAGGCAGGACGACCTCCTTCACCGCCACGTCGCGGCGGAGCAGGGTGTCGGTGGCACGCCACACCGTGCCCATGCCGCCGTTGCCCACCGAGGACCGCAGCGAGTACCGGTCACCGATGGTGGTGCCGGGTGCTGCGCGGCCGTTGGCGGGACTGACCGGTCCGCCGCTCCACGTCGGGATCTGAGTCACAGAAAAGCCACCGGGGGAAATCGAGGGGGGCTGGGACACAACCCCCCTATCTTGCTGGTTCCGACGCCCGATGCGAAAGCCGACGCGACGGACGTTTATCGAAGTCGACAGAAAGTGCCTCGTCGTTCACCTGCTGTCGACGGCTCGGGACGGGCTGTGCGGTATCCCTCACCCGGCGAGATGCCGGCGCGTCCTACCATCCGGGGATGAACGAACGGCGGTCAAGCGAGTCCGGTTTTCCGATCAAGGGCGTCTACACGGGCGCGGACCTTCCGGAGGACCTGGACTCCCGGCTGGGCGCCCCCGGCGAGTTCCCGTACACCCGGGGCGTCTACCCCACCATGTACACCTCCCGTCCGTGGACCATGCGCCAGTACGCCGGCTTCGGCACCGCCACCGAGTCCAACGCGCGGTACCACCAGTTGTTGCGGGCCGGCACGATGGGCCTCTCGGTCGCGTTCGACCTGCCGACCCAGATGGGCTACGACTCCGACGAGCCGATCGCGCACGGCGAGGTCGGCAAGGTGGGCGTCGCCATCGACTCCATCGAGGACATGCGGCTGCTCTTCGCCGACATCCCGCTGGACAAGGTCTCCACCTCGATGACCATCAACGCACCCGGCTCGGTGCTGCTGCTGCTCTACCAGCTCGTCGCCGAGGAGAACGGGGTGGCCGGCTCGGCGCTCAACGGCACGATCCAGAACGACATCCTCAAGGAGTACATCGCGCGGGGCACGTACATCTTCCCGCCGAAGCCGTCGCTGCGCCTGGTCGCGGACACCTTCGCGTACTGCCGCAAGGAGGTGCCGAAGTGGAACACCATCTCCATCTCCGGCTACCACATGGCCGAGGCCGGCGCGACGCCCGCGCAGGAGATCGCGTTCACCCTGGCCAACGGCGTCGAGTACGTGCGTGCGGCGCTGGCCGCCGGGCTCGCGGTGGACGACTTCGCGCCGCGGCTGTCGTTCTTCTTCGTGGCCCGCACCACACTGCTGGAGGAGGTGGCGAAGTTCCGCGCCGCCCGCCGGATCTGGGCCCGACTGATGCACGACGACTTCGGCGCGAAGGATCCGAAGTCGATGATGCTGCGTTTCCACACCCAGACCGCGGGTGTGCAGCTCACCGCCCAGCAGCCGGAGGTGAACCTGGTCCGGGTGGCGGTGCAGGGGCTCGGCGCGGTGCTCGGCGGCACGCAGTCGCTGCACACCAACAGCTTCGACGAGGCGATCGCGCTGCCCACCGAGAAGGCGGCCCGGCTCGCGCTGCGTACCCAGCAGGTGCTGGCGTACGAGACCGACCTGACCGCCACCGTCGACCCGTTCGCCGGGTCGTACGTGGTGGAGGCGATGACCGCCGAGATCGAGGCCGCCGCGCTCGAGTTGATGGAGCGGGTGGCCGACCACGGCTCGGCGGTGGACGCGATCGAGGCCGGGTTCCAGAAGCGGGAGATCGAGCAGTCCGCGTACCGGATCGCGCAGGAGATCGACTCGGGTGAGCGGGTGGTGGTCGGGCTCAACCGGTTCACCGTGGACGAGGAGGAGCCGTACGAGCCGCTGCGCGTCGACCCGACGATCGAGGCGGCCCAGGCCGAGCGGCTGGCGCGGTTGCGCTCCGAGCGGGACGGCGAGGCCGTGACCCGTGCCCTCGCCGACCTGCGGGCCGCCGCGGAGGGCTCGGACAACGTGCTCTACCCGATGAAGGAGGCGCTGCGGGCCCGGGCCACCGTGGGTGAGGTCTGCGGGACCCTGCGCGAGGTGTGGGGGCTGTACCGGCCCACCGACCGCTTCTGAGCGTCCCGGGTCGTGGCCGCGGTGTGTCCGTCGCGTCGGGCGGGTACCGGGTCGGAGGAGCGCGGACGCACAGGGTGTGCGCCCGTGGTGGACGCCGCCATGTGAGCGTCCCTATCCGGCGCGTTGCGGAGTGTGGTCGGCTAATTGTCGGAGTGTCAGTTCATCACCCCGACTAATGCGACAATTTGCACCAGGATCCGCGCGTGTTCTGCCGGGTTCGGGCCGCCGCGATCGGTTACGCGTTGTAGGAGGTGAGGGGCGGATGTCGGCGTTCGATAGCGATCTACCTGCTGTCCCGCACATCTCCGAGCGCTCCGAACAGGGCATTCCTGACGCTGCGCGGTCCGATCATTACCGTAACGAGGTTGCGCAGCGTCACCGTCGGAGGTCTAGGCTGTCTGCTGTCCCCGATGATCCATCCACTTCTAGTGATCGAGAATTCGACGTGACGAGTGCGTTGACGCTGCCCACGGGTGGCCAGCTGGCGTCGTCCTGGCTGGAGACGCCGCCAGGCTCCCAGCCGCTGCCCCGCGAACTGGACCACCTCCTCGCCCTCCGGGTTCCGGGGCTGATCGCTACGCGCCGTCACCTCCACTCGCACCCTGAGCTTTCCGGCAACGAGTTCGAGACGGCCGCACTGATCGCCCGGGAGCTTTCGCTGGCCGGGCTCAACCCGCGCCTGCTGCCCAAGGGCAACGGCGTGATCTGCGACGTCAACGGCCGACCGGACGGCCCCGTGGTGGCGCTGCGCGCCGACATCGACGCCCTGCCCCTGGACGACCCCAAGGACGTGCCCTACCGGTCGACCGTGGAGGGCGTCTGCCACGCCTGCGGGCACGACGTGCACACCTCGATCCTGCTCGGCGTCGGCATGCTGCTTGCCCAACTCGCCGACCTGGGTGAGCTGGACGGGCGGGTCCGGCTCATCTTCCAGCCGGCCGAGGAGATCCTGCCCTGCGGCTCGCTGGAGGTCATCGAGGCCGGCGGCCTGGACGACGTGGTGCAGATCTTCGCGCTGCACTGCGACCCGAACCTGCCGGTGGGAAAGGTCGGCCTGCGGGTCGGCCCGATCACCGCGGCCGCCGACAACGTCACCGTCCGGCTGTCCGGCCCCGGC
Organism: Micromonospora sp. NPDC023888; assembly: GCF_040639415.1. NCBI lineage: Bacteria > Bacillati > Actinomycetota > Actinomycetes > Micromonosporales > Micromonosporaceae > Micromonospora > Micromonospora sp. NPDC023888. The sequence goes on along the minus strand of NZ_JBEZZW010000033.1, from coordinate 47,133 downwards.
GGGCACACCGCCCGGCCGCACCTGACCGTCGACCTGGTCGACGCCCTCGGCCGGTTGGTCACCGAGGTGCCCGCCCTGGTCAGCCGCCGGGTGCCGGCCAACAGCGGCCTGCTGCTGGTCTTCGGCCACGCCTCGGCCGGCACCCGCTACAACGTCATCCCCTCCGAGGCGAGCGCCTCCGGCACCCTGCGGGTGATGGACCGCGACACCTGGGAGCAGGCACCCAAGATCGTCGCTCAGGTGGTCCGGGACGTGATCGCGCCGACCGGCGCCACCGTCGACCTGGAGTACCTGCGCGGCCGGCCGCCGGTGTGCAACGACTCCCGGGCCATCCAGGTGTTGACGGCGGCCACCGCCGCCGCGCTCGGTCCGGAAGGGATCGCCGAGACACCGCAGAGCATGGGCGGCGAGGACTTCTCCTGGTATCTGGAGTACGTCCCCGGCGCCCTCGCCCGGCTCGGTGTGGGCCGCTCGGGTCCCAACGTCGACCTGCACCGGGCGAGCTTCGACGTGGACGAGCGGGCGATCCCCGCCGGCGTACGCGTCATGGTGCAGACCGCGCTGCGGGCACTGGCGGCGGCGCGCTGACCGGAGCGGTCGGGATCGAGGGCTTCTTCCGCCGGCGCAGCACCAGCAGCAGCACCGCCACCGGTACGCCGAGTGCCACGAGCCACGGCAGCAGCGCCCCCAGCACGGTGAGCAGGACGGTCAACGAGGCGACGAACGCCTTCCAGCCGCCCTTGAGCCCGACCAGGAAGCCGGTCTCGGCCTTCTCCTCGGCGGCCTTGGCCGCCGGCCCGACAAGTGTCACGGTGATCGTGGAGAGCGCGGTCAGGTCGGCCAGTCGCCGTTGCTTGGCTTCCAACGACGCCAGGTCGGCCTCGCGGCGGCCCAGCTCGTTCTCCAACGACACCAGGTCGGTGATGGAGGTGGCGCGGGCCAGCAACCGGCGGGCGCTCTCCACCCTGGCCCGCTGACTGGTGATACGCGCGTCGAGGTCGACGATCGCCTCGGTGGCGTCCTCGGTGCTGATCTCCCGGCTCTGCTGGCTGCCGCGCCTCGCGATCTCGTCCACCACCTCGGTGAACTTCGCGGCCGGCACCCGCAACTGCAACTCCGCCACCGCGTCGGCACCGGCACTGCGCCGCTGGTCACCGCCGATGAAGCCACCCGAGCGGGTGACCAGGGCGCTCACCTCGCGGGCCTTGGCGTCCACATCGTCCACCTGCACCCGCATCGAACCGGTGTAGATGATGGCCCGCTGGTCGACGCGCAGGTCCGGTGCCCCGGCGGCGGCGTCCTGGGGTGCCCCGGCCCCGCCCTGCTGCGGTTCCCCGGCCTTCGCCGCCTCGGGAGCCGCTGCCGCCTTGTCCCGCGCACCGTCGCCGTTCACCGCCGGGGCGTCGGCCGACCCGCTGTCGCCGGCCCCGCAGCCGCTCAACGCCAGCGCCGCCGCCAGTGCCGTTACCGCCAGCAGTCCGCCGCGGCGTCGTACCACCTGTCCGTCCATCCCCGATCCCCTCGTTGTCGTCCGGTGTGGCGATAGCTCGGACGCGACGCACACGTCGGCTGGTTCCGGCAGACTGCGCTGAGGACATCACGATTCGATAATCGAGGAGTCACGATGCGGCTCACCAAGTACGCCCACTCCTGCCTCCGGGTGGAACACGACGGGGGAGTGCTCGTCGTCGACCCCGGTGTGTTCGGCGACTCCGCGACGGCGTTGGACGGCGCGGACGCGGTGCTGATCACCCACAAGCACGCCGATCACCTCGACCTGGCCGCGGTGCGCCGGCAACTCGACAGGCAGCCGTTCGCGATCCACGGGCCCGCCTCGCTCGCCGAGACCCTGGGCGGCGCGGCCGAGGTGTTGCACCCGGTCACCCCCGGTGAGTCCTTCACCGCCGCCGGGGTCGCCGTCCGGGCGTACGGGGGGCGACACGCGGTGATCCACCCCGACATCCCGGTGGTGGACAACCTCGGTTACCTGATCAACGACGTGGTCTATCACCCGGGTGACTCCCTGGTGGTGCCCGACGAGACGCCAGTCGACACGCTCTTCGCGCCGATCCACGCACCCTGGTCGAAGTTCTCCGAGGTGCTCGACTTCATCCGCGCGGTCGCGCCCCGGCGGGCGTACGCCCTGCACGACGGCCTGCTCAACGACAACGGTCTGGGCGTGCTGAACGGGCAGTACGCGGCGATGTCCGGCACCGAGTACCAGCGGTTGGAGCCCGGTAGCCGGGTGGACGTCTGAGCCGATGCCCGGCCCCTCGACGGAGCTGGTACAGCAGCTCTACCGCACCCCACCGGACCGGTTCGTGGCCGCCCGGGACGCCGCCGTGGCCGAGGCCCGCCGCGCCGGCGATCCGGGCACCGCCCGCCAGTTGGCCCGGCTGCGCCGCCCGACGGTGGCTGCCTGGCTGGTGAACCTGCTCGCCATCACACGCCCGGAGCTGGTCGCCGACCTGGTCCAGCTCGCCGATGCGCTGCGGACGGCCCAGCGGGAGCTGCGCGGGCCCCGACTGCGGGAATTGTCCGCGCAGCGCCGGGCGGTGGTCGGCGCCCTGGTCGCCGAGGTCCGCAAGCTCGCGGCGGCGGAGCCGGACGCGCCACCGGCCGGCCGGCTGCCCCTGGCCGAGGTGGAGTCGACACTGAACGCGGCGTTCTCCGACGTCGACGTCGCCGAGCAGGTCCGGGCGGGCCGCCTGCTGCGGGCGGCCAGCTACGCCGGCTTCGGCGAGGTGCCCCGGCCGCAGTTGAGGCTGGTCACCGGCGACGAGGGTGAGCCGGAGGAGGAACGCCCGGCCCGCCGACCCGCTGCCCAGCGGGGCCGTCCCGAGGCGACTCCCCGCCCGGACCGGGCCGCGGAGCGCGCCGAGCAGGCCGCGCGACGGGCCGCCCGTGCCGAGCGGGCCCGGCAGCGCCGCGCCCTGGATCGGGAGCTGGACAAGGCCCGGGCCGACCAGCAGCGTGCGGAGGCCGAGCTGACCGAAGCGGTCGGGCAGGAGCGGGACGAGGCCGCCGTACTCGATGGAATCGAGGCCGAACTGGCCGAGCTGGAGCGGCGGCGGGCGGTCGCCGAGCAGGATCTGAGCCGGGCCAAACTCGCTCGGCGGGCCGCCGAGCGTGCGGCCACCGTGGCGCGGCGGCGCGCGGGCGAGGTCGAGGCGGCGGTCGAGGCGTTGGCCGCCGAAGAGGGGGATGCGGACGCGGGCGATGGCGCGGCAGACTGACGATCGATGGACGACGACGAGTGTGCGGGCCGTCCAGGGCGGGTGATCCCGGATCGGGGTCTCGTCGTGGTCGACGGATCGGGTTGCCCGAGAGGGCCGCTCGGATGACCCCCGAGCAGGTCGCTGCCGCCAGCAAGCCGGTCGTGCTCGACCTCGGTGACGCGTTCACCCGGGACCCGGCCACGTTGCGCCGTGCCCGGCTGCTCGGCATCTCCGGCTGGGCGTTCTACATCAGTGGCCGGGCCGGCGCGCTCGGCGATGTGCGGGCCGAGACCGCCGCCGCGGCGCTCGGGTTCATCGCCCCGGACGCGGTCGCCGACGGGTGGGACGCCGCCGCCCGGATCGTCCCGCCGGTCGAGGTGGCGGCGGCGAGCCTCGCCGAGTGCTGCCGATGGGGCGCGCAGCAGCTCGACGCGCTGCCCGCCACCGAGCGCCTGGCGGTACTCGTCGAGGGGGCGGTGGTGGCGGCGGACGCCAGCGCCATGCCGCTCTTCGCCGCGTGGCGGGCCATGCCGCTGCCGGATCTCTCGCCGGGGGCCCGCAGTGCCGCCGGGCTGCGACTGCTCCGGGAGCACTTCACCGGTGCCTACCTGCTTGCGGTACGCGCCGCCGGGATGACCCCGCTGGAGGCCGTGCTGGCCGGGCCGGAGGGGGAGGCCGGGGCGGTGGCCTGCGGCTGGCCGCCGCCCTACCCGCCGATCGGGCCGTTGGTGCGCCGGAGACTCTGGGCGGAGGCGGTGACCAACCGTCTCGTCGCGCCGGCGTTCACGGCCCTCGGCCCGGCTGCCGGCGCCGAGCTTGTCGAGTTGCTGCACCGCACCCGGGCCGATCTCGCCGCCGGTGTGTGATTGACGACCCCCGTCGCACCCGACCCGCACTCCGGTCGGCGGCGGTAGCAGACTGGGGAGGTGCGATACGCGCTGCTACGCCGACGCCGTGCCGGTGGGGCGGGACCGCAACTCGGTGACGTAGTCGTCCGGGGCGCCCGCCTTCTCGGCGGCGTTCGCGATCTCGGAGAGATACCACGAGGTCGGCAGGCCGCCTTCGTACCCGTTGAAGACGTAGATCCACGCGGTCACGTCGCCGTCGAGGGTGGAGACCCGCACGTGCAGCTTGCGGTACGTGCCGGCGGTGACTCCCTCGATCTCGTCGAGCTGGCCCGCGTCGTACGGGTGGATGTCGTAGAGCGCCACGAAGACCCGGTCACCGGGAGACTCGACAAGGGTGCTCACCGCGCCCTCCCAGCCGATCACGTCCGCCCCGGCGAAGGTCAGCCGCCAGCCTTCCAGCCAGCCGGTGCCCACCATCGGCGAATGCGGACAGTAGGCACGCATTCGGGCAGGGTCGAGATTTGAGCCGTAGGCGGCGTGATGACGCACGGCGATGACGATAGCCCGGCGGACGGGTGGGGGAGAATACGACAGTGCGTGTCGAATGCGCTCGGGAGAACAAAGTCACTGTGAGCATGGACGAAGGGCGAACGCTGTGAGCCGGATCGTGATCATCGGTGGGGGGCCGGCCGGGTACGAGGCGGCGCTGGTCGCCGCCCAGTTGGACGCCGATGTCACAGTGGTGGAGGCCGACGGCGCCGGTGGGGCCTGCGTGCTCTCCGACTGCGTACCGTCGAAGACCTTCATCGCCAGCTCCGGGGTGGTCACCGGTTACCGGGACACCGAGGAGTTCGGCGTGCACTCGGACGGCCTGGAGGCGGTCACCGTCGACGCGCGGGCCGTGCACGAGCGGGTCAAGCGACTGGCGTTGGCGCAGTCCGCCGACATCCACGCCAAGCTGCTCAAGGCCGGGGTCACCTTCGTGGCCGGCACCGCCCGGCTCGGTGAGGACGCCCTCGGGCACACCCACCGGGTCGTCGTGACCCCCGCGGACGGCGGCGAGGAGTACTCGATCGCGGCGACCACGGTGCTCGTGGCCACCGGCTCGACACCCCGCCAGTTGCCCACCGCCGTACCGGACGGTGAGCGCATCCTGACCTGGCGTCAGGTGTACGACCTGCCGGAGCTGCCCGAGCACCTGATCGTGGTCGGCTCCGGTGTCACCGGCGCGGAGTTCGCCAGCGCGTACCTGGCCATGGGTGTCCAGGTCACCCTGGTGTCCAGCCGGGACCGGGTGATGCCGCACGAGGACGCCGACGCCGCGTCCGCGATCGAGCGGGTGTTCCGCAACCGGGGCATGGAGATCCTCAACAACTCCCGGGCCGACGCGGTCCGGCGTACCGCCGACGGTGTCGAGGTGGAGCTCTCCGACGGCCGCCGGGTCACCGGCTCCCACGCGCTGATCACTGTCGGTTCGATCCCGAACACGGCAAACCTGGGCCTGGCCGAGTACGGCGTCGAGCTGGGTCGGGGCGGCTACGTGACTGTCGACCGGGCCTCCCGGACCAACGTGCCGGGCATCTACGCCGCCGGTGACTGCACGGGGGTGCTGCTGCTGGCCAGCGTCGCCGCCATGCAGGGTCGGATCGCCATGTGGCACGCGCTCGGTGAGGCGGTGCGCCCGCTGCGGCTGCGTACCGTCGCCGCGAACGTCTTCACCGACCCGGAGCTGGCCACCGTGGGTGTTTCGCAGGACGAGGTGGACGCGGGCAAGACCCCGGCCCGGCAGGTGATGCTGCCGCTGTCCGGCAACGCCCGGGCGAAGATGGACGATCTCTCGGACGGCTTTGTGAAGTTGTTCTGCCGTCCGGCCAGCGGCCAGGTGATCGGCGGTGTGGTGGTCGCGCCGAAGGCCAGCGAGCTGATCCTGCCCATCACCATGGCTGTGGAGAACAACCTCACCGTCAACGAGTTGGCCCAGACCATCACCATCTACCCGAGCCTCTCCGGCTCGATCACCGAGGCGGCCCGCCAGCTCATGCTCCACGAGCTGGAGTGACGGTGACCGCGTGACCGGCGATGGCCCGGGTCGGTGAGCCGGAGCGGGTGAGGGCGAGCGCCACTGTGGTGAGCACACCGACCTCGGTGAGGATGAGCAGGCGCTCGGCCAACCCGATCAACACGCGGTCTCCCGGATAGGCAGACCAGACCATGGCCGCGGCCAGGACGAGACTGGTGAGCGCCAGGCCGCGCAGCCAGCGGGCGGCCGGTGTGAGGTGGTCCCGGCGGGCGAGCAGCCAGCCGCCGACCGGCAGCGCCAGGAAGGCGACGACCGACGCGTACCGGTGCAGGTACGCGGCGGTGGTCATGGCGGTGCCTGGTTCGTTTGTCGGCACGACCGCGGCCAGCAGCAGCCCACCCACCCACGCGCCGAGCAGCAACTCGGCGGTCCCGGCGCGCGGTCGGGGTGGGCCGGTGTGGCGCAGCCCGTACAGCAGCGCCACCGTGGCGAGCGCCAGCACCACCATGGCGACGTCGATGACGCCGCCCCGGTCGGAGACCGCGAAGTCGCTGATGGTCAGCGCCCACGGGTTGAGGTCGTCGTTGACTTCGAGGTGACCGATCACGGTGAGCAGCGCCGCCAGGGCGATCCCGCCGAGGGCCAGCAGACCGGTGTTCCGGGTTCCAGGCATGTCTCAGCCTGTCGCCGCGGGCACCCGAACCGGATCGGGGAAGCCCACCGAAATCGCCCCGAGGGACCACCCCTAGAGGGACGCCAGTCGCGGCAATATTGGACAGTATCCGTCAGCCGCTGACGGAAACTGTCCGAGATCTCCGACTCTTGCGGGTCCGGAGGGCGTGCCGTTCAGTCGATGGGGACGTCGACCGCGGCGGCGGCGCGGGCGTGGCGGGCGCTGACCAGCGTCATCGCCCATCCCGCCGCGGCGAAGCCGGCCGCGGCGGCGGTGGCGATGATGACCAGTCGCCACGCCGACTCGGTGAGCGCGGTGCCGCCCAGGTGCCCGACCAGCGCGCCGTAGGTGGCCCAGCCCAGCGCGGCGACAGCCTCGTAGAGCACGAACAGCCGGTACGGGTAACGGCTGCGGCCGGCCGAGAAGCAGGCCGCCATCCGGCCGCCGGGCACGAACCGGCAGAGCAGGATGACAAGCGGTCCTGGTTGTCGGAGCCCCTGGGTGACCCGACTGGCCATCCGACGGGCCCGGCTCAGCTCGGCGTGCCGGGGCGGCCGCCGGTCCGGTGCGACCCGTCCGAGCAGGTAGCAGGCCAGGTCGCCAGCGAAGACGCCGAGTGCGCCGACGGCGATGGTGACCGGCAGGTTGAGCCCGCCGTAGACGGTGAGCGCACCACTGGTGATCATGATGATCTGGGTGGGTATCACCGGAACGAAGGCGTCCGCGATCAGCAGGGCGAGCAGCACCAGGTACGCCCACGTCGGCGATGCGACGTCAGTGAGTAGTTCGGGCACGCCTGCCACCTCGCCGGATGCGGCCAATTGGGTGTCTTGAGCCTGACGGCGTGTCCGGCGTCACCGAGGACAGGCCCGGCCCGTCGTGACGGTCGACACGACCGGGGCCACCCAGGTACAACGAGGTCAACCGATCCCGGGTGACGGGTTCGCCGCCCGTCTCACCCGTCCGGTACCGGTCGGCGGATCGGCGTACGTCGGCGTACCGTTGACGGGCGCGGCCCATGCCCGTCGGGTCCCCCGTTCCTGACGATTCGGGCCGCCAGGGCCGCCGGCGGGTCCCGCGCCGGCGGCCCACCTCTCTGCTCGCCGCCGCAAATCCGGGTGCGTCCCCGGTTGCCCGCCGAGTACGGTCGCCGTATGCGCAGCGCGGTAGTGGTGACCACGACGCCGGGAATCCCCGGCGCGCCGCTCTGACGTAACCACCGTCGACCAGGCCCCGGGGCGATCCGCCCCCGAGGGCCGCGCGCCGTTCGGAGCCCAGATCGCCTCCGGGTCGTACCCGATCCAGGAGCCCGACATGATCGACCACCGTAGGCTCGGCCGTGAGCTGGACCTCTTCGTCTCCGATCCGCTTGCCGGCGCCGGCCTGCCGATCTGGCTGCCGGCCGGCGCCGCCGCCCGGCACGCCGTCGAGGAGTACGTCCGGGAGTTGGAGCGCGTCTCCGGCCACCAGCACGTCTACTCGCCCCCACTTGGCAAACGCGAACTCTTCGAACTCTCCGGGCACCTCGGCTACTTCGCCGACGACATGTTTCCGCCGATGCGGCTGAGCGCCGACGACGAGTTCGTGCTCCGGCCCGCGCTCTGCCCGCACCACGCCCTGGTCTTCCGCGCCCGGGGCCGCTCCTACCGGGAGCTGCCGCTGCGGATCGCGGAGCTGGGCGGGATGTACCGCTCGGAGCGCTCCGGGGTGCTCGGCGGGCTGTCCCGGGTACGGGCCATCTCGCTCAACGACGCGCACACCTTCTGCGCCCCCGACCAGGTGGGCGGGGAGGTCGTCGAGATCCTCCGACTGATCCGCGCCGCGCACGCCGCGCTCGGCGTCCGCCCGGCGGGGTTCCGGCTGTCGCTGCGCGGGCCGGGGGAGAAGTACGTCGGCGACGACGCCCAGTGGGCCCACGCCGAGGAGCTGCTCCGGGGCGCGCTGGCCGGGGTGGAGTACGTCGAGGCGCCCGGGGAGGCCGCCTTCTACGGCCCGAAGATCGACATTCAGATCGTCGACGCGGCCGTCCGGGAGTCGACCATCTCCACCATCCAGCTCGACTTCGACAAGCCGGAACGGTTCGACCTGTCGTACACCGACTCGGACGGCAGCCGGCGTCGACCGGTCCTGGTGCACCGCAGCCTCGTCGGCAGCATGGAGCGGCTCTTCGCGTACCTGATCGAGGTGCACGAGGGCGCCTTCCCGGCCTGGTACGCGCCGGTGCAGTTGGTGCTGCTGCCGGTCGACGACGGGCAGGCCGACGCGGCGGCCGACCTGGCCCGTCGGGCCGTCGACGCCGGCCTGCGGGTCGAGGTGGACGGCACCGGCTCGCTGGGTGCCCGGATCCGGGACGCCGCCCGCCGCCGCGTCCCGTACCTCGGGGTGTTGGGTGCCCGGGAGGCGGCGGACGGACGCCTCGCGCTGCGCCTGCGCGGCGGCCGAGCCCTGGACCCGATGCCCGCCGACGCGGCACTGGCCCTGATCGGCGGGCAGGTCGCCGCCCGCGCCGCGGAGCTGCTCCCGGCCGGCTGGCCCACCCGCTGAGCCGGGGTGGGTCGCCGTCGTTCGCGTGGCGCGCACGGCGGCGACCCGCTTTCAGACCGACGCGGGTTGGGCGGCGGGGTCGGCCGGTTCCTCGTCGGCCACGGCACCGGTGAACTGGGAGCGGTAGAGCCGGTGGTACGCGCCGTGGGCGGCGAGCAACTGCTCGTGGGTGCCCTGCTCGACGATCCGGCCGTTCTCCATCATCAGGATCAGGTCGGCGTCGCGGATGGTGGAGAGCCGGTGCGCGATGACGAAGCTGGTCCGGTCCGACCGCAGCGCGGCCATCGCCCGTTGCAGCAGCACCTCGGTACGGGTGTCCACCGAGCTGGTGGCCTCGTCCAGGATCAGCAGCGACGGCTCGGCGAGGAACGCGCGGGCGATGGTGATGAGCTGCTTCTCGCCGGCGCTGACGTTGCTGCCCTCCTCGTCGATGACCGTGTCGTAGCCGTCCGGCAGGCTGCGCACGAACCGGTCCACGAACGTGGCCCGAGCCGCGGCGAGGATCTCCTCCTCGGTGGCGTCCGGCCGCCCGTAGGCGATGTTGTCGCGGATGGTGCCGCCGAAGAGCCAGGTGTCCTGGAGCACCATGCCGATCCGGCCGCGCAGGTCGTCGCGGCGCATCGTCGTGATGTCCACCCCGTCGAGCGTGATCCGGCCGGCGTCCAGCTCGTAGAAGCGCATGACCAGGTTGACGAGTGTGGTCTTGCCGGCGCCGGTCGGGCCGACGATCGCCACCGTGTGCCCCGGTTCGGCGACCAGTGACAGGTCGTCGATCAGCGGCTTGTCCGGCTCGTAGCGGAACGAGACGTGCTCGAACTCGACCCGCCCGTGCGGGTCGGTGACCCGGGCCGGCTCGACCGGGTCGGGGGTCTGCTCCTCGGCGTCGAGCACCGCGAAGACCCGCTCGGCCGACGCCACCCCGGACTGGAGCAGGTTGGCCATCGAGGCGAGCTGGGTGAGCGGTTGGGTGAACTGTCGGGAGTACTGGATGAACGCCTGCACGTCGCCCAGGCTCATCGTGCCGGAGGCGACCCGCAGCCCACCGACCACGGCGATCGCCACATAGCTCAGGTTTCCGATGAACATCATCGACGGCATGATGATCCCGGAGATGAACTGCGCCCCGAAGCTGGCTCGGAACAGCTCCTCGTTCTTCGCGTGGAACGCGGCCTCCACCTCACGCTGCCGGCCGAAGACCTTCACCAGCTCATGGCCGGTGTACGCCTCCTCGATCTGGCCGTTCAACTCGCCGGTGTGTGTCCACTGGGCGATGAACTGCTTCTGCGAGCGCTTGGCGATGCGCTGGGTGACAAGCACCGACAGCGGCACCGCGACCAGGGCCACCAGGGCCAGCAGCGGTGAGATCCAGAACATCACGGCCAGCACGCCGACGACTGTCAGCAGTGAGGTGAGCAGTTGACTCAGCGTCTGCTGGAGGCTTGTCGAGATGTTGTCGATGTCGTTCGTGACCCGGCTGAGCAGCTCGCCGCGGGGCTGCCTGTCGAAGTACGGCAGCGGCAGCCTGTTGAGCTTCTCCTCCACCTCGGCGCGCAGCCGCAGCACGGTGCGCTGGACCACCCCGTTGAGCAGCCAGCCCTGCCACCAGGACAGCACGCTCGCGGCCAGGTAGAGCCCGAGCGCCAGCAGCAGCACCCGCTTCAGGGCGTCGAAGTCGATGCCCACGCCGGGCACCACGTCCATCCGGGCCAGCATGTCGGCGAAGCTGTCGTTGCCGCTGGCCCGCGCCGCGGCGACGGCCTGGTCGGCGGTGGTGCCGGCGGGCAGGTCCCGGCCGATCACCCCGGTGAAGATCAGGTCGGTGGCGTGGCCGAGGATCTTCGGGCCGGCCACGCTGAAGCCGACACTCACCACGGCCAACGTGATGATCGCGGCCAGGTGCAGTCGGTGCGAGCGCAGCCGGCCGAGCAACCGTCGGGCCGACGGCCCGAAGTTCATCGACTTCTCGGCGGGCATCCCGGCACTCATCCACGGCGGGCCGCCGCCCGAACGGCCGGGCGGCAGCCGCTTCGGCGTCGCCGCGGCGCCGCCGGGTTGCTGCCCGGTCTCGCCGCCGGGCTTCTGACTGGGTACGGCCGCGGTGCGCGGCTCGTCGCGCTCGCTCACGCCGCCACCTCCGTCGTCTGCTGGGACGCCACGATCTCGGCGTACGTCGGGCAGGTCTCCAACAGTTCCGCGTGTCGTCCCACTCCGACGACCCCTCCGTTCTCAAGAACGATGATCTGGTCGGCATCGATGATCGTGGAGACCCGCTGGGCCACGATCACCACCGCGGCCTGCGCGGTGATCGGCCGCAGGGCGGCCCTGAGCCGCGCGTCGGTGCCAAGGTCGAGCGCCGAGAACGAGTCGTCGAAGAGGTAGATCTCCGGCTGTCGGACCAGCGCCCGCGCGATGGCCAGGCGCTGCCGCTGCCCACCGGAGACGGTGGTGCCGCCCTGGGCGATCGGCGCTTCCAGCCCGCCGGGCATCTGGGCCACGAAGTCCCGGGCCTGGGCGATCTCCAGTGCCGCCCACAGCTCCTCGTCGGTGGCGTCCGGGTTGCCGTAGCGCAGGTTGCTGGCGACCGTCCCGGTGAACAGGTACGGCCGCTGCGGCACCAGGCCGATCCGCCGCCACAGCTCGTCCGGCGCCAGCTCGCGCACGTCCACCCCGTCGACGAGCACCGCGCCGGCGGTGACGTCGACCAGGCGGGGGATCAGCGACAGCAGTGTCGTCTTGCCGGCGCCCGTGCTGCCGATGATCGCCGTGGTGGTGCCCGGGGTGGCCCGGAAGGAGACGTCCCGCAGCACCGGCTCGACCGCGCCGGGATACTGGAAGCGCACCCCGCGCAGCTCCAACTCGGCCCGGGTGGTCAGCTCGCTCACCGGCTCGGCGGCGGGGACCACCGAGGAGTCGGTGTCCGTCACCTCGACGATCCGTTCGGCGCAGACCGCGGCCCGGGGCACCATCATCAGCATGAAGGTGGCCATCATCACGGCCATCAGGATCTGCATCAGGTATTGCAGGAAGGCGGTGAGCGCGCCGACCTGGATCGCGTTGGCGTCCACCCGCTGCGCGCCGAACCAGAGCACCGCCACGCTGGAGACGTTCAGCACCAGCATGACCACCGGGAAGATCAGCGCCAGCAACCGGCCGGTACGCAGCGCGGTGGCGGTCAGGTCGGCGTTGGCGACGCCGAAACGCTTCGTCTCGTACGGCTCGCGAACGAACGCGCGGACGACCCGGATGCCGGTGATCTGCTCGCGGAGCACCCGGTTGACGGTGTCGATGCGGGTCTGCATCAGCCGGAAGCCCGGCACCATCCGACGGATGATCGCGCCCAGCGTGACGGCCAGGACCGGCACGCTCACCAGCATCAGCCAGGAGAGCCCGACGTCCTCGCGCAGCGCCATCACCACGCCGCCGACGCTCATGATCGGCGCGGCGACCAGCATGGTGCAGCTCATCAGGACGAGCATCTGCACCTGTTGGACGTCGTTGGTGTTGCGGGTGATCAGCGAGGGTGCCCCGAACCGGGCCACCTCGCGGGCGGAGAAGCGGTTGACGTGCCCGAACAGCGTGGCCCGGACGTCTCGGCCGAAGCCCATCGCGACGCGCGCGCCCAGGTAGACCGCGGCGATCGAACAGACGATCTGGATGAGGCTGACCAGCAGCATCCACCCGCCGGTGTGCACGATGTAGTCGGTGTCGCCCCGCGCCACGCCCTTGTCGATGATGTCGGCGTTGAGGCTGGGCAGGTAGAGCGAGGCCATGGTGCCCACGAACTGGAGCAGCACCACCGCCAGCAACGGACGTTTGTAGGTGCGCAGTTGGCTGCGCAACAGTCGGATCAGCACGCCGGGTCCTTCGGATCGGTAGGGCGGCCGGTCATCCGCGGGTCGTCCCCGCTGCCGATGACCTCTAGCAGGAACTCGCGGATCACCTGTGCCTTCGCCGGGTCGGCGTCGACGGAGGTGAGCGGGCGTCCGGTGTGCATCAGCGTGCTGAGTGCGGCCACCCGCTCCCGCCCGGCGGGAGTGAGGACGATGCGCACGCTGCGCCGGTCGCTGTCGTCGCGCTGCCGTTCGACAAGCCCTTCGCGGACCAGCGTGTCCACGATGCCGGTCAGGGTGGCCGGGCGGACGAAGCCCTTTTCGGCGACCTCCCGGTGGGGCAGCTCGCCGTGTCGCGCGAGCGTCATCAGGGTCACCATGCCGGCTTGGGTGAGGCCGTGCTCCTCGGCGAGGTAGCGGTTCCACCGCTGCCCGACAAGGTGCCCGGCCACCACCAGCAGCCGGCCGAGCGGCACATCCTGGAGAGTGACGAGTTCCACGGGAAGCACCTTAGCCCCCTGATAGTCAGGGGCCAAACGAAATAACGGTGGCCGTCGCCACGAACACGATCTGCAGGACCGTGCGCTGTGGCAGCGGGGTCACCGGGCGTCCGGCGAGGGTCAGCTTCCGGCGGGCGGCCGAGACGTTGGCGGGGAACATCGCGAGCATGAGCAGGGCGAGCCCGGCGGCGGCCAGCCGGGCGGTCGCCGGGATCAGCAGCCCGACGGCGCCGACCAGTTCGAGGACGCCGGTGAGGGTGACCAGCAGGGCCGGGCGGGGTAGTCGTGGCGGAACCATCGCGATCAGGTCGGCGCGGCGCCGGCCGGCGAAGTGCGCGACGCCGGTCAGCACGAACAGCAGGGCCAACCCGACCCGGAGTGCGGGGTGCCAGCCGTCGAGTGCGGTGCTGCCGGCGAGGCCGGCCAGTCGAGCCAGTGCGGTGCCGACGATCAGGGCGATCAGGGGTGCCATCGGAAACCTCCTCGAGCAATCTTGTCACTGGCAAGATTGCGCGACGGGGTGTCATCTTGTCAATGACAAGATAGAGTTCCGGGCATGACCGACACGCGCGGCTACCACCACGGCGACCTCCGTCGCGCCCTGCTCGCCGCCGCGCTCGACGTGATCGAGGAGGACGGGCAGGCCGCGTTGAGCCTGCGTGACCTGGCCCGTCGGGCCGGCGTCTCGCACGCCGCACCCGCGCACCACTTCGGCGACAAGGCCGGCTTGCGCACCGCGCTCGCCACCCAGGGCTTCGACCTGCTGGCCCAGGAGTTGGCGGCGGCGGGTGACGACCTGCTGGCCGCCGGGGTGGCGTACGTCGACTTCGCCGTCCGACACCGCGCACACTTCGAGGTGATGTTCCGGCCGGAGCTGTACCGGGCCGACGACCCCGACCTGATCGCCGCACGGCAGCGCGCCAGTGCCGCGCTGCGGTCCCAGGTGGCGACCCTGCCCTCCGGCGGTGCGCCCGCCGACACCGACCGGGACGCGCTCGCCGCCTGGTCGATCGCGCACGGCTTCGCGACCCTGTGGCTGGCGGGCGCGCTGCCCGAGCGCGTCGGCGACGACCCCCGCGAGGCAGCCCGCGCGGTCCTGCGCCGGCTGGGCACCTGACCGGTCGGCGCGCCGGCACCGGGTCACGCCCGGCGGCTCACCAACTCGTGGGCAGCGGCATTCCCTCGGTGAAGCCGGCGGCGCTCTGCACACCGACGATCGCCCGCTCGTGGAACTGCGTCAGGTTTCGTGCGCCGGCATAGGTGAAGGCGCTGCGCACCCCGGCGATGATCTCGTCGATCAGGTCCTCGACGCCGGGTCGGGCCGGGTCCAGGTACATCCGCGCCGACGAGATGCCCTCCTCGAACACCGCCTTGCGGGCCCGGTCGTAGGGGCTGTCGTCGGCGGTACGGGCACTGACCGCCCGAGCCGAGGCCATCCCGAAGCTCTCCTTGTACCGCCGGCCGTCCGGCTCGGTGTAGAGGTCGCCGGGGGACTCGTAGGTGCCGGCGAACCAGGAGCCGATCATCACGTTCGACGCCCCGGCGGCGAGCGCGAGCGCCACGTCCCGTGGGTGCCGCACCCCGCCGTCGGCCCAGACGTGCCGGCCCAGTTGCCGCGCCGCGGTCGCGCAGTCGAGTACGGCGGAGAACTGCGGCCGACCCACGCCGGTCATCATCCGGGTGGTGCACATCGCGCCCGGCCCGACGCCGACCTTGATGATGTCCGCCCCCGCCTCGACCAGGTCGCGTACTCCCTCGGCGGTGACCACGTTGCCGGCTGCCACCGGCACCCCCGGGTCCAGCTTGCGGACCGCCTGGAGCGCGGAGATCATCCGTGCCTGGTGGCCGTGTGCGGTGTCCACGACCAGGGTGTCCACCCCCGCCTCCAGCAGCGCGGCGGCCTTGCCGGTCACGTCGCCGTTGATCCCGACGGCGGCAGCGATGCGCAGTCGGCCCCGGTCGTCCACGGCCGGCGTGTAGAGAGTGGCGCGCAGCGCGCCCTGGCGGGTCAGCACCCCGACCAGCCGACCGTCGGCGTCCACCACCGGGGCGAGCCGGCGACGGCCCGCGGAGAGCCTGTCGAAACCGGTACGGGGGTCGGCGTCCGCCGGGACGGTGTGCAGCTCGGTGGACATCACGTGGCGTAGCTGGGCGAACCGGTCAACACCCACGGTGTCCGCCTCGGTGACCACGCCCAGCGGCCGGCCGGCCTCGTCGACCACGATCACCGCGGCGTGCGAGCGCTTGGGCAGCAGGTGGATGGCGTCACCCACGGTCTCCGTCGGGCCCAGGGTGATGGGAGTGTCGTAGACCAGGTGCCGCCGCTTGACCCAGGCGACGACATTCGCCACCACCTCGATCGGGATGTCCTGCGGGATCACGGCGATCGCGCCCCGCCGGGCCACCGTCTCGGCCATCCGCCGGCCGGAGACCGCTGTCATGTTGGACACCACGAGCGGGATGGTGGTGCCGGTGCCGTCACCGGTGGACAGGTCGACGTCGAGCCGGGAACCCAGGTCGGAGCGGGCCGGCGCCATGAAGACGTCGGTATAGGTCAGATCGTGCGCGGGGGCCGCGCCGTGAAGGAACCGCACCCGCCCATCATTGCCGCTCGGGGCCGCCGGTGCCGGTCCTGGTGCCGCAAACCACTCCCGCCGCGCGACCCGAGGTCAGCAGGGACGCCTTTCGGACGAGGCGCCCCTTCCGTCAGGCGATGGTGCAGATGGGAGCGCCGGCGGTGATCACGGCGCCGACCTCGGCGGTGAGCCCGCTGACCGTGCCCGCCTTGTGGGCGTGCAACGGCTGCTCCATCTTCATCGCCTCCAGCACCACCACCAGGTCGCCCTCGGCCACCGTGTCGCCGTCCGCCACCGCGATCTTGACGATGGTGCCCTGCATGGGAGAGGTGAGCGCGTCGCCACCGACCGGGGCGCCCGCCTTGGCCCCGCCCCCGCGTCGTCCCGGCTTACGGGTGGCGGGTGCCGCGGTGGTCGTACTCCCGCCGAAGCCGGCGGGGAGGCTGACCTCCAGGCGCTTGCCGCCCACCTCGACCACGACGGTGTCGCGCTCGGCCGGCGCCTCGGCGGCGCCGGCGGCGGCGAACGGCGGCACGGTGTTGTGGAACTCCGTCTCGATCCACCTGGTGTGCACGGTGAACGGCTCGGCGGTGAACGCCTCGTCCCGCACCACCAGCCGGTGGAACGGCAGCGCGGTGGCCATGCCGTCGACCACCATCTCGTCAAGTGCGCGGCGGGCGCGCTCCAGCGCCTCGGTCCGCGTCTCACCTGTGATGATCACCTTGGCGAGCAGCGAGTCGAAGTTGCCGCCGATCACGTCGCCGGCCGAGATGCCGGTGTCCACCCGGACGCCGGGGCCGGTGGGCAGCCGCAGCGCGGTGACCGTGCCCGGGGCGGGCAGGAAGTTGCGGCCCGGGTCCTCGCCGTTGATCCGGAACTCGATCGAGTGCCCGCGCGGTGTCGGGTCCTCGGTGTTGCGCAGCTTCTCGCCGTCGGCGATCCGGAACTGCTCGCGGACCAGGTCGATGCCGGCGGTCTCCTCGGTGACCGGGTGCTCGACCTGGAGCCGGGTGTTGACCTCCAGGAAGGAGATGGTGCCGTCCCTGCCGACCAGGTATTCGACGGTGCCGGCGCCGTGGTAGCCGGCCTCCCGGCAGATCGCCTTGGCGCTGTCGTGGATCTGGGCACGCTGGGCGTCGGTGAGGAACGGCGCGGGGGCCTCCTCCACGAGCTTCTGGTGCCGGCGTTGCAGCGAGCAGTCCCGGGTGCCCACCACGATCACGTTGCCGTGCTGGTCGGCGAGGACCTGCGCCTCGACGTGGCGGGGCTGGTCCAGGTAGCGCTCGACGAAGCACTCGCCCCGGCCGAACGCCGCGACCGCCTCCCGGGTGGCCGACTCGAAGAGCTGCGGAATCTCCTCCATGGTCCGGGCGACCTTGAGACCGCGCCCGCCACCGCCGAAGGCGGCCTTGATGGCGACCGGCAGGCCGTGGTCGGCGGCGAACGCCACCACCTCGTCCGGGCTGGCCACCGGGTCGGGGGTGCCGGGGACCAGCGGAGCGCCGGCGCGCTGCGCGATGTGCCGGGCGGTCACCTTATCGCCCAGGTCGCGGATCGCCTGCGGGGTGGGGCCGATCCAGGTCAGCCCGGCGTCGATGACGGCCTGGGCGAAGTCGGCGTTCTCGGAGAGGAAGCCGTAGCCGGGGTGTACGGCGTCGGCACCGGCCCGTGCGGCGACGTCGAGCAGCTTGTCGATGCGCAGGTACGTCTCGGTCGCGCTGTCCCCGCCGAGCGCGTACGCCTCGTCCGCGAGGGTGGCGTGCAGGGCGTCGCGGTCGGAGTCCGCGTACACGGCGACGCTGCCCAGGCCGGCGTCGCGGCACGCACGGATCACCCGGACGGCGATCTCGCCCCGGTTGGCGATGAGTACCTTGCGCACCTTCGTGGCTCCTCCCCGGCAGGTTACTGACGGGGAGTGTATCGGCCGCCTCGGTCGCCCTAACGATCGCTCAGTGTGGAATGCGGCACTCACTATAGTCAAACTTGGCTATTACGCTTGCTGGGTGTCTGCGACTCGAATGATGATCCTCGGTCTGGTGCGGTGGATGCAGCCCGTGCACGGCTACGACGTGCGCCGCGAGCTGCTGAGCTGGGGCGCCGACAAGTGGGCGAACGTGCAGCCCGGCTCGATCTACCACGCCCTGCGCAAGCTCAGCGAGGAAGGGCTGCTCAGGGCCGTCGCCACCGAGCAGGTCGGTGCCCGTCCGGCGCGGACCACGTACGAGGTGACGCCGGTGGGGGAGGACGAGTTCCAGACGCTGCTGCGCGGCTTCTGGTGGGGGCTGTCCGAGCCGCTGGACCCGTTCTCCGCAGCGTTCGGTTTCCTGCCGGCGCTGCCCCGCTCCGAGGCGGCAGCGGCCCTACGGAGCCGGGCCAACCTGCTGCGCGCCAGCGTCGCCTCGATGCGCGCCTCCTTGGAGTCCGACTGGATGCGCAAGAGCAAGCCGGTGCACGTCGGTTGGTTGTTCGAACTCTGGTCCGAGCGGGCGGAGGCTGAGCTGGGCTGGTGCGAGCGGATCGCGGAACGGATCGAATCCGGTGTGTCGTACCTGCCTGCTGAACTGGAGAACGCCGAAGGTTGGTCGGGTTGGGGGAACGACGGGGACCCGCCGGGCTCCAACGCGAAATAATCAACGTTGACCATAGAAGCTATATCGCGTTAGCCTGCTGACGGCACAGCGGGGGAGTGCGCCGTCCGGCGTCGTCCCACTCGACGGCCGGCGCGTCCGGCCCGAACGACCAGGAGCAAAGATGATCGAGACCAGGGGGTTGCGGAAGTCGTTCCGCTCCCGCGCGGGTCGAGAGACAAAGACGGTGGATGCCGTGCGGGGCGTCGACCTCAAGGTCGCCGAGGGCGAGATCTTCGGCTTCCTCGGCCCGAACGGCGCCGGCAAGACGACGACCCTCCGGATGCTCGCCACGTTGATCGAGCCGGACGGCGGCGACGCCACAGTCGCGGGCGCCGACCTGCGCAAGGACCCGGCCGAGGTGCGTCGGCGGATCGGCTATGTCCCGCAGGGCGGCAGCACCTGGGACGAGTCCACCGCCCGCGAGGAGCTGGTGCTGCACGCCCGCATGTACGGCATCGGCAAGGCCGACGCGCAGCAGCGCGCCGTCCGCGCGCTGGACGCCTTCCAGCTCACCGAGTACGCGGACCGCAAATGCAAGACCTACTCCGGCGGTCAACGTCGGCGGGTCGAGATCGCGCTCGGCATCATCCACGAGCCGAAGATCGTCTTCCTGGACGAACCGACCACCGGCCTCGACCCGCAGAGCCGCGCGCACATGTGGGACGAGATCCGGCGGCTACGCGGCGACGGGATGACCGTCTTCATCACCACGCACTACCTCGACGAGGCCGACGCGCTCTGCGACCGGATCGCGATCATGGACCACGGCGAGGTCGTGGCCGAAGGCACGCCGGCCGAGCTCAAGCGCGAGATCTCCGGCGACGTGGTGCTTGTCGGCCTCGACCTGGCCGCCACCCCGCAGGCCGCCCAGGTGCTCGACGCCGAGCCGTACGTCAACAAGCTGGAAACCATCGACGAGGGCGGCCTGCGCCTCTACGTCGACGAGGGCGCCACCGCCATTCCCCAGGTGCTGCGCCGACTCGACCACGCCGGGCTGGAGCTGCGCTCGATCGAGCTGCACCGACCCAGCCTGGACGACGTCTTCCTGACCAAGACCGGCCGCTCGCTGCGCGAGTCCTGACCACCGGAGAGACGACTCATGAAATTCGCCCGCGACACGTGGCTCATCTTCCAGCGGCAGATCCAGCTCCTGCTGCGCAACCCGGTCTGGGTCTTCGTCGGCGTGTTCCAGCCGGTGATGTACCTGCTGCTCTTCGCCCCGCTGCTCAAGCCGGCCCTGAACGCGCCCACCCAGGCCGCCGCCTACAAGATCTTCGTACCCGGCCTGTTGGTGCTGCTGGCGATCTTCGGCGGGCTGTTCCAGGGCTTCGGCCTGATCGCCGAGCTGCGCGCCGGCGTCATCGAGCGCTCCCGGGTCACCCCGATCAGCCGACTCGCCCTGCTGCTCGGTCGCTCGCTGCGTGACGTCGTGTCGCTCGTCGTGCAGGCGGTCATCATCACCCTGCTGGCGCTCCTGTTCGACCTGCGGGTGTTCATCGGGGACCTGCTGTTGGCGTACCTCATGCTCGCCCTGATCGCCCTCATGACCTCGGCCGTCTCCTACGGCGTCGCTCTCAAGGTCAAGAGCGAGGACGCGCTGGCCCCCCTGATGAACACGGTCGCGCAGCCGGTGCTGTTGCTGTCCGGCATCCTGCTCCCGCTCACCTTCGCCCCCGGCTGGTTGCAGGGCATCGCCGACTGGAACCCGTTCTCCTGGGCGGTCGACGGCACCCGGGCGCTCTTCGCCGGTGACCTGGGCAGCGACAAGGTGTGGCAGGGCCTCAGCATCACCGCGGTGCTCGCCGCGCTGGGCGTCTACTGGGCCGCCCGCCAGTTCGCCCGCAGCGTCCGCTGACGCAACCTGGCCTTGATCGACCGGCGGCCCTGGCCTTGATCGACTCGGTTTCCTGGAAGTCGGGGTGTCCTACCGCGTGGGATGCCGCGACTTCCAGGAACTCGAGAGGATCAAAGCGGTCGGGCGTCGCCGCTCAGCGCACCCGGGCGAGGGTGAGGCCGTCCGCGATCGGCAGCATCACCGGGTCCACCCGTACGTCGGCCAGCACCTCATCGTTGAAGGCGGCGATCGCCCGATCGCCCTCGTTCTGCGGTGCGACGATCCGTCCGCCGCGCAGGACGTTGTCAACAGCGATCACTCCACCGGGCCGCATCCGGGGCACCAACTCGGCCCAGTAGACCGGGTAGCCCGTCTTGTCGGCGTCGATGAACGCAAAGTCCAGGTGGCGCTCGTGCGGCAACTCCCGCAACGTCTCCCCGGCCGGGCCGATACGCAGCTCGATCCGGTCCTGCACGCCGGCCCGAGCCCAGTAGCGCCGGGCGATCCCGGTGAACTCCTCCGAGATGTCGAAGCAGGTCAGCCGCCCGCCCTCGGGCAGCCCGCGGGCGATCGCCAGCGACGAGAGCCCGGTGAACGTGCCGACCTCGACAGCCTGCCGTACGTCGAGCAGCCGGGTGAGGAACGTCAGGAAGGCGGCCTGCTCCGGTGCCACCTGCATGGTGGCGTGTTCGGGCAGCACCGACCGGGTCTCCTCGGCCAGGTCCCGAATGATCTCGTCCGGCGGGGAGCCGTGGGCGACCAGGTAGGAGTGCAGTTCGTCAGTCAGCGGTATCGACTTGGTGGTCATGACCGGACGTTACCGACCGGCTCGACCGACTGGCCGCCGGGCGCGACCTTCGTCCACAGGTCGGTGATCTGAAGGTCGAGTTCCGCGAGGAGTCGACGCAGCAGCGGCATCGACAGCCCGACCACGGTCCCCGGGTCACCCTCGATCCGCTCCACGAACGGCCCGCCCAACCCGTCGATGGTGAACGCGCCGGCCACCGCCAGCGGCTCACCACTGGCCACGTACGCCGCGATCTCGTCGTCGCTGATGTCCGCGAAGTGGACAGTGGTCGAG
This sequence comes from Micromonospora sp. NPDC023888, assembly GCF_040639415.1. Taxonomy (NCBI): domain Bacteria; kingdom Bacillati; phylum Actinomycetota; class Actinomycetes; order Micromonosporales; family Micromonosporaceae; genus Micromonospora; species Micromonospora sp. NPDC023888. Next base: position 25,379 of record NZ_JBEZZW010000033.1, on the reverse strand, counting down.
GCGACCGCCTCCGCGCGCCGCCCGGCGGAAACGTCGATGAGGCAGTGCCCGCTGTGCAGAACGCCGCTGCGCCCCCGCATCCGCAGCCACCGCCGGGTGGCGTCGGCCGGGTCCGTCGGCTTACCGAGGATCTCCCCGTCGAACGCGAGCACGGAGTCGCAGCCGATCACCAGCGTCCGCTGGCCGGCGCCGGGGCTCAGCCGGGTCAACACCGCCTGCGCCTTGAGCCGCGCCAACTCCAGGCACAACTCCTCAGCCCGATCGGTCACCACAAGCGACTCGTCCACCCCGCTGACCAGCACGTCTGGCTCAATTCCGGCAGCGTGGAGGATCTTGCGACGAGCAGGGCTCGCCGAGGCGAGCACGAGGCGGAGCGGCAGAGTTTCAGACACCCATCCGACGTTACCGGCTAACCACCCCCCGGGCTGATCGACGCGCCCCCGACCGGACGCCAGCCGTGATCAACTCGCCCTTGCTGAAATCGCGGTATCCCACCGTCGCGGACACCGCAACATCAAGGAACCCGAGTCGATCGCCCCATCGCCGACCAATCAGCGACTAATCCTGGGCGGCGGATCATCACCGCGCCGACGCCGCCGCGCCACCACTGCCCATCCGACCCCAGCAGCCAAGATCACCCCGAGGGTGGCCAGGCCACGCGCCGTCGCACCATCCTCGTCGTCACCCGGCTGAGCACCAGCCGTCGTCGGGCCAGCACCAGCCGACGCGCCCACAGATTCAAACCCCAGCGGCGGTACGTCCGCCGTCAGCGCCGCCACCAGATCGATCACGCCATAGCCGTACTCGTCGTCACGCCCAGGCGCACCCTTGTCGATCGCCGTCGCCGTGAGCCGGTGCGCCACCTCCCGCGCCGGCAGGTACGGATACTTGGACCGAATCAACGCGGCCGCCCCCGCCACAATCGCTGTCGCGTCCGACGTTCCAGTGCCTTTGCGGTACTTGCCGTCGATACTCGTGCTGTAGATGTCGACCGCAGGCGCAACCACGTCAATCTCCGGGCCGGTCACCGAAACGGCCGCGCGGTTCCCGTCTCGGTCGATTCCGCCGACAGCGATCACTCCATCCTCGGATGCGGGATAACCAACTGCGGCATCCTGTGGATGATTGCCAGCCGAGGCCACCACTACTACGTCCGCCGCGAGTGCTGTCTTGATTGATTGTTGTAATGGAATTCCGGCGCCACCTACTGAGGATATGCTGATTATGTCCGCTCCGTTGCGGATGGCGAAGCTAATGCCAGCAGCGAGTTTGTCGGGTTCCCCTTGACCATCGACGGGTGTATCTCGAATGGGCAGGATGTGCGCTTCTGGGGCTATTCCTAGAGCGCCCAACGTGCCCCCTTGTCCATGTGCGGCAATTAAACCGGCCATGCCAGTGCCGTGGCTGTTCTGGTCGTTCTGGCCGTTGCCATTGCCGTCATCGATGATGTCAGCTCCTGAAAGGAGGTTCCTATGAAGGTCGGGGTGTGGTTGAACGCCGGTATCTGGGACTGCAACGGTTACTCCCGCCCCCCGGGAGATGCGTTGGGCATCGAAGGCTTTGAGATATTCGAGATGCCATTGATCGGATCTGATACGTTCAATCTCGCCGGGTGGCTGGCGCGGGGCTTGAGCGCTTCCTTCGACGGGAAATATTGTGGACAGCGTTATCGATAGGCTGACCGCCAATAATCTGGAAGCCTGTCTGGTTGATCCCATTACCTATTAAAGCCGATAGCTGGACCAGGGTCATGCGGGCCTTGTTCCTCAGGGGGGCGGACGACAGGCTCTACCCCCTGGTCAGTCTCCCAAGGATGGTCAGGGTCCCAGCTGCGCCGTTCTTCGTCTTGTCCGTTTCTATTGGGGCGACCAGGCAGGTAGCTGGCGCCTGGGCCGGAGGTGGCAGTGCCACCAAAGCCGGGAGCGCCACCCAGCGGCGGAAGCGGCTGTCCTCCGGCTAGGCTCCGACCTCCGCCCGGGCGGGAGCCTGCACCGCCGGTCGGCGTGGTCCCGGCGCCACCGCCGCCGATTACACCGCCGATCGGATTCACTTTTCGCGTCGAGCCGGATCCGGCTACAGGCTGACCGATCCCGAGGCCAGGAGTGCCACCAATAAGGCCACTTGACGGCGTTGATCGTGTCGTTGGCGGCGGTATGTGCGAGACAACGTTGTTGTTCCCGTTAAGCGGCCGACTGGTGATTGTAGGTGGCTTGCGCGAGGGTGCAGTTGGGGAATGAGCTATCGGCCCCGGTGGCAGCGGTGCTGTGGACCCGATGCCGGACGCTGGGGTTGACGCTCCAGCCGGGGGTGCTCCCGCGCTCGCCGGAGTCGGCGCGACTCCGGTGCTGGCGCCGCCAAGTACCGGTCCTATCGCTGGGGCTGTCTGGGCCGGTTGCTGGACATTTGGTGAACTAGGCCGGAGCGAATGAGGGGCCGCGTCAACGACCATGGGCATCGGCAGAATTGGGGGGATTACAGGAGCGGTGGAGCCGTAAGCATCGGGGCTTGACGGGTCCCGCCTCGGGCGTGGTGGCGCGGCTGGTGGTTTTTGGAGGGTTGCTTGGGCTTGTTGGAGTTCGCCGCTGAGGCTGAACATCGCGGCCCGTGCCTGAACATTGAGCCGCTCCAGGTCAACATCGGTGACCGGCGCTTCGGTGACCCGGTTGCCCATCACCGCCTTCGGGTCGGCGGCCATCGACTCGTACGCCTGCTTTTGTTGGGACTTGGTCGCGTACTCCTCGTGGATCTTGCGGAGTGCGGCGCGGGTGGTGCCGATGGCCTGGGTGGCGGCGGAGAGCGCGGTGTAGTTCGCGGCGGCGGCGTTGTGGGTGCGCTGCACCTTGTCGATCAGCTCGTCGAGTTCGGCCAGGTAGGTGCTGGAGGCGGCGCTGGTTTCGGGTGGCCAGGCCGCGGCGAGGCCGCGTCGGTATTCCTGGAGGCGGCTGAGGTGGGTTTGCGCCAGGTCGCAGACCTTGCGCCAGCCGGCGACCTGTTTCCAGTGGTTGTCGGTGTCGTGGTCCTGTAGGCAGGCCCACATGCTGTTGACGTCCATCAGGTGCCAGTCGGTGAGGCCGGAGGTGCGGCCGCTGCCCCGTTCGATCATGGCAGCACCACCGGGCCTTCGGTGTCGGCGCCGGTCGGGTCGGTCAGCATCGGTGTGGGGCCGCCGGGCAGCATGCTGGTTGGGTCGGCGAGGGCCTGTCGCACGTCCACCACTCGGGCGGCGGTGAAGGCGTCGCTGTCGGCGTACCGGGTGGCGACCTGGTCGGCGGCGGCGGCGAGGTGACCGGTGGCGCCGCGGACGGCGTAGACCATGTCGGCGGTGGCCTGTTGCGTCTCGTGGTGCGCGTGCAGGAACGTGACCAGCTCGACGAAGGCGTCGCACGGGTTGGGTAGCCGCGCGGACATGTCTTCGGCGATGTACGGAAGGTGCGGCGCGTAGTTGCTCTCGACTTCGGCGGCGAGCCGGTCGGCGAACTCTCTGAGCTGGCTGATGTCGGCTTCGATGCCGCCGTAACCGCGTAGCCAGGGCGCTGGCCGGTCCTCTTCGGGGATCACGGGTCCTCCCTAGCTGTCACGACTCCGTCTCCCTGAGTGAGGGTAACGGCTGCACGCACCCCTGGCAGCCCCCGCCCGCGGGTCGGGTCAGCGAGGCAGGCCGGCGCTGCGCCACCCGCCGGAGCTGGCCGGCCGGCCGCTGCGTGCCCAGGCGGACGTGGTGGTCGGCGTGGGCGCGGCGGCGGGGCGGGATCGCACGATGATCGCCCCCACCAGGGCGGCCAGTTCCTCCGCGGTGGGCACGCCCCGGACGACCCGGAACAGCGGCTCTTCGGCAGACATGAAGCCAGGGTACGCGGCGCGAAGTTACGGGAAGCGCACAGTGGCGTGCCGGCGGTGTGAGCGTCGGCGGGTCCGGGTACCGTCTCAGCGATGTCGAACGCGCTTCCCCAACTTGTCGCTGACCGATACCGGCTTCTGTCGCCGCTCGGCCAGGGCGGCATGGGCCGGGTGTGGAAGGCGCGCGACGAGGTGCTGCACCGCGACGTCGCCATCAAGGAGTTGGTGCCGCCGCCGGGTCTCACCGACGAGGAGCGCCGTGAGATGCGCGAACGCTCGTTGCGGGAGGCGCGGGCCATCGCCCGGCTCAACCACGCGAACGTCGTGCGCATCTTCGACGTGCTGCGCACCGATGGTGACCCGTGGATCGTCATGGAGTACGTGGCGTCGAAGTCGTTGCAGGACACTCTCGCCGAAGATGGGCCCGTGTCGGTGGCCCGCACGGTGGAGATCGGCCTCGGCGTGCTGGGTGCGCTGAGTGCCGCGCACAAGGCGGGCGTCATGCACCGTGACGTCAAGCCCGGCAACGTGCTGCTGGGCGAGGACGGCCGGGTGGTGCTCACCGATTTCGGTCTCGCCACGATCCCGGGCGACCCCAATGTGACCCGCACCGGCATGGTTCTCGGCTCACCGGCGTACATCTCGCCGGAGCGGGCCCGGGACGGCACCGCCGGCCCGGAGGCGGACCTCTGGTCGTTGGGCGCGACGCTCTACGCGGCGGTCGAGGGCAAGTCGCCCTACGCCCGGCCGTCGGCGATCGGCACCCTCGCGGCGCTGGCCACCGAGCCGATTCCGCCGCCGAAGAACGCCGGTCCGCTCAAGGCCGTGCTCAACGGGCTGCTCCGCAAGGACCCGAACGAGCGGATCACCGCCGAGGTGGCGGAACGCCTGCTGCGCCGCGCCGGTGGCAAGCGTGCGCGCGGGATCTCGCTGCTGGATGGCGTACGCCGGCCGGGGCCGAATGGTCCGCGCGAGCCGCGCCCGCCGGTGGTGCCGGCACCGCGACCTGCCGAGGAGAGCGCCGCCCGTCCGGTGTCGCCGCCTGCGCCGCGTACCCCGCCTCCGGTCGCCGCCGCTGCGGCCGGGACGGCAGCTGTCGACGCGACGCCGACGGAGGTTGTGCCCGCCGGCGCGGACGCCGAGCCCACGGCGACGGTGCCGGCCGAGCCGACCGCGACCATCGACCGTCCGGCCACGCCGGAGGCCGACCCGACCGCGACGGTGGCCGCCGCCAACGACAACCCCGACGACGGTACGACGAACGACGACGACGAGCCGACGGCCGTCGACGGGCCGCCGGTGGCGCCGGAGCAGCGCAAACCCTCGACTCCCACGTCGGTGATGCCCCCGGTGAGTCCGGCCGGGCGCGCGGCGGTGCCGGTGTTCGACGGTGCGAAGCCGAACAACACCCGGCGCAATGTGCTGATCGGGGCGCTGGTGGCCCTGCTGTTGGTCGGCCTCGTGGTGATCGTGCCGATGCTGACCAAGGGCGACGACAACGAGAGCCCGCAGGCCGACCCGACGACCGGGGCGGCCGCGACGTCGGCGCCGGCGCAGTCCTCGGCTCCGGCGGCGCCTCCGCCCACCACGGGCGTACCGAGTGCGTCGCCCTCGGCCACGCCGTCGACCGACCCGAACGCGCTGCCGGCGGGTTGGAAGCTGTACGAGGGGCCGACCCTCTCCATTCCGCTCCCACCCGGCTGGAGCGGCCGTCAGACCAGCTCGGACACGGCCATCTTCAACCAGTCCGGCGGGCCTGGCAAGTTGCTGGTCCAGTGGACCTCCAGCCCGGAGAAGGACGCGGTCGCCGACTGGAAGGAGAAGGAACCGTACCGCAAGAGCCTGGTCAAGAACTATCAGTTGGTGGGCAGCATCAAGGCCTGCGACTGGTACCGGACCTGCGCCGACTGGGAGTGGCTGGAGACCCGGGACGGCACCCGCATCCACGTGCGCAACCGGGGCTTCGTGACCGCCACCAACCGGGGTTACGCCATCCGGTGGGAGATCGCGGAGAAGGACTGGCAGGCCAACCTCGCCAACTTCGACCAGATCGTCAAGGGCTTCAAGCCCGACCGGGTCAACTGACCCGCGTTCCGCACCTGCGCGAACCTCTCTCGCATGTTCTTGCGTCGTTCGGGGTATCTGATCTCCAACGACGGAGGGAGGTGCGACATGGGTTACCGATACAGGAACGCCCGGCCCCGGCTGGCACTGTGGATGCTCGTCGCACTCGGCGATGTGGCACTGCTGCTGATCAGCGTTGGGCTTCCGGTACTCGTCGCGCTGTTGGGCGTCGTTGCCATCACGGTTGGTGCGGTGGGCGTCCGGCGGCTCAGCCGGCGGGGCGCGCTGGTCCGCGAGGATGCTCCGGTGATGGTGCCGGCGATGAGCCGACGGCGGGCCTGACCCGCACCCGGTGTGTGGCGGCAGCCGGACCGACTGTCGACCGTGAGGTGACAGTCGATCCCGCTGCCGCCAACGGCCCGATCAGGTGTTGTTGGCAAGCGCGATCAGTCGACTGCGGTCACCGTTCCAGTAGTTGCGGTCCACGTTGCCGCTGATTCCGGAGACGACGCCGGTGCTTGTGTACTGCCAGAAGCTCCACACCGACGCGCCGGCCGGCAGGGCTCCCGGGGTGCTCGACCAGCGGGCCAGCCAGAGCGGGTGGTTCGCCCACGGGCCGGTCCAGCTGCCGGTGCACTGGTTCCACCAGCTCGTGGTGGTGTAGATGACGGCGTACCGGCCGGTGCGGGAGCGGTAGGTGTTCAGGAAGTCCTGCACCCAATTGCGCATCCCGGTGGTGCTGAGCCCGTAGCAGTAGCCGCCGGCGTACGGGTTGCCCTCGATGTCCAGGGCCGCCGGGAGGGTGCGGCTGTCCGCCGACCAGGCGCCGCCGTTGGAGGCCAGGTAGTTGGCCTGGGTGGAGCCGGCGGAGATGTTGGGCCGGGCGAAGTGGTACGCCCCGCGGATCACCCCGGCGTTGTACGCGTTGACGTAGTTGGCGTTGAAGTTGGGGTCCTTGTAGGTGGTGCCCTCGGTTGCCTTGATGAAGGCGAACTCGATGCCCGCGTTGCGGACGCTTGTCCAGTTGATGCTGCCCTGGTAGCGGGACACGTCGATGCCGGCTGTGGTGGCGGCGGCCGCCGGTCCGGCGGTCGCGACCAGGGCCGCCGCCGCGGTGGCGAGGACGGTGAGGCCGGCCGCGAGTGCGCGGCGCAGCGATGACGAGGTACGGGCCATGAATGCCTCCAAGGACGACGCTCTATCGACAACCATCTTTGGAGGTAACTGCCCTAGATCACAAGAGTTGTTGAAGAAAGTTTCATCGACGGGCGTCAGTCCTCCAGTTGGCCGGAGTCCGACCGGTCAGCGCAGGGTGGCCGGGTCGAGCTGCCAGCGGAACGGCTCGACGACGCTCAGCATCTCGCCGGCCTTGGCCACCTGGTCCTCGACGTAGTGCTCACCGTCCAGCCGGTACAGCCGCAGCGAGTGACCCTCGCCGTCCTGCTCGACCAGCAGATACCAGGGAATTCGCGCGATGGCGTAGAGCTGCATCTTGACCAGCCGGTCGGCGGCGGCGTTGCCGGGCGAGACGATCTCGCAGACGAGCACCACCTCGGCGGCCTCCACCGCCGTGCCCTCGTCGTCGGTGTCCGCGACAACAACATCGGGGATGACGATCCGATCCACCCCGAGCCGTACGTTGACGGCCTCGAAGACGAGGAGGGGGTGTGGTCGCATCGCTCGACGCAGGCTGTAGACGAGTTCCCAGGACACCAACTGGTGCCGCTTGCTCGGGGCAGGGCTCACGATCAGGCTCCCGTCGAGCAGCTCGATCCGGTCCGGGGTCTCACCCAGGGCGAGGTAGTCGGCCTCGGTCCAGAGCCCGACATGGTGTCCCAGGGGTTCCGCGCTCATCGGCGTTCACCTCCCGCTTCACTCGCCACCCGATCAGTCTCCCAGGATACGAGCCGGTGCTCCGGGAGCGACACCAAACGCCGCCGGTAGGCTCGCGCCCCATGATGTCGATCGACGGGCTGGGCGAAACGTGGGACACGCTGTTCGGCGCTCAGCCGGACCCGCCCGCGCTGCTGGTGCTGATCACGGCGGCCATCGCGCTGGTGGTGGTGTCCACCCGGCTGCCGTGGCGGATCGCCCGCAATGCCATCACCATCGCCCACGAGGGCGGGCACGCGCTCGTCGCCCTGCTCACCGGGCGCAAGCTGCGCGGCATCCGGCTGCACTCGGACACGTCGGGGCTGACGCTCTCCGCCGGCCGTCCCACCGGGCCGGGCATGATCCTCACCCTGCTCGCCGGATACGTCGCCCCGCCGCTTGTCGGGCTGGCCGGTGCCTGGCTGCTCGGCGGCAACCGGATAACCCTGCTGCTCTGGGTGGCGGTGGCGCTGCTGCTGGCCATGCTCGTCATGATCCGCAACGTCTTCGGGGTGGTGTCGCTGCTGGTCACCGGTGCACTGGTGTTCGCCGTCTCGTGGTACGCCACGCCGCAGGTCCAGGCCGCGTTCGCGTACACCGGGGTGTGGTTCCTGCTGCTCGGCGGGGTGCGACCGGTGGTGGAGCTGCAACGGCTACGGTCGCGCGGCCGGATGCCCGCCTCCGACGCCGACCAGCTCGCCGGGCTCACCCCGTTCCCGCCGCTCTTCTGGGTGACCGTCTTCGCCCTGGTCAACCTGGCCGCCCTGGTCGCCGGCGCACTCCTGCTGGCCGGCCCCATCCTCACGAGCGCCGGCCTGACGGTCTGACGCAGCGGGCAGAATGAGGCCATGCGATACGTGATCATCGGGGCGGGTGCGGTCGGCGGGACCATCGGCGTACGGCTGGCCCAGGCCGACCGGGACGTGACAGTGGTGGCCCGTGGTGCCCACCTGGAGGCGATCCGGGCGCGCGGGTTGACCCTGCGGCAGCCCGACGGCGAGGTCACCGCCCGCCTCCCCGCCGTGGACGGCCCCGACGACCAGCCGCTGCCGGCGGACACGGTGCTGGTCCTCACCGTCAAGTCGCAGGACACCGCCGGCGCGCTGGCCGCCTGGGTGGACGCCCCGGTGGCCGGCGGTGGCACGGCGGGTGAGCGGCTGCCCCTGGTGACCGCCCAGAACGGGGTGGCGAACGAGCGGGCCGCGCTGCGGCTCTTCGCCGATGTGCACCCGGTCTGCGTCTGGCTTCCGGCCACCCACCTGGACCCGGGCGTGGTGGTGTCCAACGGCTACCCGCACCCGGGGATGCTCCACATCGGGCGGTACCCCGAAGGCGCCGACGACACCGACCGGGCGATCGCCGCCGATCTGAGCGCCGCCGGGTTCGTCGCGCCGGTCCGCGAGGACGTGCTGCGCTGGAAGTACGGCAAGCTGCTCAGCAACCTCGGCAACGGCCTGCAGGCGCTGCTTGGTCGGGACATCCCGGACGCCTTGGCCGAGCGGGTACGCGCCGAAGGCGTCGCGGCGCTCGCCGCGGCCGGGATCGCGCACACCTCGCCGGCAGAGGAAAAGGCCGAACGCGGTGATCTGGTGCAGCAGCGCCCGGTCGACGGTGAGGCCCGCTCCGGTGGCTCCACCTGGCAGAGTCTGGCCCGGGGCACCGGTTCGACAGAGGTCGACCACCTCAACGGTGAGATCGCGCTGCTCGGCCGCCTGCACGGCGTACCGACGCCGGCGAACGTCGCCGTCCAGCGGGCCGTACGCCGGGCGGTCCGGGAGCGGGTGGCGGCCGGCGCGTTCCCGCTCGCCGAACTGGAGAAGATGATCTCCTGATCGGGGCAACCGACGACCCGGCCCGGCGCGTGTTCCCTGCGACCGACACGGGGAGGCAGCGGGTGCCAGACGTCGACGAGTTCGACGAGTTCTACCGGGGGAGCCGGCAACGGCTGCTCGGCTTCGTCTACGCCCTGACCGGTGACCGGGTCGAGGCTCAGGACGCCGTGCAGGAGGCGTACATCCGGGCGTGGCAGCGCTGGTCGACGGTCCGTGGGTACGACGACCCGGAGGCGTGGGTGCGGGTGGTGGCCAGCCGGGTCGCGGTCAGCCGGTGGCGCAGCCTGCGCAGCCGTGCCCGCGCGTACCTGCGGCACGGGGCCACCGAGACCGTTCCCGGCCCGGGCACCGACACCGTCGAGGTGGTCGCCGCCCTGCGCCGGCTGCCCGAGGAGCAACGCGTCGCCATCGCCCTCTACTACCTGGTCGGCATGCCGGTCGCCGACGTGGCGCGGGAGACCGCCGCCCCGGTGGGCACCGTCAAGGCCCGCCTCTCCCGGGGGCGCGCCGCGCTCGCCGGCCTGCTCGCCGTCTCTGATCTGGAGGAGGCCACCGATGCGTGACGACCCGACGTTCGTCGAACGGGTCCAGTGGGACCTACAGGACGTGCGCTGGCTCAACCCGGAGGACATCCGTTCCCGGGCCCGCCGTCGCAGCCAGCGCAGGATCGTCGTGACCACAGTCGTGCTGGCCCTCGCCGGGGTTTCCGCCATGGCCGTCGCCGAGCCGGGGAAGTCTCCGTCGCCTGCGCAGCCGGTGGCCCTCGCCCCGCCGGCCCGGCATGAGATCACCACCGACGCCCTGCTGCAGCCGGCCGACCTGCCACAGCAGGTCGACGTGCAGCTCAGCCAGTCGGGGCTGGGCGAGCCGGTCCTGCTGGACCACCTGCTCGGCGTCTGCCGGACGAGCCAGGGGCGCTCGGATGGCTGGCAGATGTCCATCCTGTCCCGTTCACAGACCCTGGTGCCGAAGCGAGCGCCGGCGATCCTCACCGAGTCGGATGGTCTGGTCACGCAGGATCTCTTCCGGCTGACTCCCGACGCGGCCGTCCAGCTTCTCGCCACACTCGACGACCTGGTCGCCCCGTGCGCCGAGTGGACAAGCGTCGCGGGTTACAAGGTGGGGAGCGTGGCGGGCACCGGAGCGGCGACGCACCGCTGGACGGTGGTCCAGCGGGGTTTCGCCGGCGACGGGGCTGCGCTGCTGCGGCACACCGGTTCGCCGCCCGTCGATCAGAAGACGGGTGAGCCCATCGGTGCGGCCCCCCGGCCGACCAGCACGGCTGTGGTCCGGGTGGGAGATCTGATCACCGTGCTCAGTCTGGGGCAGGCCGGAACCGAGCCGGAACTGCGCCGCCTGGCGGAGGTCGCCGCCCGCCGGATGTGCGCCGCCGCCAACCCGTCCTGCTGACCCCAACCTGGGCGACTGCTCCGCAGGCACCATGCGGCGATGATCCGCGCAACATCAGGGTTGTTGGTGCCTCCCGTCGCCCGGAGGCAGCACTTTCCTAGACGTTGCGCGGATCAGGGGACCGCGAGCGTCCTTACAGCGGGATGTTGCCGTGCTTCTTGGGCGGCAGGGTCTCCCGCTTGGTGCGCAGCACGCGCAGTGCCCGGACGATCTGGGTGCGCGTCTCGTGCGGCGCGATCACCGAGTCGATGTAACCGCGCTCGGCGGCCACGTACGGGTTGGCCAGGGTGTCCTCGTACTCGGCGATCTTCTCGGCGCGAACCGCCGCCGGGTCGTCGGCGCCGGCCAGCTCGGCGCGGTAGAGGATGTTCACCGCGCCCTGCGCGCCCATCACCGCGATCTGGGCGGTCGGCCACGCGAAGTTCAGGTCCGCGCCGAGGTGCTTGGAACCCATCACGTCGTACGCCCCGCCGTACGCCTTGCGGGTGATCACCGTGACCTTGGGGACGGTGGCCTCGGCGTACGCGTAGATGAGCTTGGCGCCCCGGCGGATGATGCCGTCCCACTCCTGGCCGGTGCCGGGCAGGAAGCCGGGCACGTCCACGAAGGTCAGCACCGGGATGTTGAACGCGTCGCAGGTGCGCACGAACCGCGCGGCCTTCTCCGAGGCGGCGATGTCCAGGGTCCCGGCGAAGTGCATCGGCTGGTTGGCGACGACGCCCACCGGGCGGCCCTCCACCCGGCCGTAGCCGACCACGATGTTCTGCGCGTAGAGCGGCTGGACCTCCAGGAACTCCCCGTCGTCGAGGACGTGCTCGATGACGGTGTGGATGTCGTACGGCTGGTTCGCCGAGTCCGGGACGAGCGTGTCCAGCTCGCGGTCCTCGTCGGTGATCGCCAGGTCGGCGGGGGCCTCGAAGACGACCGGCTCGTCGAGGTTGTTCGACGGCAGGTACGACAGCAGGGCCTTGACGTAGTCGACCGCGTCGTCCTCGTCGGTGGCGAGGTAGTGCGCGTTGCCGCTGCGCGTGTTGTGCGTGCGGGCCCCGCCCAGCTCCTCCATGCCGACGTCCTCGCCGGTCACCGTCTTGATCACGTCGGGGCCGGTGATGAACATGTGCGAGGTCTGGTCGACCATCACTGTGAAGTCGGTGACCGCCGGGGAGTAGACGGCGCCGCCGGCGCAGGGCCCCATCACCAGCGAGATCTGCGGGATGACCCCGGACGCCCGCACGTTGCGGAAGAAGATCTCGCCGTAGAGGCCGAGCGAGACCACACCCTCCTGGATGCGGGCACCGCCGGAGTCGTTGATGCCCACCACCGGGCAGCCGATCTTCATGGCGAGGTCCATCACCTTGACGATCTTCTCGCCGAAGACCTCGCCGAGCGAACCACCGAAGACCGTGAAGTCCTGCGCGAACACGCACACCTGCCGGCCGTCGACAGTGCCGTAGCCGGTGACCACACCGTCGCCGTACGGGCGGTTGCGCTCCAGCCCGAAGGCCGTGGACCGGTGCCGGGCCAGCTCGTCGAGTTCGACGAAGGAACCCTCGTCGAGCAGCATCTCGATCCGCTCGCGGGCGGTCTTCTTGCCGCGCGCGTGCTGCTTCTCGACCGCGCGGGCCGACCCGGCGTGCACCGCCTCGTCGACCCGGCGCTCCAGGTCCGCCAGCTTGCCCGCGGTGCTGTGGATGTTGGTGCCGGTCTCGGTAGTCACCAAGCGAATATAACGATGGTTCAGGTCGGTGCGGCTGTGCAGTACCCCTCAGTGCCGCCGCCACCACCGCCGTAGGCTGGCGGAATGTCGGGCTCTCCGTACACCGATCTGGACCGCCCGCCGCTGTCGGCGGCCCGGCTGCGCCGCGCGTTGGTCGCGCCGAACGGGCCGTGGACCCGACTGGAGGTGCGCGCCGAAACTGGCTCCACGAACGCCGACGTGGCCGAGGCGGCCCGCGCCGGCGAGCCCGAGGGGCTGGTCGTGGTGGCCGAGCGGCAGACCGCCGGGCGCGGCCGCCGCGGCCGGATCTGGCAGTCGCCGCCCCGGGCCGGCATCGCGACAAGCGTGCTGCTGCGGCCCGGCGCGGCCGTGCCGGAGCGCGACTGGCTGCCCGTGCCACCCACCGGGTACGGGTGGCTGCCGTTGCTGGCCGGCGTGGCGCTGGTCGAGGCGGTGGCCCGGCTGGCCGAGCTGGACGCCACCCTGAAGTGGCCCAACGACCTGCTGATCGACGGCGCGAAGTGCGCCGGTGTGTTGGCCGAGGCGGTGCCCGGACGGGCACCTGACCAACCGCCGGCCATCGTGCTCGGCATCGGGCTCAACGTGACGCTGCGCGCCGACGAGCTGCCGGTGAATCCGACCGGGCTGCCGGCCACCTCGTTGCAGTTGGCCGGTGCGGCGGCCACCGACCGGGACCCGCTGTTGCGGGCCCTGCTGCGGGCGGTCGCCGACTGGTACGACCGCTGGCGCTCGGCTGGTGGCGACGCGGTGTCCAGTGGCCTACGCGACGCCTACCTGGCGGCGTGCGCGACGGTCGGCCGGGAGGTGCGCGTCCTGCTCCCCGACGGCGAGGCCCTCACCGGCACCGCCACCGGAGTGGACCCGGACGGCCAACTTCAGCTCACCACCCCGACAGGCGTCCGTACGCTCGCGGCCGGTGACGTCCTGCACCTGCGCTGACCACCTGATCCTCGCTTCGTGCCGGCCGCACCGGGTCGAACGGGCGACGGCCACCGAGCGGCGACCGGAGCGCAAGATCGTGAAGACTCGGGTGGGGCCGCGTGGCGGATGTTGTGGTGGGGTCTGGGGGTTTACCGTCTGCGCGTCGGAAGAATGGCGATGGAGGTTGTCGTGGCGTTTCCTGAAGACGTGCTCACCGAAGACGAGCATGTCGTGCTCCATCTGCACCCGCACTGGAAGGCGCTGATTCGGCCCATCGTGGTGCTGGTGCTGGCCATCGCCGCGGTGGTGGTCGGTGTGCTCCTGCTGCCCGAGAGTGGTGGCGGTTCGGTCGCGCTGGCCGTGATCGGAGTGATCGCTCTGGTCGGGGTGCTCTGGCTCGGGTTGTGGCCGTTCCTGGTCTGGCGCACCACGCACTACCTGTTCACCAACGAGCGGGTGCTGATCCAGCAGGGTGTCTTCTCCCGCGACCGGCGGGACCTTCCCCTCACCCGGGTCAACGACCACTCGATGAACCAGCGGTTCGCCGAGCGCCTGCTCGGCTGCGGCACGCTCACCATCGAGTCGGCCGGTGAACGCGGTCAGTCGGTGCTCGCCGACGTGCCGAATGTCGGGAAGGTGCAGACCACCCTGTACGAGCTGGTCGAGGCGCAGCACGACAAGCACTCGCTCGGCGACGGGGAGATGCGCGACATCCTCGCCGACATGCAGGACGGCAGGCCGCTGCGCGACGGCAAGCCGCTGCGGGACACCACGACCTGATCCGGGTCGACTGCGGTCGAGGCCCGCCCCGGCCGCGGTGTGTCGGGGCGGGTCAGGTGGGTGGTTCGGCCCGGGGCGGCCCGTTACCGGGGCTGGTCTCGGCCGGGCCGGCGTTGGGCGGCACTCTCGCCGGCCGGCCGTCGTCGGACGGGCCGCTCCCGGTGGGTTCAACCCCGGTCGGGTTGGCCGCGGTCGGGTCGGCCGCGGTCGGGTCGGCCCCGGCTGGGTCGGCCGCGGTCGGGTCGGGTTCGGTGGGATCGTCGTCGGCGGGCCGCACGGCGAACCAGCCACGGAAGCGGGTGCGCAGCACCTCCTGCTCGGGCCGGTCGTCCGGGCCGAGACGCAGCATGGTGCCAGTGAGGCTCACGGTGCCGAGCCCCGGACGGGCGGTCGACGGTCGGGCGCCCATCACGTCGACCCGCACGGCCAGCCGGTCGCCGGCGCGCACGGGGGCGAGCCAGCGCAGCTCCTCCAGGCCGGGGGACGCGTCCGCGGCCGCCCGGGACAACAGGTGGTCGACGTACGCGCGCATGAACAGGCTGACCGTGTAGAAGCCGCTGGCGATCAACCCACCGTGCCGGCTGGCCCCGGCCAGCTCGGCATCGACGTGGTACCACTGCGGGTCGAAACGGCGGGCGAAGGCGACCATCTCGTCGCCATCCACGGTGACCACACCGAGGTCGACGGTGAGCCCCGGGACGAGATCCTCGAAGAACAGCTCGGCGGGTTGCCCGGTGCCGGAGCGGGCGTCGGGTGTCGTCACCGGCGGGGCGCGCGGCGAGTGCCGACGTGCAACTCCGCGGCGAGTTCCGCGTCAAGGTCGGCGGCCGGGCTGACGCTCAACCGGGGGCGGCCCTGGGCGGGCGCGCCGGGCGGCGCGTCGGCCCGTCGCGCGGACTCGGCCTCTTCCAGCTCGGAGACGGACTCGGCGAGCTCGGCGACCGGGTCCATCTCCGCCATGGTGTCCCACTCGTCGCGCGGGATGTCGTGCCAGGTGGTCTCGGGCTTCGCCTCGGTCTCGTCGACAGTGACCGGCTGGAAGACGAAGGTCCGGTACGACCAGAACCGGAACAGCGTGGCCAGCAGGACACCGGCGGTCTTGGCCACGTTCAGTGCCAGCAGGCCGTGAACGCCGAGGCCGTACTTGGCCGCCGCCACGGCGCCCAGTTCGATGAGCAGGCCAGCGCCGTTGAACAGGAAGAACAGGACGTACTCCCGGCGCAGCGCCGACTTCGGGCGATCCCGGTACGTCCAGTGCCGATTCATCAGGTACGACGTGATCGTGGCGACGACTGTCGCAATCACCGTCGCCTTCAACTGACCATTGACGAAAACAGTCAGTGCAAGGGCATTGAACACCGCGTAATTGATGACGGTGTTGATGCCACCGACGATGCCGAACTTGAGCGCCTCGTGGATGAACTTCTGCCAGCGCTCAGGCAGCAGACGGACAAGACGCATGCGAAACACCTTAGGGCAGTCGGTGTGACCGGCGATCACCGGCCAAACGGGGTGAGCGGCAGGTCACGCCCTGCGGTCGGGGTCGGGTCTTACCTGCGGAAGGGTCCGGGTTCCCGCTTCGACGAAGACGAACCGCCGGTAGGACCAGAATCGGAACAGCGTGCCGAGGCCCGTGCCGACGATGTAGCTGGCGACGTTGTCGGCAAGGCGCGTCTGGAACACGTCCGGCCAGACGCTGCCGAGCCCGTACCGGCTGATCGCGAGGCAGGCCACCGCGATGCCGAGGCCGACGATGTTGAAGAAGAAGAACAGCGCGTACTCGCGGGCCGGGTTGCTGCGCTGGCGGTGCCGCCAGGTCCAGAACCGGTTGCCCACGAAGGCGACGGTGGCGGCGATGACGGTGGAGATCGTCTTCGCCGTCAACTCCTCGACGTCGCGGGTGCTCGTCAGATAGTTGAAGAGCGCGAAGTCGACGAGGAAGGCGACGCCACCGACGGTGGCGAACTTGCTCATCTCGCGGACGAGGTGACCGAAGCGGTCCAGCAGCTTGCCAACAAGACCCCGTCGGGTCTGCCGGGGACCCGGTTGCTCCCCGGTCATCGTGGCGGCCACGGAGCGAGCCTACCGGCTCGGGACCAGTCAGCGGGGTAGCTACGGCAAGCGGGCGTGGTCGCCCGGCACCGCTGATCACCGTGTGCGAAACCGCCGTACGGAGCGTAACCAATTGGGAGGACTGACGTGCCTCGGAACGGGAATCCACGCACCGGTCGGCGGGGCAGGTCCACGGCCCGACCGCAACAAGCGTCCGCCGGGGTGCACAACAAGATTTGCGTGAAACTGCGCAGGAAAGCGGGTATCAGATCGTGATGCCGCAGCGTGGCCGTAGCTTGTGCAGTTCTTCACAACCAGTCCCACTGACTCGGAAGGCTGCCCGGTTTACGCTGAGGCCAATCCCAGGTTTCCACGAAGGCGACGCATCGCGCCGCCGAGTCTCGTGCATCCCATAGATCGGTCAGCGTCGACCACAAGGAGATGTGTCATGGTTGCTCCGGCTGTTGTGCGGGGTATTGATCAGGCCCCGACGTCCCATCCGAAACTGCTCGCCTGGGTCCGTGAGGTCGCGGAACTGACCACCCCCGACCGGGTCGTCTGGGTGGACGGGTCCGACGAGGAGTGGCGCCGCCTCACCGATGAGCTGGTCGAGGCCGGCACGCTGATCCGGCTGAACCCGGAGAAGAAGCCCAACTCGTTCTACGCGCGTACCGACCCGACCGACGTCGCCCGGGTCGAGGAACGCACCTTCATCTGCTCCGTCGACGAGGCGGACGCCGGCCCCACCAACAACTGGATGGCCCCGGCGGAGATGAAGCGGACGATGACCGAGCTGTACCGCGGCTCGATGCGGGGCCGGACCATGTACGTCATCCCGTTCGTCATGGGCCCGGTCGAGGCCGAGTCCCCGATGTTCGGCGTCGAGATCACCGACAGCCCGTACGTGGTCGCCTCGATGCGCATCATGACGCGGATGGGCACCCGCGTCCTGGAGGCGATGGGCGACGACGCGGACTTCGTGCACGCGTTGCACTCGATCGGCGCGCCGCTCGCCCCTGGTCAGCAGGACGTCGCCTGGCCGTGCAACGAGACCAAGTACATCTCGCACTTCCCCGAGAGTCGGGAGATCTGGTCGTACGGCTCCGGTTACGGCGGCAACTCGTTGCTCGGCAAGAAGTGCTACTCCCTGCGGATCGCCAGCGTGATGGGTCGCGACGAGGGCTGGCTCGCCGAGCACATGCTGATCCTCAAGATCACCTCGCCGGAGGGCAAGGTCCACCACATCGCCGGGGCGTTCCCCTCGGCCTGCGGCAAGACCAACCTGGCCATGGTGGAGCCGACCATCCCCGGTTGGAAGGTCGAGACCATCGGCGACGACATCGCCTGGATGCGGTTCGGCCCGGACGGCCGCCTCTACGCGGTCAACCCGGAGTACGGCCTGTTCGGTGTCGCGCCCGGCACCGACTGGAAGACCAACGCCAACGCCATGCGCACGCTGGACCGGGGCAACTCCGTCTTCACCAACGTCGGCCTCACCGACGACGGTGACGTCTGGTGGGAGGGCATGGGTGAGCCCCCGGCGCACCTGATCGACTGGAAGGGCAACGACTGGACGCCGGACAGCGACGCCCTCTCCTCGCACGCGAACAGCCGGTTCTGCACCCCGATCACCCAGTGCCCCATCCTCGCCGACGAGTACTTCGACCCGAACGGGGTGCCGATCGACGCGATCCTCTTCGGTGGTCGCCGCAAGGACACCATTCCGCTGGTGACCGAGGCCCGCGACTGGGTGCACGGCGTCTACATGGGTGCGACGCTGTCGTCGGAGACGACGGCTGCCGCGTCCGGCGCGGTCGGCGTGGTCCGCCGGGACCCGATGGCGATGCTGCCGTTCATCGGCTACCACGCGGGCGACTACTTCCGGCACTGGATCGAGATGGGCAAGGGCACCGACGGCGACGAGGCGAAGCTGCCCAAGATCTACTACGTCAACTGGTTCCGCAAGGACCCGGACGGCTCGTTCCTCTGGCCTGGCTTCGGGGAGAACGCCCGGGTGCTCAAGTGGGTCGTCGAGCGGATCGAGGGCAAGGCCGACGCGGTCGAGACCCCGGTGGGCATGGTCCCCGCGCCGGACGCGCTCGACGTCGAGGGCCTGGACATGACCCCGGAGGACGTTCGGATCGCCCTCAAGGTCGACCCGGACGAGTGGCGCAACGAGCTGCCGATGATCACCGAGTGGTTCGAGAAGTTCGGTGACAAGCTGCCCGGCGTGCTCTGGGCCGAGTTGGACGCGCTGCGCGCCCGCCTGGACGCCGCGCAGCCGCAACGCTAGGTGTGAAGATCGCCCCGCGCGGGCATCATCGGATCCCATGAGGACGGCCGCCGAGACCCAGGTCCGGCGGCCGTCCGCCGTCCGGGTGCTCACCATCCTGCTCGCGACGACGGCGGCGGCCACCGTCGTGGTCGAGCTGCTCAACTGGTGGTACGCCCCGGAGCAGGGCTTCGGTCTGGCGGTGCGCACCGGCTGGGCCATGCTGCGCTCGTTCGGCTTCCTGCTGCTGATCGGGCACGTGCGCCGGGGTCGGACGGTGGCCCGCCCGTTCGGGCTGATCCTCGCGGTCACCACGATCTTCGCGGTCGGCCGGCTCATCGTGCCCCGCCAGGGGGTGCCACCGCTGCCCGGCCTGCTCGGCTTCGCCGTGCTCACCGCGCTCTGCGTGGCGGTGGTCTGGCTGCTGTACCGCTCGTCGGCGCTGGCCGGGCATCTCGTCCGGCACCGTCCCCGCCTCGTCATCGACCGGGCCGGCATCTCCTGGCGGGAAACCCCGCCGCGCCGGCCGGAGGCGAACGCCTGGCTGTTGACCAGCCGGGTGGCGGCGTTCACCTACAGCCCGTTGATGCTGGTGCCGGCCCTGGTGGCCGGCGCCTCCATCCTGGACGGCCGGCTGACCGCACTGCCGGCAGTGCTGTTCTGGTTCGGCGCCGGCATCGCGGCCAGCTACGCGGTGCTGTTCTGCACGGCGTTTCTGATGCGGGGCAGGGACTGGGCGCGGGGCCTGCTGGTCGGCGTCACAGTGGTCGTGCTCGCCGTGGACCTGCCGCTGTGCTGGTGGCTGCTGGGCGTGGACGGCCTGGTCCGCGACGGCGCCCCACTGCTCGCGGCGGCTGCGCTCGCCGTCTACGGTCTGCGCCGCGCCGCCCGTACTCCGGCCTGACCGGGACATTTGTCACCGCGCACGCCGTACCTGTGGTTCTGCCGCGCGGCGTCGCCCGTTCGTAGCGTGCTGGGTATGGGTGACACCGTCGTACGTCTCACTGGCCTTACCCGATCGTTCGGACTCGTGCGAGCCCTTGCCGGCATCGACCTGAGCATCGCGCGGGGCAGCATCGTCGCGCTGCTCGGGCCCAACGGCGCGGGCAAGACGACCGCGATCTCGATCATGCTCGGGCTCGCCCCGGCCGACGCCGGGACCGTGGCCCTGTTCGGCGGGTCTCCCGCCGAGGCGGTGCGGGCCGGCCGGGTCGGCGCGATGCCGCAGGGGGCCGGGGTCGTGTCCGCCGCCACCGTTCGCGAGGTGATCGAGCTGGCCCGCGCGCTGTACCCGCGCCCGTCGGCCACCGACCGGATCCTGACCACAGCGGGGCTGACCGGCCAGGCGGACCGTCGCCTGGACCGGCTCTCCGGTGGGCAGGCGCAGCGTGCCCGGTTCGCGTTCGCGTTGGCCGGCGGCCCGGAGCTGCTGGTCCTCGACGAACCCACCGCGAGCATGGACGTCGCAGCCCGGCGGGAGTTCTGGGCTGCCCTCCGCCGGTACGCCGCCGAGGGCAACACCGTCCTGTTCAGCACCCACCAGTTACACGAGGCGGACGAGTACGCCGAACGGATCGTGGTGCTCGCCGCCGGCCGGGTGGTGGCCGACGCGCCGCCCGCCCAGATCCGTGCCCTCGCGGGTAGCCGTACCGTCGCCTTCGACGCTGCCGGCGCACCGGTCACCGGGCTGGACCTGCTGCCCGGCGTGCGGTCCGTGGAGGTCCGGGGCGACCGGGTGGTGCTGACCACCGACGATGCCGACGCCACAGTGATCGCGTTGGCGGGCACCCGCGGTTTCCGCGGACTCGAGGTCTCCGTCGCACTGGAGCCCGCCTTCCTCACTCTCACCGCCGCCGCAGGGGAGCACTGACATGCGCGCCTACCTACGATTCGAGCTGCGTCGGCTGGTCCGGGACCCGCGCCTCATGCTGTTCTCCGTGCTGGGCCCGGTGCTCACGTACCTGATCTTCTCTGGGTTCGCCGGTCGCGGTGAGCAACTGGAGGGTGTGGCCGCGCCCGCCGCGCTCATGGTCGGCCTGGCCGGGTACGGCGCGGTCGCGGGCGTGCTCTCGGTGGGGTCGTCGGTCGCTCAGGAGCGGGCGGTCGGCTGGCTGCACCAACTGCGCGTCACCCCGTTGCCGCCCTGGCAGGCGGTCCTGACGAAGGCCCTGGTCAGCACGTTGACCGGGGTGCCGTCGGTGGTCGCGGTCGGTGTCGCCGGGCGGTTGCAGCAGAACGTCCACCTGGACGCTGCCCGCTGGACCGCGCTGCTGCTGCTGTTGTGGGCCGGTTCGGTACCGTTCGCCCTGCTCGGGCTCGCCATCGGCTACGGGCTCGCCCCGCAGCTCGCCCAGGTGGTCAACTTCCTGGTCTTTCTCGGCCTGTCGGTCCTCGGTGGCCTGCTGCTGCCGGTGACGTACTTCCCCGCCGCGTTGCGACACCTGGCGCACGCGCTACCGACGTACCGGTACGCCGAACTCGGCTGGCGGTCGGTCGCCGGGCTGGCACCCACCCCGTCCGGGTTGGGCCTGCTCCTGGCCTGGACCCTGCTCTTCGCAGCGGTCGCGGCCTGGGCCTACCGGCGCGCGGCCGTGGGCCGTTGACCACCGATACGGTTTGCACCATGCCTGGTGCCGCCGACCTGCCCGGTGCCGCCGACCCGGCCGTGTCCGTCGACCGTGGCCGGCGGCGCCGGGGCGTCGTGCTCGTGCTGGCTCACACGTTGTGGCTGTGGTTGCTGCTGCCGCCGGCCGCCGCGATCGTGCGAGGACAGGTCCGCCCGGTGCCGATGGCAGCGGCCGGGCTGGCCCTCTTCGCGCTGCTCTATCTCGCCCTGGTGGCGGTGCCCGTGGCCGCACTGGCCGTCCGACCGGCTCTGCATCACGCCGGGCTGGCCCTGCTCGCGCTTCTCGGTGTCACGCTCGCCGCCGCGTACGCCGGCGTTTCGGAGGGCTGGCTGGCCCTGCTGATGTACGTGTGTTCCGCGGGCGCGGTGGGACTGGTCCAGGTCGGATGGGGCTTCGGCTGGGTCGGTGGCAGCGTCGTGGCGGTGCTGGTGATCGGGGCCGCCCGACGCCTGCCGGCCGACACCATGGCCCAGATCGCGCTCATCACGTTGCTCGCGGGTGCCATGACGCTGGCGTTCGCCCGGGTGGCCCGCCTGGTCGACGAGTTGCGCCGTACCCAGCGGGAGCTGGCCCGCACCGTGGTGGAGCGGGAACGACTCCGGTTCGCCAAGGACCTGCACGACCTGCTCGGCCACACGTTGTCGTTGGTCGTGGTGAAAGCCGAGGTGGTGCGCCGGCTGGCTCCGACGGACCCGCAGCGGGCCACCGTGGAGGCAGCCGACATCGAGCGGATCG
Organism: Micromonospora sp. NPDC023888; assembly: GCF_040639415.1. Taxonomy (NCBI): domain Bacteria; kingdom Bacillati; phylum Actinomycetota; class Actinomycetes; order Micromonosporales; family Micromonosporaceae; genus Micromonospora; species Micromonospora sp. NPDC023888. Next base: position 3,239 of record NZ_JBEZZW010000033.1, on the reverse strand, counting down.
GTCGCACCGCCCTCGCCGAGGTACGGGAGGCGGTCACCGGTTACCGCGAGCACAGCCTCGGCCGGGAACTGGACAACGCCCGTAGCGTCCTGGCGGATGTCGGCATCGCGGTCACCGTGCGGACGAGCGGGCAGTTGGCCGTCGAGACCGACGACGTGTTCGCCTGGGTGCTCCGGGAGGGAGTGACGAACGTGCTGCGACACAGCCGGGCGTCCCGATGCGACATCGAGATCGACACCGACGCCGACGGGTCGGTGCTCACCGTTCGGGACAACGGGGTCGGTGGCCGGCCGGCATTTGGTAACGGTCTGCGTGGCCTCACCGAGCGGCTGGAGCAGGCGGGCGGCTCCCTGGAGGTCGGCCCGGCGCGCGGCGGAGGTCTGCTGCTCACCGTCCGGGTCCCCACGAGCCGGATCGCGACGGTGCCCGGATGATCCGGCTGCTGCTCGCCGAGGACCAGGGCATGATGCGCGGCGCGCTGGCCCTGCTGTTGAACCTCGAAGTCGACATGGAGGTGGTCGCCGAGGCCCGCACCGTGGCCGAGTCGTTGGAGGCGGCCCGGCGGTGTCGTCCGGACGTCGCGCTGCTGGACATCGAGATGCCCGACGGCAGCGGTCTGGACACCGCCGCGATCCTGCGGGAGCAGGTGCCCGAGTGCCGAGTGCTGATCCTCACCACCTTCGGCCGGCCCGGTTACCTGCGGCAGGCGATGGAGGCCGGCGCGGCGGGCTTCCTGGTCAAGGACGGGCCGGTGGAGGAACTCGCGGTGGCCGTCCGCCGGGTGCTCGCCGGTCAGCGGGTGATCGATCCGGCGCTCGCGGCGGCGGCGTTGTCGGCCGGCCCGAACCCGCTCACCGACCGGGAGCGGGACGTGCTGACCGCTGCCGTGGACGGTGCCACCATCGCCGACATCGCCGCCCGCCTGCACCTGTCCGAGAGCACCGTGCGCAACTACCTGTCGGCGGCCATCGGCAAGACCGGCACCCGCAACCGGATCGAGGCCGCCCTCAGCGCCAGGGCCAACGGCTGGATCTGAAGCCGGCGAGGTCCACGTGGCTGCGGCGGAATTCGGCAGTGCGGCATCGGTGCGGGTGAGCGGGCAGCAGGCAGGATGGCGGGTGGCGCCGGTCACAGCGGCTGACGTCGGCGACCCGGACGGATCGCCGGGCGGGGCAGGAGCGGGCCGCCCACCGGACGGAGGGAGGCGCGGTGAGCGACGAGTTCGACGTGGTGGTGGTGGGAGCGGGGCCGGCCGGGGCGGCTGCCGCGTTGACGGCGCGCCGGGCGGGCGCCAGCGTGCTGCTGCTGGACCGGGCCGACTTTCCGCGGGACAAGGCGTGTGGCGACGGGATCGCCGCGCACTCGGTGGACGTGCTCTCCGAGCTGGGGGTGACCGAGGCGGTGGCGGGCTACGCGCCGCTGCCCGCGTTGCGCATGATCGCGCCGGGTGGTGGCGCCGTGGCGCGGGCGTTGCCCCGACCCGCGTACACCGTGCCCCGGGAGGTCTTCGACGCGCGGCTGGTGGCGGCTGCCGTGGCGGCCGGTGCGCAGTTGCGCCGGCACACCGTGCGTCGGGTCGAACCGCGCGCCGACCGGGTGGTGCTCGACGGGGAGGTGTCCGGCCGGGTGGTGGTGGGCGCCGACGGGGCCGGTTCGGTGGTGCGTCGGGCGCTCGGCCATCCGCAGAATCCCGACCGGCACCTGGCGCTGGCCATCCGGGGGTACGCGCCGGCGCTGCCCGGCCCGTCCGAGCAGCTCATCGTCACCTCGAAGGCGCGCTGGCCGGCGTACGCCTGGTCGTTTCCGATCGGCGACGGACGGGCGAACGTCGGGTACGGGGAGGTGCTGCGCGGTGAGCCGCTGAGCCGGGCCTACCTGCTGGACCGACTGGCCGCCCTGCTGCCCGGCACCGACCTGGGCACTGTCACGGCGTTGCGTGCCCATCACCTACCGCTGTCCACCCACCGGCCGACGCCGGGGCGTGGGCGTACGTTGCTGGCCGGGGACGCGCTGTCACTGATCAATCCGTTCACCGGGGAGGGCATCTTCTACGCGTTGCTCTCCGGTGCGCTCGCCGGTGCGGCGGCGGCCCAGAGCCCCGATGCGGCAGCCGGCCGCTACGCGCACGGGTTGCGCCGTCGTCTCGGCACCCACCTGCGGCACAGCTCGGTCGCGGCCTGGTTGGCGCGGCGTCGTCGAGTGGTGGACGCGGCGGTCCGGGCGGCCCGGCGGGACGACCGGGTGTTCTATGACGTGGTCGAGCTGGGACTGGGTGACGGACGTCTCACTGCCCGTACGCTGGCGATGATCGGCATCGGTCTGCCCGGCGGGGATGGGGCTCCGAGGCGGTGATCTGGCCGAAGGGTCGCTACGCTGCTAGGTGATGACGCTGCGGGACCTTATCTACTCCGTGTACGAGCGCCGGCTCACGGCGAAGCTCGCGGGTAAGCCGGTGCCCCGACACGTCGGGGTGATGTGCGACGGCAACCGCCGCTGGGCGAGGGAGATGGGCTTCGTCGACCCGAACGACGGGCACCGGGTCGGCGCGGCGAAGATCAAGCATGTCCTCGGCTGGTGTGACCAGGCCGGCATCGGGCACGTGACCCTCTACCTGCTGGCCACCGACAACCTGCGCCGACCGGCAAGTGAGCTGGACCCTCTCCTCAAGATCATTGAGGATCTGGTGGTGGAGCTGGCAGAGGAGGGCAATCCCTGGCGGTTGCGCATCGTCGGGGCACTCGACCTGCTCCCGGCGCAGACCGCGGCGGCGCTCAAGGGCGCCGAGGAACGCACCCGCGAGCGCACGGGCGGCGCGGAGGTCAACATCGCGGTGGGCTACGGCGGCCGCCGGGAGATCACCGACGCGGTCCGCTCGCTGCTGTTGGAGCACGCCGCCTCCGGCGGCACGATCGAGGAACTGGCCGAGGTGCTTGACGTCGAGCACATCGCCGAGCACCTCTACACCCGTGGTCAGCCCGATCCCGACCTGGTCATCCGTACCAGCGGGGAGCAGCGGCTGTCCGGCTTCATGCTCTGGCAGTCCGCGCACTCGGAGTTCTACTTCTGCGAACTCAACTGGCCGGATTTCCGGCACATCGACTTCCTGCGCGCACTGCGCTCGTACGCGACCAGGCAACGCCGCTACGGCGCCTGAGCCGGCCGCGCGGCGACGGGCCACCGTCCACGCGCTGGCGGACCAGATCCTCGCAGTAGTGCCAGAAGTCCAGCAGGCCCTGCGC
>NZ_JBEZZW010000032.1:0-82520 GCF_040639415.1 Micromonospora sp. NPDC023888 | reverse complement strand
CGCTGGCCGCCCTGCGCTGGCCGCCCTGCGCTGGCCGCCCTGCGCTGGCCGCCCTGCGCTGGCCGCCCTGCGCTGGCCGCCCGGCCCAGGCCGCCCTGCCCAGGCCCGCCTGCCCACGGTCAACTCGGCTTCCTGCACCTCGGGGCATCCGCGCGGCGGGATTCCACAGTTTCCGGAAAGCCGAGTGGATCACCGCCAAGTCGGGCTGTCCGCGCGGCGTGGATACCACGATTTCCGGGAACCGGAGTGGATCACCGCCGCGCGGAGACGGCGTGGATCATCGCGATGCCGCGGAGACGGCGGGCCGGGGGTCGGCGGGCGTCGCGTCGGCCGGACTCCGGTCGGCGGGCGCCGCGGTGTCGTCCGCGCCGCCGGTGATCTCGGCGAAGGTCGCGGCCTCGTCGTGCTCCTCGGCCTCGCCTGCGCGGCCGGTCACCTCGGCCAGGGTCGCGGCCTCGTCGATCGTCGCGTCGGGCTCCTCGGCCTCGCCTGCGCGGCCGGTCACCTCGGCCAGGGCCGTGGCCTCGTCCGGGTCGCGTCGACGCCACCGGCTGACCAGCCAACCGATCGCCGCGCCGCCGCCCAGCCCGGCCAGCAGGCCGGCGGCCAACATGCCGTCGGCGCTGCCGGACTCGTCGCCGGCGGCACCCGTACCGGCGGCCGGCGCGGCGTCGACATCGCTGTCCCCGGCGGCTGGCGCGCCGGCCGCCGGGCCGCCGTGCCCACCGTGGGTGGCCGGACCCGCCGCGCCGGGCGCCGCCGGCAGCAGGGTGAGCGCCGGAGCCCGGTGCCGACCGGCGGCGTCCGCCCACCGGACCACAGTGCCGTCGGCGTACGTCTGGACGACCTCGAAGGTGAGCCGCTCCACCTGTGGCATCGGTCCCATGGACAGCGCCAGCCGGGCCGGGCCGGGGTCGCTCTCACCGACCCGGACCCAGGTCACCGCGGTGGTCACCGTGCTCACCCCGGAGGAGTGGATGCCGGCCACCGGCTTGTCCAGCGTGCGGGAGCTGATCCGGGGCGCCCAACCGTTCACCGACATCGGGTAGACCTCGGCGACCGGCGCGTCGACAGGCAACCGGACCTCGATCTGGTTGGTCTTCGTGCCGGCCCGCTCCTCCGGCACGCTGAACTCCAGGCGTACGGCGTCGCCCTGCCGGGCCTGGGTCGGGGTGGTCGTCACGTCCGCCGCCTGTGCCGCGCCGGGCCAGAGCAGCAGCCCGGCGGCGGTGAGCGCGGTCACCGCCGCGATCCTCCGCCGGCGCTCGCCGCCGTGCGTGCTCGCCATCTCGTGCCCCCATCCGTGTCCGCGCGGCCGGCACCGGTTCCGGCCACACCCTGTAGTTCGGCTCCGAGGCGCGAAAGGTTCAACGCGGCCGTGAGGAAGGTGCCGTTCCCGGTCGGGGACGGCGCGACCGATAGCATCGGCAGGAGCCGAGGACCGGCACCGTTTCGTACCGCTTGGAGGAGTCACCGTGTCCGCACCCCGTACCCCCGCCGTGGCCGACCCCGTCGTCGTCGCCGCCGGGACCACGGCGGCCGACGCGGTGGCCGCGGCCGGACTGCCCGCGAACGGCCCCAAGGCGATCGTCGTGGTCCGCGACCCGCAGGGCCAACTGCGCGACCTGGACTGGGCGCCGACCGAGGACACGACCGTCGAGCCGGTCAGCCTGGATTCGCCCGACGGGCTCAACGTGCTGCGCCACTCCACCGCGCACGTGCTCGCCCAGGCCGTGCAGGACATCTTCCCCGAGGCCAAGCTGGGCATCGGCCCGCCCATCGAGAACGGCTTCTACTACGACTTCGACGTCGACAAGCCGTTCCAGCCCGATGACCTCAGCAAGCTCGAGAAGCGCATGCAGGAGATCATCAAGTCCGGGCAGCGCTTCCGTCGCCGCCGCTTCGGCAGCCTGAACGAGGCGCGCTCCGAGCTGGCCGACGAGCCGTTCAAGCTGGAGTTGATCGAGGTCAAGGGCGAGGGGCTGGACACCGACGAGGTGATGGAGGTGGGCGGCGGCGAGCTGACCATCTACGACAACCTCGACGCCAAAGAGGACAAGGTCTGCTGGTCGGACCTGTGCCGGGGCCCGCACCTGCCGACCACCCGCCTGATCGGCGCGTTCAAGCTGATGCGCTCGGCCGCCGCCTACTGGCGTGGCTCGGAGAAGAACCCGCAACTGCAGCGGGTGTACGGCACCGCGTGGCCGACCCGTGACGAGCTCAAGGCGTACCTGAAGTTGCTGGAGGAGGCCGCCCGGCGCGACCACCGCAAGCTCGGCGCGGACCTCGACCTGTTCAGCTTCCCCGACGAGATCGGCTCCGGCCTGGCGGTCTTCCACCCCAAGGGCGGCATCATCCGCCGCGAGATGGAGCACTACTCCCGCCAGCGGCACGAGGCGGCGGGGTACGAGTTCGTCAACACCCCGCACATCACCAAGGCGCAGCTCTTTCAGACCTCCGGCCACCTGCCGTACTACGCGGACACGATGTTCCCGCCCATGCAGTTGGAGGGCGCGGACTACTACCTCAAGGCGATGAACTGCCCGATGCACAACCTGATCTTCAGGTCGCGCGGGCGGTCGTACCGGGAGCTGCCGCTGCGGATGTTCGAGTTCGGCACGGTCTACCGGTACGAGAAGTCCGGCGTGGTGCACGGCCTGACCCGGGTCCGCGGCCTGACCCAGGACGACTCGCACATCTACTGCACCCGCGAGCAGATGGCCGGTGAGCTGTCCGCGCTGCTCAGCTTCGTGCTGGACCTGCTGCGCGACTACGGCCTGGACGACTTCTACCTGGAGCTGTCGACCCGGGACGACTCGCCGAAGTTCATCGGGGCCGAGGAGGACTGGGCGGAGGCGACCGAGGCGCTGCGGACCGCAGCCGCGACCTCCGGCCTGGACCTGGTGCCCGACCCGGGTGGCGCGGCGTTCTACGGGCCGAAGATCTCCGTGCAGGCGCGGGACGCGATCGGCCGGACCTGGCAGATGTCCACCATCCAGGTCGACTTCAACCAGCCGGAGCGGTTCGGCCTGGAGTACCAGGCCGCCGACGGCACCCGGCAACGACCCGTGATGATCCACCGGGCGCTGTTCGGGTCGATCGAGCGGTTCTTCGGGGTGCTCACCGAGCACTACGCTGGCGCGTTCCCGGCCTGGCTGGCCCCGGTGCAGGTGGTCGGCATCCCGATCCGCGAGGACCACACCGACTACCTGCACGGCTTCGTCGCGGCGCTGCGCGCCGAGGGGATCCGGGCCCAGGTGGACGCGGGTGACGACCGGATGCAGAAGAAGATCCGTACGGCGCAGCAGCAGAAGATCCCGTTCATGGTGATCGCCGGTGACGACGACGTGGCCGCCGGCACGGTGTCCTTCCGCTACCGGGACGGCTCCCAGCGCAACGGGGTGCCCGTCGCCGAGGCGGTGACCCACGTCCTGGACGTGGTCAGCTCGCGGACGAACATTGGCCCCTCCGCCGCCGCGGAGTAGCACGGTCGCGCGCCCGCCGCGCGACCCGCTTGCCGCACAAGATCGCGCTCGATCCAGGAAGTGGTGGCCTCCCACGCCGGGGAGCCACCACTTCCATGGTTCGAGCGCGATCTCGGAGCCAGGGTCAGATACCGCAGTTCGGCGCTGACCAGCCGCCGACCGCCGCCACGTGGGTGTGGTCGTTGTGGTCCGGGTAGCCGGGGCCGAGGATCTGCCCGAAGCCGTGGTAGCGGGCCTGCTGGGCCAGCCGGCAGAACGACGGTGACCCGACCAGGTCGACCGCGTCGCCGTACAGGTGGCGGCTGTTGGACGCCCCGCCGACCGCGCTGTTGCAGGCGTAGCTGCGGAAGCTGCTGCTGATCGAGATGGCCACGTCCCCGAGGGCGTGCCGCAGGGCCTGGAGCTTCCACATCGAGACGAGCGCGTTCGACCGGGCGGTGCTCGCCGCCACCGCACCGCCGGACCAGTCGCTGTTGCACTTGTTCAGCTCCGCGTAGCTGAAGTTGGCAGGCGTGCAGTCGTCGTCCTGCAGGGCGTAGAGCCGGGTGAACGTCTGCGGGCCGGCGATCCCGTCCGCGGGCAGCCCGTACGCCTGCTGGAAGCGGATCACCGCCGAGCGGGTGGCCGGCCCGAACGCGCCGTCGATGGTGAGCACGGCACCGTAGCCGGGGTAGCCGGCGACCCGGATCTGGAGCTGCCGGACGTCTTCGCCGGACGCCCCCTGGGAGAGGGTGCGACCCCAGGTGTAACAGCCGTCCGCCTGTGCGGCGCCGGCGGTGAGGGTGATGCCGGCCACTGTGGTGGCGGCGGTCAGGGCGAGTGCCGCGAGGAGCCGGCCGAGCCGTCGGATCATGGGTGACCCTCCATCGATACATGCACGGTTCTGGATGCATGGAATCTTCAGGTTCTGGCATTGATCCGTCAAGAACTTGCAGCAAGGAGTTTTCCCGGCGGCGGGTGTCGCGGCTCGACGGGCTGGCTCCGTAGGATCGGCTCGTGACAGGGGCGGAACGGCACACGGACATCGGCGGCATGGCGGACGGCCTGGAGCGGCTCTGGACGCCGCACCGGATGACCTACATATCCGGCGAGGACCGCCCCGCCGAGGGCTACGAGAAGCCCACCGGCTGCCCCTTCTGCCGCGCGCCCAAGCTGCCACCGGAGGACAGCCTGGTGGTGGCCCGCGGCGAACACGTCTTCGTGGTGCTCAACCTCTACCCGTACAACCCGGGGCACCTGCTGGTCTGCCCCTACCGGCACGTCGCCGACTACACCGACCTGGACGTGCCGGAGACCACCGAGTTGGCGTCGTACACCCAGACCGCGATGCGGGTGATCCGCAAGGTGAGCAACGCGCACGGCTTCAACCTGGGCATGAACCAGGGCGGGGTGGCCGGTGCCGGGATCGCCGCGCACCTGCACCAACACGTGGTGCCGCGCTGGGGCGGCGACGCCAACTTCATGCCGGTGATCGGCCGCACGAAGGTGCTGCCGCAACTGCTCGGCGACACCCGCGACCTGCTCGCCCGCGCCTGGCCGTCCTGACCGCCGCCCGAGCGCGAGGGCCGCGCCGGTCCGGCTAGTCGGCGCGCAGCAGCGCGGTCAGCTCCGGCCAGCTCTCCACCCGGTGTACGGCGGAGAGCAGCGCGGCGTGCGCGGCGACCTCTGCCGGCCGGGGCCGGAACAGGTAGCGGTGCGGCACCGAATCGAGGTAGCCGAGCACCTCCAGCTTGTCGTCGACGAAGTGGGTGAGCCCGAGGCGCTGGGCGATCGGCGCCTTGTCCGGTCGGGTGCGACAGAAGTGCACCCGCTGCACCGGGATGCCGGTGCGCGCCGGAAAGTCGTGGTGGGCCAGCCACGCCCGGGTGCGCCGTTCGGTGGGCTCCCCGCACTTGGAGACCAGGTGCACCTCGTCGAACGCCGGGCCGAGCGCCGCGAGCGCGTCGAACGCCCCGGCGACGGCGGGTGTGCGCAGGTAGTGCGCGCCGAAGAAGGACGTGTCGGCGTCGTGGTCGGCCGGCTCGATGAGCACGCCGCCGATGTCCACACCAAGCCGTCGCATGTGTCGATCATGCCGCACCGGCCCGGCGGGCGCCCCCCATGATCCCGCTCCGGGATCTGCTACGTCCCGACCCGGTGAAGGTGGCACGATCGGCCGATGGCAGTCACGACACGGACGTTGGGGCGCAGCGGCATCGAGGTCAGCGCCCTCGGCATGGGGTGCTGGGCGATCGGCGGGCCCTGGGCCGAGGGTGTCCAACCGCTGGGCTGGGGCGCCGTCGACGACGACGAGTCCGTGCGGGCGGTTCGCCGGGCACTCGAGGTGGGCATCACCCTCTTCGACACCGCCGACACGTACGGCGCCGGGCACAGCGAGCGGATCCTCGGCCGGGCGCTCGCGGGCCGCCGGGACGAGGCCGTGATCGCCACCAAGTGGGGTTACACCTTCGACGAGGCGAGCCGACAGGCCACCGGGGAGGACGCGTCGCCGGAATACCTGCGCCGGGCCGTCACGGACTCCCTGCGCCGGTTGGGCACCGACCGCATCGACCTCTACCAGCTCCACCTGGCCGACCTGCCGGTGCCGCGGGCGCAGGCGCTTGTCGGCACCTGCGAGGACCTGGTGGCCGAGGGCCTGATCCGCGCGTACGGGTGGAGCACCGACCGCCCCGACCGGGCCACCGCGTTCGGGCACGCGGCCGCCGGCGCCACCGCCGTGCAACACACCCTGTCGGTGCTGCGCGACGCCCCCGAGCTGCTCGCCGTCTGCGACAAGTACGACCTGGCCAGCGTCAACCGGGGCCCGCTGGGGATGGGGCTGCTCACCGGCAAGTACTCGGCCGGGTCGGTGCTGCCCCGCGACGACGTCCGCGGGTTGGCCCCCGGCTGGTTGGAGTGGTTCCGCGGGGGCCGGCCCGCACCGGAGTGGCTGCGCCGGGTCGGCGCGGTCCGCGCGGCGCTCACCGCCGATGGGCGCACCCTCGCCCAGGGGGCACTGGGCTGGATCTGGGCGCGCAGCGGCCGCACCATCCCGATCCCCGGCTGCCGTACGGTCGCCCAGGTCGAGGAGAACGCCGCCGCGCTGCACCGGGGTCCGTTGCCGGCGGACCAGTTCGTCGAGGTGGAACGCCAGTTGGCGGCCCTGCGCACCGCCGCCCTGCGCGACGCCGACCGCCCCCACTGGCCCCCGCCCACGCACCCCACCATCCACCCCTGAGCGAAAGGGGGCGAGGGTCAGGGGGTGTGTTCCTTGCGGATCTGGTCGGCCAGGTGCGCGGGCATGAGGTCGTGGCGGACGAACCGGCGGCGGAAGGTGCCGATACCAGCCGTCATGGAGCGCAGCTCGACGGCGTAGCGCAGCAACTCGGTGGCCGGCACCTCGGCGCGCACGAGGGTGCGGCCCTCGGTGTCCGGGTCCGCTTCGGTGCCGAGCACCCGACCGCGTCGGCCGGACAGGTCGCCCAGCACCGCGCCCACCGAGCCGTCCGGCACCCGGATGGTGACCTCGTCGATCGGCTCCAGCAGCGCGGGCTGACCACGGTCGGCGGCGTCACGCAGGGCCAGCGCGCCGGCGGTCTGGAAGGCCGCGTCGGAGGAGTCGACGCTGTGCGCCTTGCCGTCGACAAGGGTCACCCGCAGGTCCACCACCGGGTGGCCGGCGACCAGGCCGCGCTCGAGCTGGGCGCGGACGCCCTTCTCCACGGACGGGATGTAGTTGTGCGGCACCGCGCCGCCGACGACCCGGTCGACGAACTCGAAGCCGCCGCCCTGGGGCAGGGGCTCGACCTCGATGTCGCAGACGGCGTACTGGCCGTGCCCGCCGGACTGCTTGACGTGCCGGCCGTGCCCGGTCGCGGGCACGGTCAGCGTCTCGCGCAGCGACACCTTGACCGGCTCGGTGTCCAGCTCGACACCGCCGGCGCGTAGCCGGTCGAGCAGTACGTCGGCGTGCGCCTCGCCCATGCACCAGAGCACCAGCTGGTGGGTCTCCGGGTTGCGCTCCAGCCGCAGGGTGGGGTCGCCGGCGACCAGCCGGGCGAGGTTGCGGGCCAGGGCGTCCTCGTCGGCGCGGCTGCGGGCGACCACCGCCACCGGCAGCAGCGGCTCCGGCATCTCCCAGGGTGCGATCAGCAGCGGGTCGTCCTTGGCGGCGATGGTGTCGCCGGTCTCGGCGGTGCCCGACTTGGTGATCGCGCAGATGTCGCCGGCCACGCAGAACGGCACCTCCCGCAGGGTGGCGCCCAGCGGTGTGTAGAGGTGCCCGACCCGCTCGTCGGCGTCGTGATCGGGGTGGCCGCGTTCGGCCATCCCGTGCCCGCAGATGTGCACGGTCTGCTCGGGGCGCAGCGTGCCGGAGAAGACCCGGACCAGCGAGACCCGACCGACGTGCCGGTCGACTGTGGTCTTGACGACCTCGGCGACGAGCGGCCCGTCCGGGTCGCAGGTCAGCGGCGGGCGGGGCGAGCCGTCCACGCCGGTAACGGCCGGCAACTCGTGCTCCAGCGGCGACGGGAACGCGGCGGTCAGCACCTCCAGCAGCACGTCCAGCCCGACCCCGGTCCCGGCGCAGACCGGCACCACCGGATAGAAGTGCCCCCGGGCGACAGCCTTCTCCAGGTCGTCGATGAGCACCTCGTCGCTGATCTCCTCGCCGTCGAGGTAGCGGTCCATGAGGGTCTCGTCCTCGCTCTCGGCGATGATCCCCTCGATCAGCTCGTCGCGCGACTCGTCGATGGCCCGCTGGTGCTCCGGGTCCGGGTCGCGTACGTCGGCGGGCAGCCCGGCGGAGTAGTCGAAGACCCGGCGGGTGATCAGGCCGAGCAGCCCCTCGGTGGACACCCCGTCGTCGCCGAGCATCGGCAGGTAGAGGGGCATCACGTTGTCGCCGAAGAGGCGCTGGCAGAGCGCCACCGCCTCGTCGACGTCGGCACGCGGCTGGTCCAGTCGGGAGATCGCGACCGCGCGGGGCAGGTCGACCGCCGCGCACTCCTCCCACAGGGCGACGGTGGCCGCGTCCATGCCGCCCGCCGCGGAGACGACGAAGAGGGCGGCGTCGGCGGCCCGCAGTCCGGCGCGCAGTTCGCCGACGAAGTCGGCGTACCCGGGGGTGTCCAGCAGGTTCACCTTGATGCCGTTGTGCAGCAGCGGCGCGCAGGACAGACTTACCGACCGCTGTTGGCGTACTGCCGCGGGGTCGTGGTCGCCGACGGTGGTGCCGTCGACCACGGTGCCGGCCCGGCTGATCGTGCCGGTCGCCGCGAGCAGGGCCTCGACAAGTGTCGTCTTGCCCGCTCCGGAGTGCCCGACGAGCACCACGTTGCGAACCCGCTCGGGCTCGGTCACCACCGGCGTGCCGCCGGTGGAACCCTTCTCGTGCTTCTGCGCCATGGGGCGCACCTCCCTCAGCCGGTGGTGGGTGGCGACCGCCGCGCGACGGTAAGCGGCCCGGGGCGAGTGCGCGGCAGTATCCTCCGGTGGTCACGTGCACAGCGGGAACGGGACGGGTGGGCGGGTGAGCTGGCTCACCCTCCGGCTCGATCTCACACCCGTTGTCGGGTAGGCACAAGCCTCTCCCGGGCGGGTCGGAGGGGCGGCGGTATCGGCGGACCTGGGCGGACCGTTATCGTGGGGACCGCCATGGCGAAGATCTTCCAAGTGTCGGCCCGCGCGGGGATGACCCGCGTCGTCGAGCCGATTGCCCGCGCCCTGCTGCGCGCGGGCGTCACCCCCAATGCCGTCACCGTCGCGGGCACCGTTGGTGTGCTCGTCGGCGCGCTCGGCTTCGGTGCTCGCGGCCACCTGGTCGCGGGCGCGTTGATCGTTACCGTTTTCGCGCTCACCGACCTGCTCGACGGGACGATGGCCCGGATGAGCGGCGGCTCCACCAGGTTCGGGGCATTCCTCGACTCAAGCATGGACCGGGTCGCCGACAGCGCCGTCTTCGGCGCCGTCGCGTACTGGCTGGCCACCCAGGGCGACCATTCCGGGGTGGCCGCCGCCCTGGTCTGCCTGGCCGCCGGCGGGCTGGTCTCCTACGTGAAGGCCCGCGCCGAGGGGCTCGGCATGACCTGCAACGTGGGCATCGCCGAGCGCACCGAGCGGCTGCTGATCGTCGGGGTCGGCGGGATCCTCACCGGCCTGGACGTGAAGCCGGCATTGGAGATCTCGCTGTGGCTGCTCGCCGCGGTGTCGATCTTCACGGTGGGGCAGCGGATGGCGCACGTCTACCGCCAGGCCCAGCAGCTCCAGCCGAACGGCCAGGCGTGAGTGGCGCGTCCACGGCCCGGCGCGCGACGACCGGCGGCCGGGCCGCGTGAACCTCACCGAGCTGGGCTACATCGCCGGCTGGCGGGTGATCCGTGCGCTACCCCGGCCGCTGGTGGCGGCGGCGTTCCAGGCGGGCGCGGACCGCGCGCACCGCGCCGGCGGCGGGGGTACGGCCCGACTGCGCGCCAACCTGCGCCGGGTGGTCGGCCCGGAGCTGCCCGAGGCCGAGCTGGACGATCTCGTCAAGCGCGGGCTGCGCTCGTACGCCCGGTACTGGATGGAGGCGTTCCGGCTGCCCTCCCTGAGCCGCGCGCAGATCCTGTCCGGTTTCCGGCTCGACGGTGCCGAGTTGCTCGCCGCGGACGTGGCCGCCGGCCGGGGCGCGGTGGTGGCCCTTCCCCATGCCGGCAACTACGACGCCGCGGGCGCCTGGGTGGCGGCCACCGGCTGGCCGATCACCACGGTGATGGAACGGCTCAAGCCGGAGGGCGTGTACAAGCGTTTCGTGGCCTTCCGGGGGAGCGTGGGCATGGAGATCCTGCCCACGCACGGGGGGCCGCGTCCGGCGTTCGACGTGCTGCTGGACCGGGTGCGTGCCGGTGCGGTGGTGCCGCTGCTGGCCGACCGGGACCTCTCCGCCCGGGGCGTGGAGGTGGACTTCTTCGGCGCGAAGACCCGGATGCCGGCCGGGCCGGCACTGCTGGCGCTGCACACCGGAGCGCCGCTCTACGTGGCTTCGATGTGGTACGAATCGGATGCGGCGTGCGCATCGCTCGCCGGCCCGCTGCCAGTGCCGGGGCCCGAGGCCGGGCCCCTGGACCAGCGGGTCCGGTCGCTTACCCAGTTGATCGCCGACGGTCTGGCGGCGGGTATCGCCCGACATCCGCAAGACTGGCACATGTTGCAGCGGATGTGGCTGGACCAGCGGGGGTCGGGGGACGGCCCGGCGCTGCCCACCTCGGCCGCCGGTCAGGCCTGAGGAGGTGGTGGGCACGGTGGGACGGTGTTCCGCGGTCGCGGGCGGGAGGCGCTGACGCATGCGGATCGGCATCGTGTGCCCGTACTCCTTCGATGTCCCTGGCGGGGTGCAGAACCACGTGATGGACCTGGCCGAGGCGCTGATCGCGCTCGGCCACGAGGTGAGCGTGCTCGCCCCGGCCGACGAGGATTCGCCGCTGCCGGAGTACGTGGTGTCCGCCGGTCGGGCCGTGCCGCTGCCGTACAACGGTTCGGTGGCCCGGATCGCGTTCGGCCCGGTCTCCACGGCCCGGGTCCGGCGTTGGATCATCAACGGCGACTTCGACGTGCTGCACGTGCACGAGCCGCTCACGCTGAGCCTGTCGCTGCTGGCCGTGCTCTCCGCGCGCGGCCCGGTGGTGGCGACGTTCCACACCGCGATGACCCGTTCCCGGGTGCTGGCGGCCGCGCAGGGCGTGCTCCAGATCGTGCTGGAGCGGATCACCGCCCGGATCGCGGTCAGTGCGCTGGCCCGCAAGGTGCAGGTCGAGCACATGGACGGCGGGGCGGTGGAGATCCCCAACGGGGTGGCGGTGGCCAAGTTCGCCGACGCCGAGCCGTTGCCGGGTTGGCCGGGGGAGTGCGCCCCGGGCACCGGCGGCACCCTGGGCTTCCTGGGCCGGTTCACCGAGGCGCGCAAGGGCTTCCCGGTGCTGCGTGACGCGTTCGTGGCGTTGGCCGCGACCCGGCCGGGGCTGCGGTTGCTGGTCGCCGGCCCGGGAGACCCGGACGACCTGTACGACCAGTTCCCGGCCGAGCTGCACGAGCGGGTCACGTTCCTCGGGCTGGTCACCGAACCGGACAAGGCGCGGATGCTGCGCAGTGTGCACCTCTACGTGGCACCCAACACCGGCGGCGAGTCGTTCGGCATGATCCTCACCGAGGCGTTGGCCGCGGGTACCACGGTGGTCGCCAGCGACCTGGACGCGTTCCGGCGGGTGCTCGACGGTGGGCGGGCCGGTCGGCTCTTTCCCACTGGTGACCCGGTGGGGCTGCGCGACGCGGTGACCGAGTTGCTCGACGACCCGGCCGGGCGGGCCGTGTTGAGCGCGTGCGGCGATCAGGTGGTGGCGAATTTCGACTGGCCGGTGGTTGCTCGCCGTGTTCTGGAGGTATACGCAGCGGCGATCGAGGCAACCGACGGGCGGGTCATCGACCAGGAGTGGGTGGGGCTGGGCTGAGCCGGTGTGACGCATGGTGCGGTCGGCGTCCGGGGTGACCGGTGTGGCCGCGCCCAATCGGAGGCGAAACGGAGCAGCACTACGATGCCGCACATGTGGTGGGTGGTGGCCGCGATCGTGGTCCTGGGGCTGGTCGCGGCGTACCTCGTCTGGACCGCCGGCCGGGTGGAGCGGTTGCAGGGCCGCGCGGAGCTGGCGGCTCGGGCTCTCGACGCCCACCTGCTGCGCCGGGCCGCGGCGGCTGCCGTGCTGGCCGAGCGGCGCTTCGGTGTCGAGTTGTACGCGGCGGCCCGGATCGCGCTCGACGCCAGCCCGGACGAGCGGGAGGCCGCCGAGAACGACCTGACCCGGCAGTTGCGGGGCGTCCAGTTGGATCCGGGCGACCCGGACTGTGGGGCGGTCATCGCCGCCAGTCGCCGCCTCGCGCTGTCCCGGCAGGTGCACACCGACCTGGTCCGGGATGCCCGCTCGGCGCGCAGCCGGCCGTTGGTGCGGTTGTTGCGGATGGGACGGGGCCGGGAGTGGCCGCGCTACTTCGACATCGACGACCCGACCCTCACCGTCCCGGCGGACGTTCCCGCGAGCTGACCCCGCCGGGCCGGTGATCAGGGCCACAGGGCAGGCCACCGGGGGTCTGATTGGCTGTCGGCGCGGCGTTGACCCACGCGTAGCATTTTCGCTGCCACCCCCGCAAGCCCGTCCAAGGAGCGATGACCCGTGCCCGAAAACACCGCCTCGACCACTGGTTCGGCCCCCGTCGTCGGCACCGCCCGGGTGAAGCGCGGCATGGCCGAGATGCTCAAGGGTGGCGTGATCATGGATGTGGTCAACGCCGAGCAGGCCAAGATCGCTGAGGACGCCGGCGCGGTCGCGGTGATGGCCCTGGAGCGGGTGCCCGCCGACATCCGCGCGCAGGGCGGGGTGTCGCGGATGAGCGACCCCGACATGATCGACGGGATCATCGAGGCGGTCTCCATCCCGGTGATGGCCAAGGCCCGCATCGGCCACTTCGTGGAGGCGCGGATCCTCCAGTCGCTCGGCGTGGACTACGTCGACGAGTCCGAGGTGCTGACCCCGGCCGACTACGCGAACCACATCGACAAGTGGGCCTTCACGGTGCCCTTCGTCTGCGGCGCGACCAACCTGGGCGAGGCGCTGCGCCGGATCACCGAGGGCGCGGCCATGATCCGCTCCAAGGGTGAGGCGGGCACCGGTGACGTCTCCAACGCCACCACCCACATGCGGAGGATCCGCCAGGAGATCGCCCGGCTGTCGTCGTTGCCGGCCGACGAGCTGTACGTCGCGGCCAAGGAGTTGCAGGCCCCGTACGAGCTGGTCAAGGAGGTCGCCGAGAGCGGCAAGCTGCCCGTGGTGCTGTTCACCGCCGGCGGGATCGCCACCCCGGCCGACGCGGCGATGATGATGCAGCTCGGCGCGGAGGGCGTCTTCGTGGGCTCGGGCATCTTCAAGGCGGGCAACCCGGCCCAGCGGGCCGCCGCGATCGTCAAGGCCACCACCTTCCACGACGACCCGGACGTGCTGGCGAAGGTCTCCCGTGGTCTCGGCGAGGCCATGGTCGGCATCAACGTCGACGAGATCCCGCAGCCGCACCGCCTGGCCGAGCGCGGTTGGTGAGCCGTGCTCCACTCGGGCGTGGTGAGGTCGCGGTGACGGCACCGGTGATCGGAGTCCTCGCGCTCCAGGGCGACGTCCGCGAGCACCTGGCGGCGCTGGCCGCGGCGGGCGCGGACGCCCGCCCGGTCCGCCGCCCGGCAGAGCTGGACGCGGTGGACGGCCTGGTCGTCCCCGGGGGTGAGTCCACCACCATCAGCAAACTCGCCGACATCTTCGAGCTGCGCGAACCGATCGACAAGCGCATCGCCGACGGCATGCCGGTCTACGGCTCCTGCGCGGGCATGATCATGCTGGCGACCGAGGTGCTCGACGGTCGACCCGACCAGCGGGGCTTCGCCGGCATCGACATGACCGTCCGGCGCAACGCGTTCGGTCGGCAGGTCGACTCGTTCGAGGCGCCGGTGACGATCACCGGGGTGCCGGGTGAGGCGTTCCACGCCGTCTTCATCCGAGCACCGTGGGTCGAGCGGGTCGGTGCCGGCGTCGAGGTGATCGGGTCGGTGACCGGCGGTCCGGCGGCCGACCGGATCGTGGCGGTCCGGCAGGGCAACCTGGTGGCCACCTCGTTCCACCCGGAGCTGACCGGTGACCTGCGCGTCCACGCGTACTTCGTGGATCTGGTGCGGGCCGCCTGAGCGGTCCGGCGACGCTGCCGCCGGGCATGTTTTCCGGCCCCGCGTGGTTGTCAGGCGGGTGAGCCGGGTGCCCGGCGGCACCCCGAGCCGGTGCCGGATGTGACACGCCCGGGTGTGACCTCGGTAAGATTGCCGCGGTTCGGCAGGGCCGTCGCCCGGCGCGGCATTTCCCGCGGAGCCGACCGGCCGCCGAACCGCCGGATGCGGCGCGTAATTCGGTGCGGCAGTCGATGCAGGCGTGGAATGACAGACGGAGGTAGAAGATGTCCGGCCACTCAAAGTGGGCGACGACCAAGCACAAGAAGGCCGTCATCGACGCCAAGCGCGGCAAGATGTTCGCCAAGCTGATCAAGAACGTCGAGGTGGCCGCGCGGACCGGCGGCGGTGACCCCTCCGGTAACCCGACGCTCTTCGACGCGATCCAGAAGGCGAAGAAGAGCTCGGTGCCGAACGACAACATCGACCGCGCCGTCAAGCGCGGCTCCGGCCTGGAAGCCGGCGGCGCCGACTGGCAGACGATCATGTACGAGGGGTACGGCCCGAACGGCGTGGCCATGCTCATCGAGTGCCTCACCGACAACCGCAACCGGGCGGCCACCGAGGTGCGGACCGCGCTCACCCGAAACGGCGGCTCGCTCGCCGACGCCGGCTCGGTGTCGTACATGTTCTCCCGCAAGGGTGTGGTGATCGTGCCCAAGGAGGGCACCAGCGAGGACGACGTGATGATGGCAGTCCTCGACGCCGGCGCCGAGGAGGTCAACGACCTCGGTGAGGCGTACGAGGTGGTCTCCGAGCCGACCGATCTGATCGGAGTGCGGACCGCGTTGCAGGACGCCGGCATCGAGTACGAGTCGGCGGAGTCCTCCCTGATCCCGAGCATGAACATCCCGCTCGACGAAGAGGGCGCGCGCAAGATCTTCAAGCTGATCGACGTGCTGGAAGACTGCGACGACGTGCAGAACGTCTACGCGAACTTCGACGTCAGCGACGACGTGATGGCGGCGGTCGACGCCTGAGAGCGGTCGACTCGGAATCACGGAAGTCGGGGTGTCCCTCGCACAGGGATGCCCCGACTTCTCGCGAAGCCGAGGTGACCAGGCGATGGGGTCGAACCTGGAGGTGGGCAAAGTGGCGGCAGACCGGTTCGCGCCCGGTGACACGGTGGTACGGCGTGAGGTGCTGCGCGGCGAGGTGTGGTTCGGCTGCCCGACGATCGTCGTCGAGGACTCGCCCGACCTGCTCGCCCTCTACCTGCCACCGGGCGCCGAGTTCGGCTTCCCGGCGACCGGCGTCTTTCCGTGCGGCCGGCACCCGTGGGAGACCGCCGGGCACCGCTCCTGGTCGGGGCACGGCAAACTGATGCTGCAACGCCCCGGCGAGGCGCACTCGGTCGACGTGTTCTGGACGGGGCCGGGGCGCGACTTCGCCGGCTGGTACTTCAACCTCCAGGACCCGGTGCGGCGTACGCCGATCGGGGTGGACACCCTCGACCACGAGCTGGACCTGTGGTGGGGCGCGGACGCCGACCGGTACGTCTGGAAGGACGTGGAGATGTTCGCCCAGCGCCTCGTCGAGGGGCGCTACCCCGGGATGGCTGACGCGATCCAGGCCGAGGGTGACCGGATCGCGGCGCTGCTCGATGCGGGCGAGCGTTGGTGGGACCCGGCGTGGGCGCGATGGCAGCCCGATCCGGCCTGGTCGGCGCCCCCGCTGCCCACCGGCTGGGACCAGGTGCCGCCCGCCCGCTGACGAGCCAGCCGACCCGCCGGGGCGTCAGCGTTTCGGCAGCGCGTCGATCAGGAACACCTGGTCCGGGCCGTTCGTGCACGGTTCGACAAGCGCCTCGGCCGACACCTCCGTGTCATCGTCGCGGAGCCCGACGCACAGGTCCGTACGGCTGGGCCGGATGCGGTACGAGGTCGGTGCGGACCCGGTCGGCTCGAAGCGGAACAGCTGGGACCAGTTGGTCTGGCCGCACTTCGTGACGGGTTCGAGCATGTTCCGGCCGGGATCCTCGTCCCGGACGGTGAGGCAGCCCGTCCCGTGCTCAGGGTGAGTCCACTTGATGAGGTACAGCCCGCCGGCCGCCGGCTCCACGTAGGTGTCCGGCGGGGTGGCGTCCGCGCAGGGGACCTGGGCCGCCACCTGGCTCCCGTACGCGCCGGTGCGGTCCTGCCCCTCGGAGACGCAGAGGTGCGGGCTGCGGGCGGGGCGGATCTGGCTGAGCAGCGCCTGCGGCCCGATGCTGGCGCTGCCCGCCGACGGGTTCTCGCCCGCCGACGTGGCCGACGGACTCCCACCTGTCGACGCGGTCGGGCCGGGGGGCTGTGCTGATCGCTGCCCGTCGTCGGGTCGCTGTATCCAGACGCCCGCGCCGAGCGCGGCCAGCAGGACGCCGACGAGCAGCGCCAGCGGCACCGGCCGCGAGAACCAGCGCGGTCGGGCTGCGCTCGCGCCCCCCACCCTCGTGCCGTCGGCGGGCCGGTTGTCGGGCGCGGCGTCGTCGGCGCTCTGGTGGTCGGCCGTGGTGGCGTCGACCTGGCGGTCCGGCACGGGCGAGGTCGGCGCGTAGGCGCCCACCGCGAGCCGGTGCCGCGCCCGCAGCCACGTCTCCACCTGGTCCTCCGCGCCGCAGGCCCGGACGAACGCGGCCACCACCTCGGGTCGCGGCAGGGTGGACCGGCGCAGGACATCGGCGGCGGTGCTGCGGGCCAGCACGTCACCAGCCGCCGCCGCCCGTTGCTCCAACTGTCGGTACGTGAGCCGCGACCGGTCCTTGAGCCGGCGCAGCATGTCGACGAACTCGGCCGGGTCGGTCGCCTCGTCCGGTCGTAGCTCCCCCGTGGTCATCGCACGATTGTCCAGACACCGCACGGGCGCGGGCAAATCGCCCCGGGGCGACTGTCCGAGGTGGTCGGACAAGATCCGGACATGCCGTCCTGAGCTGCCCGGACACCGCATCGCGTTGACCAGGGCATTGTTCGCGTCGGTGGGCATATCTACCGTCGATCCTCGATGGCCGCGCCGCTGCCCGGCGTACGGCCGAGGGTTCGGGCGGGCACCGATCCAGGGCCCGACGACATCAACGACACGGGAGATCCGATGGAAGACGCTGCCCGGGATCCGCTGACGCAGGCGACCACGGCGGGGGAGTACGTCGCGCTGCTGCGGGACGTGCGTCGGCGTTCCGGTCTGACCTACCGGGAGATCACCAGGCTGGCCTCGGCGGCCGGGCACTGGCTACCGCCGAGCACACTCGCCACGATGCTGGGGCGGACCACCCTGCCTCGGGAGCGCACCGTCGTGGCCCTGCTGGTGGCCTGCGGCACGACGCCCGCCGACGTGCGGCGGTGGGTGGAGGCGCGCCGGACCATCGAGGCCCGCCTCGGCGAGCGCGACAGGTGGGAGAACCGGGCGGTGCCGACCACCTCGCCGCCACCCGCCGACCCCCAACCGACCGGGAACGGCGTACCGGCCGCCGACCCCCAGCCGGCGGCGAACGGCGTACCGGCCGCCGACGCCGTGCCGGCCGGGAACATGGTCGGCCCGGTCCGGCTGGCGCTGCCGCGAGCCACCGCGCCCTGGCCGACCCGCCGTTGGCTTCGCCTCGCGGTGCTCGCCGTGCTCGGCGCGGTGACGGTCGGGGTGTCCGGGGTGCTGCTCCCGGGTGCCGCCGCCACCGTGGACAGTTCGCCGTCCGAGGGCTGCCCGCTGATCCTGCGCCAGGGCATGTACGGCCCGTGCGTGCTGGAGCTCCAGGAGCGTCTGGTGGCGGGCGGGCTGGACGTGCCAGTGGACGGCTGGTTCGGCCCGGACACCACCGGCCGGCTGATCGCCTTCCAGGCGTTCGGTGGCCTGCCGGTCAGCGGCACGGCGGACGGGCGGGTGCTCGACGAGCTGTCCGGCCCGGCGAAGATGCCGCCCACCTGGACCGAGGACCGGATCGGCAAGGAGCTGCGGCGGGTCTTCCCGGAGGACCCGGGCGGGGCGGTGCAGCTCGCGCGTTGCCTGTCCGGGTTGGACCCGTACCGCGTGGAGATCGCCGGGGACGGGTCGCGGCGCTGGGGGTTGTTCCAGTTCAGCGACATGGAGTTGTCCCGGCTGGGCGTCGATCGGCGGACGGCGCTGGACCCGGGCTGGAGCATCGGGGCGGCCCGCACCGTCTGGTCGCGTACCGGCGATTTCGGCCACTGGCACTGCACGACGTGGCGGTGACGCGTAACGCCCCCCGCCCGGTCCACGGACCGGGCGGGGAGCACCCCCGTTACCCCCCCACCGGCGGCCACCACGCCCCCCGCGTGCGGACCGGACCGTCGAGGCTGGGTCGCCCGGGGCGGCGGCGGCCGGCGCGGGCCGGACGAGGGCCGTGAGGGCGACCACGAGCACGACGCCGAGCAGGCGACGACGGTGTCGGCTGTTGCTCGGTGGAAACATCTGAGCCTTTCCGGTCCGGGGACCGGCGACGACCAGGTCGTTGCCGTGAGGATCAGCTCACCGTAGGAGCGTTCGCGATGTTCGCGGCCGCCGAACAGCGCTCGGAACGGGGCCGCACGGCGGCGGGCGCCGGCATCCGTCCGGACACCGACGCCCGCGCGGGGGCGAACGACCAGCTCAGCCGATCGTCTCCCGCTCCCGCCACGCGGTCCGCAGCGAGGTCCGGCCGTTGGTGCGCAGCAGCGACCCCTCGTACACCCGCGCCCCGGCGAGCAGGAACGCACCGGCGGCGAGCAGCAGGATGACAAGCGAGACGAACGGCTCCCAACCGGCCGCGTCACCGGTGAACAGCCGCAGTGGCATGGCCGTGGGCGACGAGAACGGCAGGTAGGACAGCACCCGCATCGCGGTGTCGTTGTCGTTCAGGAAGATCACCGCGAAGAACGGCAGCATGACCGCGAGCTGCACGGGCGTCGACACGGCGGCGATGTCCTCCTGCCGGTTGGCCAGGGCGCCGGCCGCCGCCCACATCGCCGCGAGCAGCACGAAACCGAGCAGGAAGAACGGCACGAACCAGCCGATCGCCGGGGCGAGCAGGGTGAGCAGTCCGCCGCTGTCGCCGATCTGGAGCCCGATCACCGCCACCACCGCGATCAACGCGATCTGCGCGAACGCCAGGATCGCGCCGGCCACCACCTTCCCGGCCAGCAGCGCCCGCACCGGCACGGCGGCGACCAGGATCTCCACGATCCGGGTCTGCTTCTCCTCGATGACGCTCTGCGCGATCTGCACCCCGAACGTCTGCGAGGTGATGAAGAAGACGAACGCGAAGACGAACGGCACCAGGAACGCCACCACCGGGTCCACCGCGTCCGGGTCGAGCAGGCGGACGGTCGGCTGGCTGCTCAGGGCCCGCACCACGTCGTCGGGGGCCTCCTCCAGGGCCAGCACGGCCGGTCCGGCGACCACCGCGGCGTCCACGTCGTCGTCGCGGACGGCCTGCTCGGCGGCCCGGTCGTCGGCGACCACCCGGACTTCCAGGCCGGCGGCGCGCAGCGGGCCGGCGGCGCTCTCGGTCACCGCCACGGTGGACGGTCCGCCGGAGAGCAGCGGCGGCAGGATGGTGCCCGCGGCGGCGATCAGCAGGAAGAAGAGCGTGCCGAACAGGAAGGTGCGGTCGCGTAGCTTGACCCGGATCTCCCGTTCGGCGACCAGCCGGGTGGCCTGGGTGATGTTCACTGGGTGACCTCTCGGAAGATCTCGGTGAGCGAGGGGCTGACCGGGCGGAAGGTGCGGACCGGGCCGCGCGCGAGGGCCGCCTGCAGCACGGGTTGTTCGTCGGCGCCGGCCGGCAGGTCGAAGACCACACGGGGGCCGTCCAGCTCGACCAGGGTGACCCCGGGTTGGTCGCGTACCCAGCCGGCGTCGTTCGCCACCACCAACTCGTAGCGGGGCACGGTGTACGAGTCGCGTAGCTGCTGGCGGCTGCCGGCGGCCCGGATCGCCCCGTCGCCGATGATCACCAGGTCGTCGCAGAGGCGTTCCACGACGTCGAGCTGGTGGCTGGAGAAGAGCACCGGCGCACCGGCCGAGGCCCGTTCCCGCAGCACGGTGACGACGGTGTCGACAGCGAGGGGGTCGAGGCCGGAGAACGGCTCGTCGAGCACCAGCACCTCGGGATCGTGCACCAGCGCGGCCGCGATCTGCGCGCGTTGCTGGTTGCCGAGCGACAGCGTCTCCAGCAGGTCGTCGCCGCGTTCACCGAGACCGACCCGGTCCAGCAGGGCGTCGGTGGCACGCCGGGCCGCGGGCGCGTCCAGGCCGTGCAGCCGGCCCAGGTAGGTCACCTGCTCCCGGGTGGTCATCTTCGGGTAGAGGCCGCGCTCCTCCGGCATGTAACCGAAGCGTCGCCGGTCCTGCCGGGTCAGCGTGGTGCCGCCCCAGCTCACCTCGCCGGCGTCGGGGGCGAGCACGCCCAGGATGATGCGCATGGTGGTGGTCTTGCCGGCGCCGTTGGCGCCCACGAAGCCGGTCATCCGGCCGGCGGCCACTTCGAAGGACACGTTCTTGAGCACCTGCCGGTCGCCGAAGCTGCGGTCGATGCCGTCGAGGCGAAGCGTTCTGGTCACGCACCCACGCTAGATCGAACACCCCGCCCCGCCGTCCGCCCGACGGGTGAGGGGGCGGTCCGCCGCGCGGCGGACGGCGGTCACCCGCCGGGTCGGACCACCCCGTTCTCGTACGCGAACACCACCGCCTGCACCCGGTCGCGCAGGCCGAGTTTGGCAAGCACCCGGCTGACGTGGGTCTTCACGGTCGCCTCGCCCAGGTGGATGGCCGCGGCGATCTCGGCGTTGCTCGATCCGGCGGCGAGCAGCACCAGCACCTCCCGTTCCCGTGGCGTCAGCCCGGCCAGCGCGGCGTCCGCCTCCGGCCCCCGGTGGGCGGTGCCGGCCGGGTCTCCGGGACGGGCGAACGTGGAGATCACCCGGCGGGTGATCTCCGGGGCGAGCAGGCCGTCGCCCCTGTCGAGCACCCGGATCGCCTCGATCAGCTCCTCCGGCGTGCCGTTCTTCAACAGGAAACCGCTGGCCCCGGCCCGCAGCGCGGCGAACAGGTAGTCGTCGCGGTCGAAGGTCGTGAGGATCAGCACCGCCGGCCCACCGGGCCCGTCGGCGGTGATCTGCCGGGTGGCCGCCAGGCCGTCCATCCCGGGCATCTCCACGTCCATGAGTACGACGTCGGGGCGGGTGGCTCGGGTCATGGCGACGGCCCGTTCGCCGTCGGCGGCCTCGCCGACCACCTCGATGTCGTCCTCCACCTCCAGGATGACCCGGAAGCCGGTGCGGACGAGGTGCTGATCGTCGGCGAGCAGCACCCGGATGCTCCGACCCGGACCCGACGTCTCGTGGGCTGGCGCGGCGCTCATGCCGACACTCTCGGGGCGACGGCCGACTGGTGTTCGTCGTGCGGCTCCCGTTGCGCGCCGGCGCTCGCCACCGGGAAGCGGGCGCGGACCCGCCATCCGCCGCCGGCCCGTGGGCCGGCCTCCAGGTCGCCGTCGTGCGCGGTGACCCGTTCGCGCATCCCGATCAGGCCCAGCCCGACGGCGTTGAACCGGCCGCCGGCGCGTCCGTCGTCGGTCACGTCGACCTCCACCTCCCGGGCCAGGTAGCGGACCCGTACGTCCAGCAGGTCCGCACCGGCGTGCTTCAGGGTGTTGGTCACCGCCTCCTGCGTCACCCGGTACACCGCCTGCGAGACCGATTCGGGCAGCGCGACCGGGTCGCCGTACACCCCGAGGGTCGCCGTCAGGCCCGCGGCCCGAGCCCGCTCGACAAGCTCGCCGATCCGGTCGACGTCGCCGCCGGCCGGCCCGGCGTCGGCCGTGCCGGTGGTCCGCAGCACGCCCAGCATCCGGCGTAACTCGTCGACGGCGGTGCGGGCGCTCTGCTCGATGGCGGTGAGCGCGGTGCGGGCCTTGGCGGGGTCGCGGTCGAACACCCGACGGCAGGCGGACGCCTGCACTCCCATCACCGACACGTGGTGGGCGACCACGTCGTGCAGCTCCCGGGCGATCCGGACCCGTTCGCCGAGCACCGCCCGTTCCCGGGACTCGGTCTGCGACCGACGCAGGTCCTCGGCCTGGGTACGCAGCTCGTGTTCGCGGCGCGCGGCCACCCAGGCGGTCTCGCCGAAGAAGTACGCGAAACCGAAGACCAGCACGTTGACCAGGACACCGGTGACCATCGCGGCGAGCACCGGTGGCACCGGACCGACCGCGTCGTCGAAGGCTCCGGGTGGAATGTGGTCGATCATGATCGCGTAGTAGATCCCCAGCCAGGCGAACATCGTGGCGATCACGCCGATGCGCAGCCGGCGGGACAGCCGGCGGTCCTGCCCCCAGGCGCCGACGGTGTAGAGGGCGCTGAAGAGGGCCCAGGAGGAGAACTGGGTCTCCGGCGCTGATCGTGCCTGCGCGGCGATGAACACCACCGCGACGACCAGCAGGGTCGCGGTCGGCCAGCGTCGTCGCCAGATCAGCGGGATAGTCACCGCGACGGTCCAGAGGAGCTGCTCCGGCCCGGACGGTGGTGGGCCCAGCAGGAACGCCCCGGTGCTGCGGGCCAGGGTCAGACTCACCAACGCCAGCACGGTCATGCCCAGACCGATCCAGAGGTCGTTACGGCGCTGCTGGGCGGTCGGACCCGGACGGCGCCATTCGTCTCGCGGTGCCACGGTCATCCGGGAACGATGCCACGCCGCCCGCCACGCCCGTCGAGCGGGCGGACCGGTGCCGGCGGGTCCGGCCGACGTGCGGCGGCCCGACGCGAGGTACGCGCCGGGCCGTCGGGGTGGGCTGTGGTTCACGCCGTCTGGCGGCGCGTCTTCAGGGCGGTGTCGACCAGGTCCCAGACCACGACCACCGCGGCGCCCAGCGCGATGGCCAGACCGATGGCGTTGCGGGTGTCCGCCTCCGCCAGCCAGGTCAGCCGCAGGCCCAGGGCCGGGTTGAGCAGGTGGTCGGAGAGCGCCAGCCACACCAGCGGCACCGAGAACGCGAGGTTGAGCAGCACCTTGGTGCCGAACAGGGCCCAGGTCCAGCGCCCGATCCGGTACTTGACGATCTCGAACACCACGCTCGCGACCAGCACGACGATCAGCGCCGGCAGCCAGAACGACCACAGCGCCGGGTCGAGGATCGGAATGTTGTCGCCATCGGTGGCGCGCACCCAGGACTGGTAGTGCTGGAAGGGCAGGTACGCGATGGTCACCACCAGCATGACCACCGACGCGATGGTGTCGGCGAGGGGAATGCCCTGGCGTACCGGTGCGTCGGGCAGGTCGTCGAGGCTCCACTCCGGTAGGTCCACGCTCGACTGGGAGCGCTCGATGAGGGCGATGACCAGGGTGAGCCAGAAGCAGATGTGCACTGTGACGTGCAGGGCGACGACGAGGCCCGTCCCGATGGCACCGAAGCCCTTGCCGCTGAAGGCCGCGACGACGGCGACCACCGTCCCGACGAGCGCCGGGATGAAGCTGAGCAGCAGCTTCAACAGTCGCAGCCAGACCAGGTAGTAGGTGGGCCCGATGAGCTGGAGCCGGCGGTCGGCGTACCGGGCGGCCAGCAGGTCCGGGTTGCCCAGCTCGGTGAGCACCTCCCGCTCGGCGGTGGCGGGGTCGGCTCCGCCGTCGGTCCGGCCCTCGATCATGTCGTCGATGGAGGCCCGCAACTCGGTGGCGATCTCGTCGCGACGCTGGGCGGGCACCGAGCGCAGGGTGGCGGCGAGGTAGCGGTTGGTCAGGGTGTTCATCGGTCCACTCCTTGGATCAGCCCGGTGATGGAGGTCTGCACGGCGGCGAGGTCGTCGAGCAGCCGGCTCATCATCGACTCGCCCTCGTCGCTGGTCCGGTAGAACTTGCGCGGCCGGCTCTCCTCGGTGTTCCACTCGCTGGTCAGCAGCCCTTGGTCCTCCAGGCGGCGCAGCAGCGGGTAGAGCGTGTTGGCGTCCACCGGGAAGCCGTGGTCGGTGAGCCGTTGCAGCAGTGCGTAGCCGTAGTCCGGTCGGCGTAGCGCGACCAGGCTGGCCACCACGACGGTGCCTCGACGCAACTCCTGTAGGTGCGTCCGTAGAACGTCCTCGCTAACCATGTGTCACACCATAGTGTGTGGCACACAGTGTTGTCTAGCGAGACATCATCGTGTCGCTCGCAGACCGGTGCGCCGGGCAGCATGCGGGGCGCCCGGCACGAACCGGACGCCCCGCGGTGTTGACGCTCGTCAGCAGGCCGGACCCTGCCGGAAGTTCCGCTCCACGAAGCTGGCCGGACCAACCTGGAAGTAGCCCACGCCCGGCCGGATCGGGTGCCCGGTGAACAACTCGACACGCGAGCCCACCCGCACGAGGTACGCCTCGGCGTCCCCCGCGTCGTTGCGGATCAACGAACCCCGGCGGCCGTAGATGTCCTCCAACTCGGCGAAGGACATCCCGACCGACGCCCCGGCGGGGGAATGCGGCGGCGCGGTGGCCGTACCCACCTCCACCAGCCGATCGTCACGGAAGGCCAGGATGAACACCCCGGCCCAGGAACCGGTCACGCCGGCGTGCACCACCGAGCCGCAGCCCGGCGCGGTCCAGTCGATGTGCCCGCCCGCGGTGAGCGCCGCCAGGCTGGCGCCGATCCGGTACACCCCGGCTCCGGCGACACTGAGCACCTGCGGGTGGCTGTGCCCGGTGGCGGGCGGGACAGTCGTCGAGGCTGGCGCGGTGCCGCCGGCCGCCGAGGCCGGACCGGCGACGGTCACCGGGACGAGCGTGCCGAACGCCAGCGCGGCGGTGGTGGTGAGGACGATCCACTGTCGGTTCATGGTGGCTCCTTCGGTGATGGGTCTCCTGCCCTGTTAGTCACCGCGCCCGGCCCAACGGTTCGTCGGGTTGCCGACCCACCCGGTCTACTGTGCAGAGAAACGCCGACCGACCGTGCGGCCGGGGGTGACGCGGTGACGGCTCCGCAACGGATCGGGCCCTACGCCATCGAACGGCTGCTGGGCGTCGGCTCGTTCGCGACCGTCTGGCTGGGCTACGACCCGGCGCTCGACGCGCACGTGGCGATCAAGGTGCTGGCCGAGAACTGGAGCCACGACCTGCGGGTCCGGGAACGCTTCCGCGACGAGGCACGGCTGCTGCGTCGGCTGGAGCACGAGCGGTTGGTCCGGGTGCACACCGTCGGTGAGTTGCCCGACGGCCGGCCGTACGCGGTGCTGGCCTGGGCGGACGGGGGGAGCCTGCGAGATCGGCTGGCCGCCGGCCCGATGCCCGGCCCGACGGCGCTGCGCCTGCTCGGCGAGGTCTGCGCGGGCGTGACAGTGCTGCACCGGCACGGCGTCGTACACCGCGACCTCACCCCGGGCAACATCCTGTTCCACTCCACCGGTGCGGGCAGTGGCGCCGAACGGGTGCTGATCGCCGATCTCGGTCTCGCCAAGGCGTTGGCCGCCGCCTCCGGCCTCACCGCCCGGGCCGGTACCCCCGGTTACATGGCACCGGAGCAGGACGACCCGGGCGCGGTGATCGACGCCCGCGCCGACGTGTACGGGCTGGGCCGGCTCGGCATCCGGCTGCTCGCCGCCGATCCCGTACCCGTCCCCGCCGACCCACCCCGGGCGGGCGTCCTGCGACTGCGCGCCGGGGTGCCGGCACCGGTGGCGGCGGTGCTCGTCCGGGCCACCGCCCACCGGCCCGCCGACCGCTACCCGGACGCCGCCGCGCTGCACGCCGCGCTGAACCGGGCCACCGACCCGGTACGGCAGCCGCCGTCACCCGGACCGGTGACCCGCCGCCCGTACCGGTTGCCGTTGGCCGTGGCGGTCGTGGCCGCCGTCGCGGTGGTGGGCGCCGAGCCGGGCGGCGTCCGGGTCGAACGTGACACCTACGCCGCCGGACCGCTCACCGTGAGGTTGCCGGACGGCTGGTCGGCGACCGGCGCGACCTGGGCCGGCCAGTACGGCGTCGACGGCGCGGCGGAACCGGCGCTGGTGATGTCGCCGCAGCCCCGCCGCTGGGCCGCCGACCCCCGGGTGCCCGGCGCGTTCGTCGGCGTCTCCACCAGCACGGCGGCGCGCACCACGCCCGCCGGGTTCCTCGCCGAGCGCACGCACGGGGACTGCGCGTCCACGCCGGCGCGTACCACCCGGCAGGCCGGCGTCGAGTGGACAGTGGTGACCTACCACTGCGACCAGGGTCGGCAGCGGATCGTCGAGTCGGCCGGGCGGCATCCCGACCGCGCCGCCCTGCTGTACGCGCAGATCGTGCCACCGGTGGACGGTGCGCCCGACTTCGTGGACACCCTGCTCGCCGGGGTGCGGGTGCGGTGACGGCTGGATGCCGCCGCCCGGTCACTCGCCGGGCGGGCGGACCACCACCGTGATGGTGTGCGTCCGGTCCTCCTGCGGGATCGTGACGTCGACAGTGCCGGGGCGGACGAACCGGATGTCCACCACCCCGGCCTCGTAGTGCTGGGCGACCAGATCCGGGCGGTCCACGGTGACCAGGCCGGGGCCGATGCCCTGGATCCGTAGCACCGCGCCGGTGGCGAAGCAGAGGGATCGCAGCAGGCTGAGCTCGGTCTCGGCCAGCGGCAGGTCGTAGCGGACCGCGCCCTGACACGCCGGGGGCGCGGCGGTCGGCGGGGGAGTCGTTCGGGGCGTACCCCTCGTCCTGGTCGGTGTGGGCGGCGTCGGCACGGGCCGCCCGGCTGTCGGCGGCGGCCGGGACGGCGACCCGGTGGGGCCGGGTGTCGCCGGCGGCGTCGGCGTTGTCGTCCCCGTGGACACCGACGGGGACGGACTGCCAGGCTGGACGGGCAGCGGCGAGACCGCGTCGGTGCCGCAGGCGGTGACCGCCACGGTGGCCGCGAACGCGGCGACGGTACGGCGCAGCCCGATCATGGGGCCCTCTCTCTGGTCGCCACCGCCGACGGACCGGCTCAGCCCTGGTCGGTGCCGAGGCGTTGCCGGACCTGGCGTCGGGCCTGGTGCAGCCGGGACTTCACGGTGCCCACCGGCACGTCGATAAGGGTGGCGATCTCGGGGTAGCTCAGCCCGAGGACGTCGCGCAGGGCCACCACCTCGGCCAGGTCGGGATGGACCGCGTCGAAGGCGTCGAGCAGGTCGAGGCGGGTGCCGGCGACCACGCTCGTCCGCCGCGGGTCGGCCCGGTCCGGCACCGGTACGCCGTCGGCCTCCAACCGCCAGCGGCGGCGCAGCGTGCGGTACGTCGAGCGGGCCCGGTTGGCGGTCAGCCGGTGCAGCCAGGTACGGAACGAGGAGCGTCCCTCGAACCGGGTGATGCCGTTGGCCAGCGCCAGCAGGGTGTCCTGGCAGGCCTCCTCGGCGTCCTCCCGGTTGGGCAGGAACCGTGCGCACAGCCGCAGCACCTCCGGGCGCACCGCGAGCAGCAGGGCGTCCAGGGCCGTCGGGTCGCCGTGTGCGGCGGACCGGGCCAGCGCGTCGATGTCGTGCGCGTCGGGCATGCCGGGTGTCCAATGCTCGCCGGTGCCGTTCCCCGAGCGTACGACCGGCGCGGCCGGTGTGCCCCGGTACGGTCCGGCACCCGACGCGTTACTCGAAGCGCGACACGTCGCCGGCACCCCGGCGCAGGACCTCCGGCTCCGGGCCGGACAGGTCGATCACAGTCGTCGGCTCCTTGCCGCAGTCCCCGGCGTCGAGCACCGCGTCGAGTTGGTGGTCGAGCCGTTCCTTGATCTCCCACCCCTGGGTCATCGGCTCGTCGTCGCCGGGCAGGACCAGGGTGCTCGACACCAGCGGCTCGGCCAGCTCGGCCAGCAGCGCCTGGGTGACGGTGTGCCGGGGTACGCGCACACCGACGGTGCGTTTCTTCGGGTGCAGCATCCGCCGGGGCACCTCCTTGGTGGCCGGCAGGATGAAGGTGTAGCTGCCCGGGGTGGACGCCTTCACCAGGCGGAAGACCGAGTTGCTGATCTGGACGAACTGGCCGAGCTGCGCGAAGTCCCGGCAGACGAGTGTGAAGTGGTGCCGATCGTCGAGGTGGCGGATCTGGCGGATCCGGTCCAGCCCGTCCTGGTTGCCCAGCTGGATGCCGAGCGCGTAGCAGGAGTCCGTCGGGTAGGCGACCAGCCCACCGCCGCGGATCAGGTCGGCGACCTGGCCGATGATCCGGGGCTGCGGGTTCTCGGGGTGCACGTCGTAGTACCTCGCCATCCTGCGAGCCTAGTCGGATCTCCGGTACGACGTAGCCGACCGCCGTGCGACGAGGGCGCCCTACGGCTTCAGCACGATCTTGCCTCGCGCGTGGCGGGACTCACTCAACTCGTGTGCGGCGGCCGCCTCTTCCAGAGAGAACACGGCAGCGACCGGCACGGTGAAACGACTCTGCTCGGCGAGTTCGCCGGCAGCGGCGATTCCTTCGAGAGCCGGTGTGTCTGCGCCGGGGCCAGAGCCGCGCGACAGGTGCACCCCGTACGCCTCGGCGTTGATGTCGGCGATGCTCACCACCCTGTCCGGGCTCCCGACCAGACCGACCAGGTCGGGTAGAGAACCGGAGCCGGCACAGTCGAGTACGAGATCGACCCCGCCGGGCGCCAGAGTGTGGACCCGCTCGGCCAGCCGGGGGCCGTAGGTGGTCGGGATCGCCCCGAGCGAGGCGACGAACTCGTGGTTGCGGTCGCTGGCCGTGCCGATGACGGCCGCGCCGCGAGCGACCGCGAGCTGGATCGCGGTCGTACCGACCCCGCCGGCAGCGCCCTCGATCAACAACGTGGTGCCGTCCTTGACGCCCAGCCGGTCGAGCACGCGGGTGGCCGTCTCGATGTTGCCCGCCGCACCGCCGGCCTGCTCCCAGCTCAGGGCGGCCGGCTTCGGTGCCCACGCGGCCAGTACGGCGTATTCGGCGTTCGCTCCGCCCATCTGGGCGTAGTCCGTGATCCCGAAGACCTCGTCGCCTACCCGAACCGTGGTCACCCCGTCACCGACCTCATCCACCACGCCGGCAGCGTCGACACCGGGCACGTGCGGCAGGCGGAGCGGGATCCAGTCCTGGAATCGGCCGGCGCGGACGTACGTGTCGGCCGGATTGACGCCCGAGGCCCGAACCGCCACCCGAATCTGGACCGGCCCGGCGTGTGGTTCCGGTGCCGCCGACACCTCAAGGACACTCGCGGGACCATACGTCGAAAATTGCAGAGCTCTCATGGGTACGGACGCTAACGACCGCCGCTGTCCGCCTCGCTAAAGTGAGAGCCGTGACCGGTCGTTTGCCTCATGCTCTTCGCTCCGACGCCCTGGACAACCGCCAGCGCATCCTCGAGGCCGCCCGCGCGGTTTTCGCCGTCGAGGGTCTGGATGTCCCGATGCGGGAGGTCGCCCGGCGCGCCGGGGTTGCACCGGCCACCCTGTACCGCCGGTTTCCGACAAAGGAGATGCTGGTCACCGAGGCATTCTCGGAACAGATGTATGCCTGTCACGCCGTTGTCGACGAGGGCCTTGCCGATCCGGATCCGTGGCACGGCTTCTGTCTCGTCATCGAGAAAATGTGTGAACTCCACGCCCGCGATCGCGGCTTCACCGCAGCTCTCGTGTCGACTTTTCCCCATGCTGTGGATTTCGGCGCCCGTCGCGAATACGCGCTCAACGCGATCGACGAACTGGCCCGCCGCGCCAAGGAAGCGGGCCGCCTGCGCCCCGACTTCGTCCTGGACGACGTCCTCCTCGTCCTCATGGCCAACAGCGGTATCCACGCGACCTCGCCCGCTGCCCAGGTCACCGCCTCCCGGCGCTTCGCCGCGCTCGCCATCTCGGCATTCCAGGCCTCCCCGGATGCCTCGCCGCTCCCGCCCGTCGGCAAGGCCGCATAGCCTCACCCGCGAGCCGTACCGTTTCTGGTGCCTCGAATCGCACGTCGGCAGGGCCACGCCGAACGGTGAGGTGACGCATGCGCGTCAGCGTGGCGGCGAGGCCTCCTCCAGCGGACGTCCGTGGGCTCGGGTCGTGTCCGAGACGGCGACGCCGAGCAGGACGGCGACAGCTGCCGCAGCGACCCCGAGCGGCGGCAGGCCGACCAGCACCGGCGCCATGGCCGCGAGGACGAGGAACCCGATCGGCCGTGGCCGGGACACCCGGGCGAAGGCCACGTACTCGAATACCGAGCGCCCGGCGAGGTAGAGCGCAGGCCCGCCGAGGATGGCCCCGACCCAGGCGGGTTTGGCGTCTCCGAATGGATCCATGAGGACGAGTTCGGAGCCGGCCGACGTGGCGAGGATGCCGGCCACCATGAGCAGGTGTGAGAACTCGGCCGACCGACCGAGCCGGCCGGGATCGGCGGATGCCCCGACGGCCTCGCCCAGGATCTGGCCTGCTCGGTAGAAGTAGATCCGCCACAGCAACACCGTGGTGAGGAACGACAATGTCAGGGCCACTGTTCGTTCAGCCACGATCGGCCCCCGGAGAAGACTCGACCCGGACGTCAGGATCGTCTCACCAAGCGCGACGATGACGAGCTGCCAGTAGCGTTCGGCCAGGTGTTCACCCGCGACGGCCCACGGGGACACCCGTGAGCGACCCAGCCCGGGGACCGGCCAGCCGAATCTGGCCCCCAGGTAGTCGATCGCCAGGGCGAGCGTCCACAGCAAGTTGCGCGTCACCTCGGGTGCGAAGGCTCCGGTGAGCCACGGCACGGCCGACGCACCGAACCAGATGAGCGCCAGCATGTTGACGCGGCGCAGATGGTGACCCCGGACGATGGCAACGAAGAAGAGGGTGCGGCCCACCTGGATCGCGACGTAGGTGCTCGCGAAGAGCAGGCCAGTCTCGGCGAGAGCCCCCGAAATCGCGACCGCCAGGAACAGGCTCCCATACATCGTCGTCAGGACAACGAACTGAATGGGCGGCTGGAACGGATCGAATCTGCTGGTTATCCATGCCGTCTGGGTCCAGATCCACCAGACAGCCAGGAACAGCAGCAGAGTCTCGCCATTCTCCGCGAGAGAGGTGGACAACCTCTCCGCAACGTGACCCCTGGTGTAGTCCAGCACCAACTCGTGCACGATCCGGGTGAGCGCAAAGACGAACACGAGATCGAAGAACAGTTCCAGGAAGGTCGGCCGCTGCGGACTCTCACGCCTGCGCAGGAGATTGGCCACTCTGTTCGTCGTCACCAGCCCGCCCGCTTCGTCGGCTTGTCGCTGAAGCAGTCGTACCACGTCGCCGCGCCGCCCACGGATGAAGACGCAGCCCCGGCGACCAAAGAGCTTGACGGCCGACGACGCCACCACCAAGCCCGAAGCTGCCACTACCGACGACGCGGCCGCCCCTGACCAACTGCCGTTGCCGTACCAGGCGCACTCGCGGGCGAGCAGGAGACGAGGGCCACGGCCGTCGGCGCGGACGGTGGAGCCGTCGAGATCACCTCGGTAGGGTAGGTCCCGGTCGGCTCCGACCACCAAGATCCACACCGCCGGGGGGCGCCAGGCATGGCCGATTCGTTCGCGCATCTGCACGTGCACACCGAATACTCGATGCTCGACGGAGCGGCCCGGCTGAAGGACCTGTTCGCCGAGGCCAACCGGCTGGGCATGCCGGCGGTGGCGATCACCGACCACGGCAACATGCACGGCGCGAACGACTTCTACAACCAGGCGATGGCCGCCGGGATCACGCCGATCCTGGGCGTCGAGGCGTACGTGGCACCGGAGTCGCGCTACCACAAGGCGCGGGTCAAGTGGGGTCGGCCGGAGCAGAAGAGCGACGACGTCTCGGGTAACGGCGCGATCACCCACAAGACCATGTGGGCGAAGAACGCGCGCGGTCTGAAGAACCTGTTCACCCTCAACTCGCGCGCGTCCATGGAGGGGCACTACGTCAAGTGGCCCCGGATGGACATGGAGCTGATCGCCGAGCACGCCGAGGGGATCATGGCCACCACCGGCTGCCCGTCCGGCGCGGTGCAGACCCGGCTGCGGCTGGGCCAGTTCGACGAGGCGCTCAAGGTCGCGGCGAGCTACCAGGACATCTTCGGCAAGGACAACTACTTCCTGGAGATCATGGATCACGGCCTCTCCATCGAGAGCCGGGTCCGTGAGGGGCTCACCGAGATCGCCCGCAAACTGGACATCCCGCCGGTGGTCACCAACGACTCGCACTACACCCACGAGGCGCAGGCCACCGCCCACGACGTGCTGCTCTGCGTGCAGACCGGCAGCAACATCGACGACCCCAACCGGTTCCGCTTCGAGGGTGGCGGTTACTTCGTCAAGAGCGCCGACCAGATGCGCGCGGTCGACTCGTCGGAGCTGTGGCAGGAGGGCTGCCGCAACACCCTGCTGGTGGCCGAGAAGGTCGACCCGAAGGGCATGTTCGAGTTCCACAACCTGATGCCGCGCTTCCCAGTGCCCGACGGCGAGACCGAGGAGTCCTGGTTCCGCAAGGAGACCTTCGCCGGCCTGGCCCGCCGCTACCCGAACGGCATCCCGGAGGGGCACGTCGTCCAGGCCGAGTACGAGCTGGGCGTCATCAACCAGATGGGCTTCCCGTCGTACTTCCTCGTGGTCGCCGACTTCATCCAGTGGGCCAAGAGCCAGGGCATCTCGGTCGGTCCGGGTCGTGGTTCGGCCGCCGGCTCCCTCGTGGCGTACGCGCTGGGCATCACCGACCTGGACCCGATCCAGCACGGCCTGATCTTCGAGCGGTTCCTCAACCCCGAGCGTGTCTCGATGCCGGATGTCGACATCGACTTCGACGAGCGCCGGCGCGGTGAGGTGATCAAGTACGTCACCGACAAGTGGGGTGAGGACAAGGTCGCCCAGATCGCGACCTTCGGCACGATCAAGGCGAAGGCCGCGATCAAGGACTCGGCCCGCGTGCTCGGGTTCCCGTACGCGGTCGGCGACCGGATCACCAAGGCGATGCCGCCGGCCGTGATGGGCAAGGACATCCCGCTCACCGGCATCTTCGACTCGAAGCACCCCCGTTACGCCGAGGCCGGCGAGATCCGCGGCCTGTACGACTCCGACCCGGACGTCCGCAAGGTGATCGACACCGCCAAGGGCATCGAGGGGCTGATCCGGCAGACCGGTGTGCACGCCGCCGGTGTCATCATGTCCGCCGAGCCGATCATCGAGCACATCCCGTTGATGCGCCGCGACGCCGACGGGGCGATCATCACGCAGTTCGACTACCCGACCTGCGAGTCGCTCGGGCTGCTGAAGATGGACTTCCTCGGCCTGCGCAACCTGACGATCATCGACGACGCCGTCAAGAACATCGAGCTCAACCACGGCAAGAAGCTCGACCTGCTGGCCCTGCCGCTGGACGACCCGGCCGCGTACGAGCTGCTGGCCCGCGGTGACACCCTCGGCGTGTTCCAGCTCGACGGTGGGCCGATGCGCTCGCTCCTGCGGTTGATGAAGCCTGACAACTTCGAGGACAT
Source organism: Micromonospora sp. NPDC023888 (assembly GCF_040639415.1). NCBI lineage: Bacteria > Bacillati > Actinomycetota > Actinomycetes > Micromonosporales > Micromonosporaceae > Micromonospora > Micromonospora sp. NPDC023888. Next base: position 48,903 of record NZ_JBEZZW010000032.1, on the reverse strand, counting down.
CTCCGCGGTCCTGGCCCTGTACCGGCCCGGCCCGATGGGCGTCGACTCGCACACCAACTACGCGCTGCGCAAGAACGGCCTCCAGGAGATCACGCCGATCCACCCGGAGCTGGAGGAGCCGCTGCGGGAGATCCTGGAGCCGACCCACGGCCTGATCGTCTACCAAGAGCAGGTGCAGCGCGCCGCGCAGATCCTCGCCGGCTACACCCTCGGTCAGGCGGACCTGCTGCGCCGGGCCATGGGTAAGAAGAAGAAGGAGATCCTCGACAAGGAGTTCATCCCGTTCCGGGACGGCTGCCGGGAGCGCGGCTACTCCGACGAGGCGATCCAGGCGGTGTGGGACGTCCTGGTGCCGTTCGCCGGCTACGCCTTCAACAAGGCGCACTCCGCCGCGTACGGGCTGGTCTCCTACTGGACCGCGTACCTGAAGGCGCACTACCCGGCCGAGTACATGGCCGGGCTGCTCACGTCCGTCGGTGACGACAAGGACAAGATGGCGCTCTACCTGTCCGAGTGCCGCCGGATGCGCATCCAGGTGCTGCCGCCGGACGTGAACACGTCGGCCGGGCCGTTCACCCCGGTCGGCAAGGACATCCGCTTCGGTCTGGCCGCGGTGCGCAACGTCGGCGCGAACGTCGTCGCCTCGATCATGCGGTGCCGCCAGGAGAAGGGCGACTACACCGACTTCTACGACTTCCTGTCCAAGGTGGACGCGGTGGTCTGCAACAAGAAGACGATCGAATCGCTGATCAAGGCCGGCGCGTTCGACTCGATGCAGCACCCCCGCAAGGGCCTGCTCGCGGTGCACGCCGACGCCATCGACGCGTACGCCGACGTGAAGCGCAAGGAGGCGGTCGGCCAGTACGACCTCTTCGGTGCCGGCTTCGGTGACGCCGACACCGGCAGCACCACGGTGATGCCGACAATCGGTGACAGCGAGTGGGACAAGCGCGACAAGCTGGCGTTCGAGCGCGAGATGCTCGGCCTGTACGTCTCCGACCACCCGCTGTTCGGCCTGGAACACATCCTCGGCGCGGCGGCCGACACCACGATCGCCTCCCTCGCCGAGGACGGCGCGGTGCCCGACGGGGCGGTGGTCACCCTCGCCGGCATCCTGTCCGGGGTGCAGCGCCGGGTCACCAAGCAGGGCCGCGCCTGGGCCTCGGCCACCCTTGAGGACCTGGCCGGTGGGGTGGAGACGCTGTTCTTCCCCAACACCTACGAGGTGATCGGGCAGTACATCGCCGAGGACGCCATCGTGGTGGTCAAGGGCCGGGTGGACCGCCGCGACGACACCCCACGGATCATGGCGATGGACATGTCCATGCCGGACGTCAGCACCAGCGCCACCAACAAGCCGGTCACCCTCACCATCCCGGTGCACAGGTGCACGCCACCGCTTGTGGAGCGGCTCAAGGAAACCCTGGTGCTGCACCCCGGCGACACCGAGGTGCACGTCAAACTCCAGAACGGCGGGCGCACCACCACCCTGCGGCTGGGCCCGTTCCGGGTGGCGGCGACGACCGCGCTGATGGGTGACCTGAAGAGCGTCCTCGGCCCGGCCAACGTGAGCTGACCGCGCCACGGCCCGGCCGGTGTCCCGCCGGCCGGGCCGTGCGGGTCAGCCCCGGTCGGGCGCGCCGATCTCCCGCAGCTGGCCGTCGGCCAGCCGCAACCAACGCTGCACGCCGATCTCGGCGAGGAACCGTTCGTCGTGGCTGACCACCACGAACGCACCCTGGTACGCGGACAGCGCGCTCTCCAACTGGGCGACGCTCACCAGGTCCAGGTTGTTCGTCGGCTCGTCGAGCAGCAGCAGTTGCGGCGCCGGTTCGGCGCAGAGCACACAGGCGAGGGTGGCGCGGAGCCGCTCGCCACCGGAGAGCACCCCGACGGGCAGGTTGACCCGGGCGCCCCGGAACAGGAACCGGGCCAGCAGGTTCATCCGCTGCGCGTCGGGCAGGCTCGGCGCGTACGCGGCGAAGTTCTCCGCCACCGTACGGTCGAGGTCCAGCAGGTCCAGCCGCTGCGACAGGTACGCGATCCGCCCGTCGGCCCGTTTGATGTCGCCGCCGGCCGGTTCGAGGTCGCCGTTGACGAGGCGCAGCAGTGTCGACTTGCCAACGCCGTTCGCCCCGGTGAGCGCGATCCGCTCCGGCCCCCGGATCACCAGGTCGGCGCCGTCACCGCCGAACAGCTCCCGGTCGTCGAAGCGGGCCCGCATCCCGTGGCCGGAGAAGACCGTGCGCCCGCCCGGGACCGTGGTGTCGGGCAGGTCCACGGTGATCCGGTCCTCGTCGCGGACCGCCCGGCCCGCCTCGTCGAGTCGGGCCTTCGCCTGCCCGAGCCGGCCGGCGTGCGTCTCCTGCGCCTTGCCCGCCGACTCCTGCGCACTGCGCTTCAGCCCACCGGCCACGATCCGCGCCAGGCCGGCGTTCTTCAGGTTCTTGGCGGCGTTGCTGGCCCGCCGGTCGGCGCGCTCCCGGGCCTGCTGCATCTCCCGCTTCTCCCGCTTGACCTCCTGCTCGGCGTTGCGCAGGTTGCTCTCGGCCACCTCCCGGGCCGCCTGCACCGCCTCGGTGTACGCGGTGAAGTTCCCCCCGTACCAGCGGATCTCACCGCGGTCCAGCTCGGCGATCCGGTCCATCCGGTCCAGCAGTTCCCGGTCGTGACTGACCAGCAGCAGGCACCCCGACCAGTCGGTGAGCACGTCGTAGAGCTTGTGCCGCGCCTCCAGGTCCAGGTTGTTTGTCGGCTCGTCGAGCAGCAGCACGTCCGGACGGCGCAGGAGCTGCGCCGCCAGGCCGAGGGAGACCACCTGGCCGCCGCTGAGGGTGTGCAGCCGCCGGTCGAGTGACAGCTCACCGAGGCCGAGCCGGTCCAGCTCGGCGCGGGTGCGCTCCTCGATGTCCCAGTCGTCGCCGATGGTGGCGAAGTGCGCCTCGCTGGCGTCGCCGGCCTCGATGGCGTGCAGGGCCGCGATCCGCTCGGCGACGTCCAGCACCTGCGCCACGGTCAGGTCGCCGGCCAGCGGCAGGGTCTGTGGAAGGTAGGCGAGCAGACCGTCGACGGTGACGCTGCCGCCGCTGGGCCGCAGCTCCCCGGCGATCAGCCGCAGCAGGGTGCTCTTGCCGGCGCCGTTGGGCGCGACCAGCCCGGTGCGACCGCCCGGGACGGTGAAGGACAGCTCCGAGAAGACCGGGGTGTCGTCCGGCCAGGAGAAGGACAGGTTCGAGCAGACGATGAACGCATCAGACATGCGAGTGACCTCAAAAGGGTGGGTTGGGCGCGCCGAAGCCGCCCGACGAGACGGGGACCTGTGGAACGACGACATGGCCACGGCGGCTGCGCGCACGCGCGCCGAACCGGTGGCCGAACATGTCCGGTCTCACCCGGAGATGTCGTCGTCACCCGCCATGTCTGGTCTCCCTGGTCGTACCGCTAACCCAACTCGGTGAGTCTAACAACGGATCTTCCGTCCGCCACCGGGTTCCCGACCCGATGCCGCTTCACATTACAAGCAGCCGTACTCGGCGATGCGGAAGCTAGGACACGTCGAAGAGGCGTAGCCCGTCGTACTCGGCGAAGTCGGCGAAATCTTTGCCGTTGAAGGTCGCCAGTGGCAGCCGGTCGACAAGGCATCAAGCCGCGATCCAGGAGTCGTTGGTCGGTCGGGGGCGCCCCCGGTGTTGAGCCCGCGCTTGAAGGCGCCCCAGGTGACTGCCACCGCCTCGTGGAAGGAACGCAGCACGATCCCCGTGCGCCATTGTGCGAGGTCAGCCAGCTTGCGTGGCCCCCAGCTGCGCAGTGCGGTCCATTTGGTCAGCTCTCCGAGCGTCACGAAGGTGATGCAGAGGGTCTTACCGGCAAGGCGGGCACGGAGACGTTCAGGTAGCCGTCCCCGGAGGATTGCGGACGCGACGTCCGTGTCCAGAACGACAAGGCTCATGCGGCGCCGGCCCGCCGAGAGGTGTACAGGTCGGCGAGGAACTCGTCCAGTTCCTCGTCCGACTCGAAACGGCCCGGGCGGGTTAGGTCATCCACGGAGGCGACCGGCTGGATGCCCTGACGACGGGCCAACTCCTCGGCCGGCACGTGCTCAGCCGTCGGCCACTCGGGCATCCGTTCGGCATTGCTCGACGTCACGGCTCGCCTCCTGCGTATCTGGTTGTCTTCGATTCTTCCACTTTCGACGTCGGCGACTTCTGATGACGGCCTCGATCACGGCCAGGTTGACGATCCAGGCCAGGGTCTGGCCGACCGGAATCATCGAGGGCGCCTGTGCGCCGATCTCGCCCGCGGCGACCCTGCCGAACGGGATCTGCACCAGCAGAAGCAGGGGTACGAAGATGCGAGCCGTAACGGCGAGGAAGGTCAGCGCATAGTTGCGCATCATCCAGTTCCGGTGGGCGGCGAAGTCCCGTCGCCGGGCGGCCCGGTACCCGAGACCACCGGTGATCAGCCACAGCGCGGCTGCGGTGGTGAGACTGATCTGTGTCAGGAGACGACCGGACCACAACGCGACCGGGATCGCCGTGAGGCCGGACGGCAGGACTCCGATGGCGAGGTAGCAGCGGCCGATGGTCCGGTGGATCCGTGGGCGGGCGCGCACCTTCGGCATGAACTGGAGAGGGCCGAGGATCAGCGCGACCGTGGCGGTGAAGATGTGCGCGACGAGCACCCCGTAGTGCACGGCGTCACCGACGTCGATGCGGCTCTTGTGGATGTCCAGGGCCAGGTACGGGTACGCGAGCACCACGCTGACGACGACGGCGATGGCGAACATCAGCCAGGGCGTTCGTTTCTGCATGCCCTCAGCGTTTCCGACGACGCCGTTTCCCGCGTCCGCCCTATGGCGGCCGACGCGTACGTAAAGCCGCGTACGGCCAGGGGGTTGGCCCTGCCGGCGTCAGCGGTCCACGGTGAGGCCGGCGCGGATGCCGAAGACGACGAGTTGGGCCCGGGTACGGGCGTTCAGTTTCACCATCGCCCGACTGGCGTGGGTGCGTACGGTTGCCGGGCTCAGGGCAAGTTCCCGGGCGATCTGCTCGTTTGTGTGACCGGTGGTCACCCAGGCTACGACCTCCCGCTCCCGGTCAGTCAGCGTGTCGATGCGGGTCACCATGCCGCCGGGCTGGCTGAACAGCGACACCACCCGCCGGGTCACCGACGGCGACAGCAGCGCCTCGCCGGCCGCCGCCACCCGGACCGCCCGAACCAGGTCCGCCGGGTCGGCGTCCTTCAGCACGAAACCAGCGGCCCCGGCCTGCAGCGCCTCGAAGATGTACCTGTCGATCTCGAAGGTGGTCACCACGATCACCCGGGTGCACGCCAGCTCGGGCTCGGCCGCGATGGCCCGTAGCGTCGCCAGGCCGTCCAGGCCAGGCATCCGGACGTCAAGCAGCAGGACGTCCGGCCGCACCTGGCGCACCACCCGCAGCGCGTCGTGCCCGGAGGCCGCCTCACCTACCACGGCCAGGTCGTCCTCCCGGTCGATGAGCACCCGCAGGCCCAACCGCACCAGTTCCTCGTCGTCGGCCAGGACCACCCGAATCACTAGGCGCTCCCCACCGGTAGCCGCGCCGTGACCTGGAAACCGCCGCCGACCCGCGGGCCGGCGGTGAATCGACCGCCGACAGCCTCGACTCTGCGGCGCAGCCCCGACAACCCTCGTCCCCCCGTCGCGGCACCGTCGGCGGCGCCCCGCCCACGGTCACCGACCTGCACCAACACGTCACCGTCGGTCGGTATCACCTGAACATCCGCCGTGGTCGGTCCGGCATGCCGCAGCACGTTCGTCAACGATTCCTGCACCACCCGGTACGCCACCGCGTCGACCTCGTCGGTAAGCGCCACCTCGGTCATCGTCACCTCCACCGGCAGACCGGCCGCGCGGATCTCGTCAACGAGGGCACCGACACCGGCAAGCCCCGCCTCCCCGTCACGCGGATGGAACGTGTCGAGCATGCTGCGCAGGCCGGCCAACGACGCGCCGCTGGTGGCCTTGATCGCCTCCAACGACGCGCGTGCCTGGTCGGTGCGCTCGTCGAGCACCAACAGTGCGATCCCGGCGTGCATCGCGATCAGCGCGAAGCCGTGTCCGGCGACGTCGTGCACCTCGCCGGCCAGCCGTACCCGCTCGGCCGCGGCTGCCCGGGCCACGAGATCACGCCTGGCCCGCTCCTGGGCCACCGTCGTGAGGTGCACAAGCGCTCCCAGCGACCACGGCAGCACCACCCAGCCAGTCCATCCCATGGCGAGCACGACCGGCTGGTGCAGTTGCGGCATCGAGCGCAGCAGCACCGTTGCCGAAGCGGTAAGCGCCGCGATTCCGCAGGCACCGGCTGACAGCCGCAGCGGCCGGCGTCGGGCCACCTCGAACATGGCGACCACCATGCACAACTGCACCGGCCCGTACGGGTAGCCGGCCAGCAGGTAAGCACTGACCGTCAGCATGGCTCCGGCAAGGGCCCAGACCGGCGCCCGGCGCAACCCCACCGTCGCCAGTGCCGCCGCCGAGACCAGCGACATCCCCCAGAAGTCCAGGTCCGCATCCGCGTTGCTCTGCCCGCGGGCCGCACCGATCGTGCCGGCGACGAGCACCGCCGCCGACACGACCGCCCACCTCAGGTCCACCAGCCATCGGAACTGCCGGGGCCCGGGGTGCCCGTCGCGGTCTTCACCTCGCACGAGCCTGCCACGCCCCGAGCATCGCCACGACCCCCGTGATTGCGGCGAACGCCAGCCCGAGCGACATCACCACGTTGCCCGCGACAGTCCCCACATTTTCCGAACGGAAATTCGGCGTCAGCTGGCCGGCCGCCCACCCGCCGAGGACGATCCACAGCGAGATCAGCACCGAGAACACCGGTGCCCACCAGCGCCGGCCGGTGAACACCACCAAGGCGCCGCACACCACGATGAAGACGATCCCCGGTGGGAACGCCGGGAACTTGCCGGGGTCGGCGATCCACTGGATGAGCAGGCCCAGGATGCCCACCACCAGGCCCCACAGCGACAACCTTGTGCATCTCGGTGCCGCCGGCACTCTCGCCACGATCGCGTTCATCGTCGAGGTCCTCCCGTCTCGGTGTCCTGTCGTTCGTCTGGATGCGCTGTCCGGGCCGGCACGGATCTGCGCCGCCAGACGGCGGCGACCCCGAACGCGGCAGCCGCGGTGAATCCGGCCAGCTGAAGCCATCCCGCCCAGAACTGGACGGGTTCCGTCGGGGTACCGAGCCGACCCACGAAAGCGGCGTCGGAGAACCCGCCGAAGAGAAACAAGACGCCCGTCACCACCGCCAACAACGGCATGAACCGCCACCTGACGGCCGCCACCATGGCGGCCACCCCCAGGTAGATCAGCGGCCCCGGGCCGTCGTAACCGGCGACCAGGCTGCGGGACTCGACAATCTCGGGACCAGCGTCGCCGATCGCCGCCACGACCAGCGCTCCGCAGGTCGCGACGGCCCAGCGGCGGCGATCCGCCTTCGCCATGGATTGATCCGTCACGGCTCGACTATCCGTCGCCCGGCCGGGATCCACGTCAGCCCACGGAAGGCTCGGCTCTACGCAAATCTGCGTAGCCGGCGCGGGCGCCGGGGCCCGTTCAGCGGGGTCGGTATTCGACCTCGGGGCGGCCGGGGGTGCCATAGCGGGGGCTGCGGACCGCGCGGTCGATGGTCACCAGGTATTCCAGGTAGCGGCGGGCGGTCACCCGGGAGATGCCGGTCAGCGTGCTCACCTCGGTCGCGGACAATCCCACCTCCGCGCGGGTGCCGCTGCCGAGGGCGGCGCGTACCCGATCGAGGGTCTGCGCGTCGAGCCCCTTGGGCAGGCTGAGCCCGGCGGCGCCGCGCAGGGTGGCGAACATCTGGTCCACCTCGTGCTGCGCGGCGACCTCCCCGTCGGCGAGGGCCTGCGCGCGGTAGTCGGCGTACCGTTCCAGCTTGTCGCGGAACGCCGCGAACGTGAACGGTTTGAGCAGGTAGTGGGTCACCCCGAGGGACACCGCGGTGCGCACCACCGCCAGGTCCCGGGCGCTGGTCACCGCCAGCACGTCGACGCTGTTGCCGGCGGCCCGCAGCGCCCGGCAGACGTCCAGGCCGTGCAGGTCGGGCAGCCGAAAATCCAGGAGTACGAGGTCCACGTCGCCGCCGTCGTTGGCGCGCAGCGCCGCCATCGCCGCCCGCGCGGTGTGCGCCACGCCGACCACCACGAAACCGGGAACCCGTTCGGTGTACGCGGAGTGCGCCTCGGCGAGCAGCGGCTCGTCCTCGACGACAAGCACCCGGATGTCGGTCACGGGCGCTTCCCTCCGTGCGGTAGGCGGACGGTGAACAGACTGCCGCCGTCGTCCGAGCGGCCCACCTCGTAGCTACCGCCGTGCCGGCGGACCACCTGGCCGACGAGCGCCAGGCCGAGGCCCCGGCCGGTGCTCTTGGTGGACCAGCCGCGCCGGAACGCGTCGGCCACCCGCTCCGGGGCCAACCCGGGCCCGCTGTCGGCCACCCGGATCAGCAGTTCGTCGTCGACCGCGCCGACGAAGACCCGCACCCGGCGGGGCGCCGGTGTGCCGGCCACCGCCTCCAGGGCGTTGTCGACCAGGTTGCCGACCACGGTGAGCAGGTCGCCGGTCGGCAGTGGGCTGTCGTCGAGGCGGCAGTCCGGCTCGATGACGAGGTCCACCCCGCGCTCGCCGGCCTGCGCCGACTTGCCGAGCAGCAGCGCCGCCATCGCCGGCTCGGTCACCGCGCCGACCACCCGGTCGGTCAACTGCTGGGCGAGGGCCAGGTCCCGGGTGCCGAGCCGGACGGCCTCGTCGGCGCGGCCCAACTCCACGAGCGTCAAAACGGTGTGCAGCCGGTTGGCCGACTCGTGGGTCTGCGCCTGCAACGCCTCGGTCAGCGCGCGTACCGAGTCCAGCTCGCTGGCCAGGGTGCGCAGCTCGGTCTGGTCGCGCAGGGTCAGCACGGTGCCGAGCACCGCGCCCTCGAAACGGGTGGTCCGCTGGTTGGCGACAAGCACCCGGTCACCGGCGAGGACGGGCTCGTCGCGGGCGTCGCGCCCGGAGCCGAGCAGCTCGGCCACCGCGGGCGGCAGGTCGATCCCGGCGACCGGTTGGTCGAGCACCGGCGCGTCCACGTCGAGCCCCACCAGTCGCCGACCCTCGTCGTTGATCAACGCGATGCGTCGGTCGGTGGTCAGCACCACGAGACCCTCGCGCACCGAGTGCAGAACCGCGTCGTAGTACTCGTACATCCGGGTCATCTGCGCCGGACCGAGACCGTGCGTCTGGCGGCGTAACCGTCGGCTGAGCAGCCAGGAGCTGGTCGCGGCGAGCGCGAGAGCCGACGCCGCGACGCCCAGCAGCACCGGGAGCTGGCCGAGCAGCTTACGGTCGATCGCGCGGGTCCTGATACCCACCGAGACCAGGCCGACGATGCGCCGCTGCTCGTCGTACACCGGGACCACCGCGCGCACCGACTCGCCGAGCGTCCCGACGTTCGTGGTGGTGAACGGGCGGCCCGCCAGGGCGGGCCCAATGTCACCGACGAACGGCTCGCCGATCCGCTCGCGGGTGGGGTGCGAGAAACGGGTGCGGTCGGGGGCCATCACCACCACGAAGTCGGTGTCCGTCGCCTCCCGGGTCGATTCGGCGTACGGCTGCAGCAGGCTGGCCGGGTCGGCGGTCGTGAGGGCCGTGCGGACGTCGGGGGAGCTGGCCACGGTCTGCGCCACCGCGAGCACCTCCTCCTGCGCGGCCTGGCGGGAGTCGCTGCGGGCCAGCCAGACGGCGCCCGCCGCGCCGGCCAGCACGAGCAGCGTCACCACCATCGCCTGGAGGGCGAAGAGCTGCCCCGCGATGCTCCACTGACGTCGGGCCACCCCCACCACCTCCTCGTCGCGCCGCTGCCGTTGTGGCGTTCGCGGTGAACAGAATGACCGCAAGGCTGTCAACGGGTGAGACACGGTTCACATTGTCGACATGGACACCACCGCATCCGCCACCACACCGGCACCGGCGGTCCGCCGGGACCGTACCCGTTACCTCTACCTGGCCGTCATCGTGGCCGTGCTCGCCGGCATCGTGGTTGGCCTGGTCGCCCCCGATTTCGGCAAGGAACTCAAGCCGATCGGCACCGGCTTCGTCAACCTGATCAAGATGATGATCAGCCCGGTCATCTTCTGCACGATCGTGCTCGGCGTCGGCTCCGTCCGGCAGGCAGCGAAGGTCGGCAAGGTCGGCGGCCTCGCTCTCGGCTACTTCCTCACCATGTCGACAGTCGCGCTCGCCATCGGCCTGGTCGTCGGCAACCTCATCCACCCCGGCTCCGGCCTGAACCTGGGCGCGGACCTCGCGGGCGCGGGCAAGGCCGCCGCCGGCGACGAAGCAGCCGGTACGACTGAGTTCCTGCTCGGGATCATCCCGACCACGATGCTCTCCGCGCTCACCGAGGGCGAGGTGCTCCAGACGCTGCTCGTGGCGCTGCTCGTCGGTTTCGCCGTCCAGGCCATGGGCCGGCGCGGGGAGCCGGTGCTCGGCGCGATCGCCGTCATCCAGCGCGTCGTGTTCAAGGTCCTCGCCATGATCATGTGGCTGGCGCCGGTTGGCGCGTTCGGTGCCATGGCCGCTGTGGTCGGCGCGACCGGGGTGGACGCCCTCAAGAGCCTCGCCCAGATCATGCTGGGCTTCTACGCGACCTGCCTGATCTTCGTGCTGGTGTTCCTGGGTGCGCTGCTCTGGTTCATGGCCCGGATCTCGATCTTCTCGCTGCTGCGCTACCTCGGCCGGGAGTTCCTGCTGATCCTGTCGACCTCGTCGTCGGAGTCGGCGCTGCCGCGGCTGATCGCGAAGATGGAGCACTTCGGGGTGAGCAAGCCGGTCGTGGGGATCACGGTGCCGACCGGGTACTCGTTCAACCTGGACGGCACGGCGATCTACCTGACCATGGCGTCGCTGTTCATCGCCGAGGCGATGGGCAACCCGCTCTCCATCGGCGAGCAGGTGTCGCTGCTGCTGTTCATGATCATCGCGTCGAAGGGTGCGGCCGGCGTGACCGGCGCGGGCATCGCGACGCTCGCCGGTGGTCTCCAGTCGCACCGTCCGGACCTCGTCGACGGGGTCGGCCTGATCGTCGGCATCGACCGGTTCATGTCGGAGGCCCGGGCGCTCACCAACTTCGCCGGCAACGCGGTGGCGACAGTGCTGGTCGGCACGTGGACCGGCGAGTTCGACCGGGACCGGGCGGTCGGCGTGCTGCGCGGCGACGACCCGTTCGACGAGACCACGATGCTCGACGAGCACGACGAGGACGAGTCGACCGCGCGCCCCGACGAGGCGTCCGCGCCGGCCGGCGTCCCCGCCTGACCGTCCCGCCTGATGGTCCACGGCGATGATCGACACGGGATCGGCGAAACCGGGGTATCCGAGCGCGTAGGACACCCCGATATCGCTGACCTCGTGTCGATCACCACCGAGAGGCGCCGGCCGGGGCCGTGGCTGAGGCGTGTGCGGGTTTCCGGGCGGCGGATCGATCGGTAGCGTTGGCCGTGGCGGCGGATGGGCCGGTACGGCGTCCCGCGCCACGAGGAGGTTCGGGATGGATTCCATGCCGGAGTTGACCTTCGGTCAGCGGCTGAAGGTCTACCGCGAGCGTTCGGGCAAGACCCGTGCCGTGCTCGGTGGCCTGGTCGGGCGCAGCGCCGAGTGGGTCAAGGCGGTGGAGACCGACCGCATTCTGCCGCCGCGTGTGCACATGCTGGACCGGATCGCGCGTGCCCTCAAGGTCGAGCTGTCGGTCCTGGTGGGGGAGTTGAGCGACCGCTCCGCCGTCGTGAACGGGCCGGAGCATCCGGCGCTCGGCTCGGTCCGGGACGCCGTGAACCGCTGCACGTTCTCCGGCGACGCCGCGCCTGAGCCGTTGAGCCGCCTCGGTGACCGTCTTGCTGCGGCCTGGCGGGCACGTCATCAGGCATCGGACCATCGCACGGTGCTGGGTGCCCTCCTGCCGGACCTGCTCCGCGACGTCCAACGCGCGGCCCTGACGTACGAGGGTGCCGAGCGTCGACGTGCGCAGGCGCTCCTGGCCGAGGCGCTCGGGCTCGCGCAGATGTTCCTCGCCTACCAGCCAGCCGCCGAGATCCTGTGGCGGGTCGCCGATCGCGCGATGGTGGCCGCGCAGGAGTCCGGGGATCCCGAAGCGTTGGCCTGCGCGGGGTGGTTCCTGTGCCAGGTGCACCGGGACGCCGGTGACTGGGACACCGCCATGGCGGTGACGCTCGACGTCCTCTCCGCACTGGAGTCGCGCGCGGCCGACGCGAGCACCAACCTTTTGGCCCTCTTCGGAGCGCTCCACTTCGAAGCCGCCTACACCGCCGCCCGATCGGGTGAGGAGGGCCGCGCCTGGCGGTACTGGGATCGCGCAGATCGCGTCGCACAGCGCCTACCGCAGGGCTTCTACCAGCCGCAGACATCGTTCTCCCGCGTCATCATGGGTGCCCACGCGGTCACCGTGGCCGTCGAGTTGCAGAAATCCGGCGAAGCGGTGCGGCAGGCACGTCGCCATGACGCGGCGGCCATCCCGTCGCGACCGCGCCGCGCGCGACACCTCATCGAGGTCGCGCGCGCCCACCACGGCAAGGACGACAGGGGAACCGCCATGGCGAGCCTTCGCCAGGCGTACGAGTCGGCCCCGGAGACGATCCGCTTCAACGGCTACGCCCGACAGATCACTCTGGACCTGCTCAGCGGGCCGCCATCCACCCGCAAGGACGCCCGAGATCTCGCACTGAAGGTCGGCCTCGTCTCTTGATCTAGGGGTACGAACCCTACCCATGTCGCGCCACAACCGTCCGTAACGTCGCCATCACGGGATGCGGCGGGCGGTGCGGACTCGCCTGGCCGCCGCGTCCCCCTCAACCTCAGGGGTGGCTGGCTGCCTCGCGATGACGGGGAGGACGCGTGCGACGCGTCTCGTACGACGAATACCTCTCGGCGGTCGCCCTGACCCTGGCCCGAAGGCATCGGCCCGTCTGGTCCTGGCGGCACTGGCGACGCATCTGCCGTTGCGGTACCGACCTGCCGTGCCGAAGCCGTCATCGCCTCCCGATCAACCGCGACCACTGGCCCGCCCAGGGCACGTCGTGACGACCGCCCATCAGCCGACCTCACCCCTCTGGAACTGCGCGTGCTGTGGCGCCGACTGGCCCTGTGAGCCGGGGCGGCGGGAGTTGCTGGTCGAGTACGACGGATGTCTCTTGTCCCTGGCCGTCTATCTGGCCGCTCAACTCGTCGTCGCCACGCAACACCTGGCCTACGTCCCCGCCGGTCACCTGCACCGCCGATTCGTCGGCTGGGTGCGGTGAGCATCCTTCGGGCTGGAGACGAGAAGTTCCACTACAGCGACGGGTCGCACAGGTGGATCCCGCCCAATCCCGACTATGACCAGGAGGTCTGGGACGAGCAGGTCCGCCAGCACAAGCAGGGTCACCTGCGGCATGAGCACCCGAAGGTCCGCATCCAACGCCTGGTGTGACGCGTCGACCCGCGTCAGCTCGTTGCGACCAGGGCCGCCGCGCAGAACTCGGCTGGTGGCAGGTACTCGTGGGCGGCGACGTAGTGGAGTAGGAGTTGTGGTGCGGCGTACACGACGTCATCGCCCTGGACCTGGAACTCGGCGCTCTCGCGGGCGATCACGCCCCGTCGAATGGCTTCTCTGGCGTCCTCGCCCATGTCCCGGACGCAGATCTCGCAGTAGTGGTGCCCGCGTGTCTGGCGGACCCGCACCGTGGACAGTTTCGTCAGGGCTGGCAGCAACCCGTGCGGGGGAGTGCCGGTCGGGAACGGATGCGAGGCGTCCAGCCAGCCGACGTTGAGTAGCGGCAGGTCGGATGGCCCTTGCTCGTCCTCGTCGTGCCGCTCCAGGTACGTGTACGGCGTCAGGTCCGCGAAGTAGGTCACGGGTCATACGTACCCTAGATCGGCTCGGCGGTTTTCCATGATCGGGTGCTGTCGCGCCGGTCGTCTCGTGACAGCGGCGAGCGGCTCCAGGCCCGGTCGGCATCGAAGGTTGCGACCTGACCGTCGGCGAGGTCGGCGCATGCGGTGAGGTGCGGATGGCGTTGTACGAGCGCGCCGAGGAACGCCAGGCAGAGATCGTCGGCGTCGTATCCGCGCTCGTCGAGCACGTCGTGGCTGCCCTCGTCCCTGATCACCCGGTCGATGGGGCGGGTGCCGGCGGCGACCGCGCGGGTCGTCAGCGCCCAGGAGTCCGGACCCGCGTCGAAGGGGAACCCCGGTTCCAGCTCGCCGACCAGGCGCCAGGCGCCCCGCGGGTGTTCACCGACCGGAAGCCAGGAGTGGGCCTGGCGGTTGCGGCTGCTCGTGGTGACGCCGTCCTCCCACGGCCAGAGGCCGTTGCGATCCGGCCACACCAGTTGGTGGAACAGCACCGTGCCCCCACGGTAGAAGCGGTGGGCGGTGCCGAAGAGCGGGTCGTGCCAGGACGGGTCCACCGCTCGCAGTTGGGTGGGAAAGCCGTCGAGCACGCCGTGGAACGGTGTCTCCTCGACGGGCCAGCCCTGCTCGCGGGCGTGATCGACGTAGGCGTTGAGCCAGTGCTGCATGCCCTCGCCGTCAAGGCCGAACATCACCACCTCAGGGCGACGGAACGAGTGCCACAGGCCGACGGTGTACGCGAACTCGATTCCTCCGGCTATCCGCAACACCGACCAGCCGTGGTCGCGTACCAGTTGGACGGTGCGGCTGTCCCGGGTCGGCGCACTGTCGCTGCAGATCAGACATGAGCAGCCCTCGATCATCACCGGCGGACCGTACCGCAGGGTCGTGACGGGCCGCCGCGGCAGGGCGATCTACCTGACCATGGCGTCGCTGTTCATCGCCGAGGCGATGGGCAACCCGCTCTCCATCGTCGAGCAGATCTCGCTGTTGCTCAGGGGTGTGCCGAGAGGCCCTCTACCTTTCGTGTCGAGGGGCAGGGGGCTGACTCGTTGCCGGACCGACATACCGGTCGGATTCCGCGGGTGACAACAAGCACGGGGCGGGTGTGGACATTCACCATCACAACCGGCAGAACGCATGACCATCTGCACAATGAATTGTCATTGGGAGCGCTATGACCTGAGCGCCCTCGTACGCCGGGTTTCGCCGGCCGGGATCTGTCGACTGTGGGGCCGAAGAGGCAAGTAGTCGATGCACATAAACCCGGGCGCGTTGCCCCGGGTGGCCGGAAAGGCGCCTCATTACGGGGCAGCCGCGATGGGCATTGGCAGTTACGATGACCACCGGGAAGATCATCGTCCTCGATGGACAGGTCTTTCCCCGTTCTTCTTGCGCCAAGCCGTTTCTCACTCCACGGGCGGCGGCCTGACTGTCATGCCCTGATCGAGGAGACCTGATGCCGATCGTCGCGTCCGGACGTAGTTCTCAAGCCTGGCGCCGTCGGTCAGCTGGTCGTCCCCGCGGTTGGATGCGCGGTGGCCTGGGGCGAGGGCTGTCTGCCGCTTCCTTGGTGGCAAGTCTCGCGCTGGTGCTCACGGTGGCGGTGCCGGCGCGGGCCGTTCCGTCCGTCGCGCCGATGTCGGCAGCCGCGGCCAACGCGATGTGGACTGCCTACGGCAATTCCGGAGGTCGCCACTGGACCGGTGGTGACCGAACTGTTTCCGTGGCACTGCCCGACGGGCGGGTGGCTTGGCTCTTCTCGGACACGTACCTTGGCACTGTCAACGCGGATGGCTCCCGACCGCCGAGCGCAATGGTCCACAACGCCCTGGTCGTCCAGGACGAAAGCGGGCTCGTCGAAACCCGGTACGGCGGTACGCCGACCGAGCCGAAATCGTTCATGTGTGACGACAGCGTGGGGCTCGGCTGCTGGGTGGCCGACGCCATCGTCGACGGCTCCACGGTGCGAGTCCTGGTGAACAACTACGAGTCGGTCGGCCCGGGTGCGCTGGACGTCCGGCCCACCGGCACCGCGCTTGTCACGTTGTCCCTTCCTGCGCTGTCCGTGCAGGGGGTCCAACAATTGCCGCTGGGTTCGTCGACAACCTGGGGGCAGGAGCTCGTCAATGAGGGCGGGTTCACCTATATCTACGGATCAGAGCACGCGCAGGACATGAAGTTCGTGCACCTGGCCAGGGTGCCCGAGGGGGGCCTGGCCGGGCAGTGGCAGTTCTGGACGGGCTCGGGATGGTCCAGTCGAGAGAGCGATTCGACGCGGATTGCCAGCGGCGTCGGCACGGCCTTCGCCGTACACAAGGTCGATGGTCGTTATCTCCTGGTCACGGTGGAGGGTCACCTGCCCTTCAATTCCGCAGTGGTCGCCTACACCGCGAGCGCCCTGACCGGGCCATTCGGGGGGCCGATCGAGTTGGCCCGCGCCCCCGAGGCCAATGACAGTCGGCCGATCATGGTCTATGACGCTGATGTGCACCAGGAAATGGCGCGCGACGGCAAGCTGCTGATTTCTTACAACGTGAATAGCCTGGACGTCCAGGACAATCTGCGCGATTCATCAATCTATCGTCCACGCTTCATCGAAGTGGACTGGCCGCGTCCTCAGCCGGATCCGTCCCAACTACCGTCGGCGCCTGGCAATCTGGCCGCGGTCGCGAACCAGGAAGGCGGCATCCGTCTCTCCTGGACCGCTCCACCGGGATCCAACCTCAAGTACTGGGTCTACCAGAAGGACACGACAGTCGGTCAGATGCAGTGGGTGCGTCTGCCGCAGTCGACGACCCAGTCCTCGATTGATCTGGCAGGGCTGCGCAATCAGCACCAGTACCAGTACCAGGTCAGGGCGGAGAACGCGGTTGGCGAAGGCTCCGCGTCGGCTGTGGCCTCGGCGACGGTCTCGGTGCCACCGCCCGCTGTGCCAGGCAACCTGACCGCGACCGCCGGCACGGCTGGCGACGTGGCTCTGAGCTGGGGTGCCGTCGACCTGGCCTGGTACTACGAGGTGGAAAAGCGCAACGTCACGGCCGGCGACGCGGAATTCTCCCCGGTCGTCCACCCGAACGGGTCGAAGACCAACCTCACCGTCGAGCATCTGGTCAACGGTCACGTGTACGAGTTCCGCGTCCGGGCGGTGGGCGGTGCGGGGTCAGGTGCGCCGTCGAGCGTGGTCCGGGCGACCGCGGTCTACGCCGCGCCGGGTGCGCCGTCCGGCCTGACCGCGGTGGCCCAGGGCGATGGCGCGATCAAGCTGTCGTGGACGGCCTCGGCGGGTCAGGTCTGGTACAGGGTGTATCAGCGGGACGTCACCGCTGCGGAGGCGCAGTTCACCGCGTGGCCGTTGCCGGTCGCCGAGGGCACGACCGCGCTGGCCCAGTACCTCGATCAGGGCCACGAGTACGAGTTCAAGGTCGTCGCCACCAACCTCGGTGGAGAGTCACCCCCGTCGAACGTGGCGCGCGCCACGTCCAGCTATGCCACGCCAAACGCGCCGTCCGGCCTGACCGCAGTGGCCCAGGGCGATGGCGCGATCAAGCTGTCGTGGACGGCCTCGGCGGGCCAGGTCTGGTACAGGGTGTATCAGCGGGACGTCACGGCCGCGGAGGCGCAGTTCACCGCGTGGCCGTTGCCGGTCGCCGAGGGCACCACCGCCGTAGCCCAGTACCTGACCCACGGGCACGAGTACGAGTTCAAGGTGAGCGCCACCAACCAGGCGGGCGAGTCTCCGGCGTCGGGCCTGGCCCGCGCGACGTCGTCCTACCCGGTGCCGGCGGCCCCGAGTGGCCTGAGCGCCACGGCGCAGTCCGACGGAACGATCAAACTGGCGTGGACGCCTCCCGCCGGTTCGGTGTGGCACGAGATCTACCAGCGGGACGTCACTGCCGGAGAGCAGGAGTTCACTGCCTGGCCCTACCCGGTCACCGAGGGCAGCAGTGCCACGGCCGATTACCTGGCCCACGGGCATGAGTACGAGTTCAAGGTGGTGGCCACCAACTACGCCGGCAAATCCACTGCCTCGAACACCGTCCGCGCCACCGCGACCTTCAAGCTGCCGCAGGGGCCGTCCGGGTTGACCGCGACAGCTGGCGACGCCCAGGCAACCCTCAATTGGACCGCTGGGGAGCCGAACGTCTGGCACAAGGTGTACCAGCGAGACGTGACGGCAGGGGAGACGACGTTCACCGCGTGGCCCTATCCGGTCACCACGGGCACCAGCGCGACAGCCACGCTCCTGGTCAACGGGCACGAGTACGAGTTCAAGGTGGTTGCGACGAACCAGGCCGGCGAGGGCCCGGCCAGCAACACCGTCCGGGTCACCCCCGTGCCGGCGAAGCCGACAATTACCAACAACCTCACCGCCACCGCGCGGGCCGACGGCACGATCGGGCTCAGCTGGCAGGCGCCGGGCCCGAACGTGTGGTTCGTGGTTTACCAGCGGGACGTGACCGCCGGAGAGTCCACCTTCAGCAAGTGGCCGCTGCCGGTCGCCGAGGGCACCAGCGCGGTCGCCCAGTACCTGGTGAACGGGCATGTGTACGAGTTCAAGGTGGCCGCAACAAATGCTGCCGGTGAAGGCCCGTCCAGTGCCGCTGCTCGGGCCACTGCCAGGGTCGCGCCGCCAGCGGCGCCGACCAACCTGCGCGGCTCCACCGCTGGCGACGGCAAGATCGGACTGACCTGGGACGCGCCGGCGGCGGGGGCCTACTCCGCGATCTACTGGCGTGACGTCACCGCTGGTCAGACCACCTTCACGAGGGTGGAGTACCTGACCGCCGAGACATCGATCATCATGGAGTATCTCCAGCACGCCCATGTGTACGAGTACAAGGTGGCCGGGCTCACCGCCGGAGGTGAGGGTCCGGCTTCGACATCGATACAGGTCACGGCGCGGTACAGCGTACCCGCGCCGCCGACCAACCTGACCGCCACGGCCGGCAACGGTCGGGCCACCCTGGCCTGGACGGCCAGTCCGACGGCGAATGTGCAGTACGTCGTGTTCTACCGCGACGCCACGAGCGGTCAGTCATGGCAGCGGCTCCCGTACCCCACCTCCGCGACGTCGCAGGCGATGGAGTACCTGACCAATGGACATACGTACCAGTTCCGGGTGACGGCCTCCAACGCTGGCGTGGAGAGCGCACCCACCGCTACGGCGTCCGCGAAGCCCATGCCGCCCGCGCCACAGCCTCCGTCCGGGCTGACGGCTACCGCCGGAGACGGCAAGGTCAGCCTCAGGTGGACGTCCAGCGCCACGGCCAACGTGTGGTACTGGATCGAAATGCGCGACGTCAGCGCGGGGCAGGCCTGGACCAGGCTGAAGGACCCGGTCGACGCGACAGCCATGCCCATCAACTATCTGAACAACGGACACACCTACGAGTTCCGGGTACGGTCCAACAACCTCACCGGAGACAGCTCTCCCTCCAACGTGGTCACGGCCAAGCCGATGCCGCCGGTGCCGCAGTCGCCAACCAGTCTGGAGGCCGTGGCCGGCGACGGAAAGGTCACGCTGTACTGGGGGGCCAGTAATACCGCAAACGTCTGGTACCTGGTCGAGTACCGGCCGGCTGGGGGTGCCTGGCAGCGGCTGCCGTACCCGGTGACCACCTGCTGCACGTTCACCCAGACGCTGTTGACCAACGGCACCACGTACGAGTTCCGTGTCCGGGCCACCAATCTGGCCGGGGAGTCCGGATCCACCAACGTCGCCTCCGCTCGGCCGATGCCGCCGTTCCCGTCGAACGCGTCGGGCCTCACCGCCACCGCCGGTGACGCCAAGGTCAACCTGAAGTGGACCGCGAGCGCGACGAGTGGTGCGCAGTACTACATCGAGTTCCGCTCCAATGGTGGCGGTTGGCAGCGACTGCCGTACTCGGCCGGATGTTGCTCCTTTACGCTGAACCTGCTCACGAACGGCGCGACGTACGACTTCAGGGTGCTGGCGACGAATGTGACAGGCACCGCGTCGGGCAGCAACGTCGCCTCCGCCAGGCCCATGGCGCCGCTACCGAACGCACCAACGAACCTTTCGGTCAATGCGTGGGTAACCGATGGTGGCATGTATAGCTGGGTCGGGTTGTCCTGGAGCAGGGTGTCGAACACTCCCGTCTGGTATGAGGTCCACTATCGCAACCTGACGGCGGCGGGTGCGTGGACGAAGCTCTACTCGGGAACGGATCTGTTCCACAACACCATTCGGCTGAAGGGTGGCGACCGATACGACCTCCGGGTGGTAGCGCTGAACTTCACCGGCCAGACGTCGAGTGCGGTGGTGGGGGTCGTACCCAAGCGGCACAAGCCCGATCAGTACAACTACTTCACCCAGGCAGACACCGGATCCTACGGCGAGTTCCACCGGGCAAACGCGAATCCAGGTCCGGAGATGCCATACGGTTTCGACTGGGAAGATAACGGCTGCAGCAAGCCAAAGTGGCTCCCGGATACGAAGTATGGTGACGCTTTCTTCTATGAAGCTTGCCAGCGCCATGACTTCGGGTACCGAAACCACTCCACGTGGGGCAACAAGGAGAACATTGATAATACATTCCACTTTGATATGAACTATCTCTGTGGTCAGCGTGCGCCGTTGGATCGATCAAAGTGTGAATCCGACGCATCGACCTATTATTATGGGGTTGCTGCTTTCGGGTGGGTTGCCTGGTAGAGGGTTCCGAGGTCAGCTGTAAATATTGATGAATGAGCGGCCCCGCCAGCGCAGGTATGGCCGCCTGAGAAACGCGGGGCTCGGATCGACCCGAGCCCCGCGTTCGAGCGATCGGCAGAGCCGACGCGGTCGCGCCCATGCGCAAGGATGGCTTTGTGTGTCGTGTTCGGCGCTTGACAGGTGATGTGTGAGCGCTAACATCGATAATCACCGCTACCTGCCGAACCCTGGTCGGCGCTCCCGTTGGAGGTCCGATGACGCTCGTCCTCGCGCGTTCCACCGCACGGCGGATGGCCGGGCTCACGGCTCTGGTCGTGCTGCTCGCCGTCGGCCTCACCGTCATCTCCCCGAAACCGGCCGCGGCGTGGGACAACGGCACGGCGGACACCCCGCCGATGGGGTGGAACAGCTACGACTCGTTCAACTGGAGCGTCACCGAGGCGGACGTCCGGGCCAACGCCGACTACATGCGCGACAACCTGCGCCAGCACGGCTGGCAGTACGTCGTCATCGACTGGGCCTGGTACTACCCGGGCCAACACAACAACAGCCCCAACCAGGACGCCAACCTCAACCCCCGGCTGCGGATGGACGCCAACGGGCGGTTGCTGCCGGACACCACGCGGTTTCCCTCGGCGGCGGGCGGCAACGGGTTCAAGCCCCTCGCCGACTACGTGCACGCCCAGGGGCTGAAGTTCGGCGTCCACCTGATGCGCGGCATCCCGCGGCAGGCGGTCGCCGACAACGTGCCGATCATCGGCACCAACTGCCGAGCCAATCAGATCAACAACAGCACCACCGCGAACTGGCTCAACCTGATGTGGGGCCTGAACATGTCCAACGCCTGCGCGCAGGCGTACCTCGACTCGGTCTTCCAGCTCCTGGCCGGCTGGGGCGTCGACTACGTGAAGGTGGACGACATCGCCGCCCCGACCTACCGGCAGAGCGAGGTCGAGGGTTACCGCACGGCGATCCAGCACAGCGGTCGGCCGATGGTGCTGAGCCTCTCGCCCGGCGCGACACCGCTGGCCAGCGGCGCGCACGTGCGGGACAACGCGCACATGTGGCGCATCGTCAACGACCTGTGGGACAACTGGTCGTCGCTCGACGCGCTCTTCGACCAGTTGCGCAACTGGACGCCGTACCGGACGACGGGCGCCTGGCCGGACCCGGACATGATCCCGATCGGGCGGCTGTCGAAGTTCGGCCCGGTCGGTGCACCCCGCTACTCCGCGCTCACCGCCGACGAGCAGCGCACGCTCATGACCCTGTGGGCGATCAACCGGGCACCGCTGATGTGGGGCGGCAACCTGGTCGAGAACCGCGCCGCCGAGCTGGCGTTGATGACGAACGCCGCGGTGCTCGCTGTCGACCAGACCAGCGCCAACAACCGCCAGCTCGTCGGCGGCACCCGGCAGGTGTGGACCGCCGAGGTTCCCGGCACCGACCACCGGTACGTGGCACTGTTCAACCGCGAGAGCGCCACCGCCAACGTCTCGGTGAACCTGGCCGACCTGGGCATCGGCTCGGCCACCGTCACCGACCTGTGGTCCGGCACCAGCCTCGGCACCGCCACCGGCACGCTCACCCGCTCCCTTCCCGCCCACGGCAGCGGGCTCTACCGGGTGGCGCCGCTGACCACCACCCCCACGCCGACCACCTACACGGTGGCCGCGCGGCACAGCGGCAAGCTTCTCGACGTCTTCAACGCGTCCACCTCCGACGGCGCCAACGTGGTGCAGTGGGGCGCGAACGGGCAGGCCAACCAGCGGTGGCGGTTCTCCGACGCCGGTGGCGGCTACTCCACCGTGACGAGCGTCAGCAGCGGCAGGTGTCTCGACGTGTACGGCGGCGCGAGTGCCACCGCCGACGGCGTCCGCGTGATCCAGTGGACCTGCAACGGCGGCACGAACCAGCAGTGGCGCGTCGAGGACCTCGGCACCGGCTACGTCAGGCTCGTCGCCCGCCACAGCGGGAAGTGCCTCGACGTGTCGAACGCCGCCACGGCGGACGGTGCCCAGGCCGTGCAGTGGACCTGCGGCACCGGCACCAGCCAACAGTGGCGACGCACCGCCGTGTAGCGCTCAGTGGCGGCGTGCCCGCCACATCGTGTGCTCCCTCGATATCGCCGTCTCGGTGTCGTCGACGAACTGTGACAGTTCGGCTTCCGAGTGGATCCGGGCAGCCAGCGACCCCATGGCGGCGAGTTCCTGGCTGGCCAGGGCGTAGGCGGTCGCCACCGCCGCGTGTTGCCTCATCTGCGTCCACGCCGCGCCGGCCGCGACCGCTGCCGCGGCTATCCCCAGCAGGTCGACATCGATGAGCCCGGCGGCCTTCGACGTCGCCAGGGTCACTCCCACGATCTCCAGCACGAGCATGCCGGCCGACCAGCGGGACGCGCGTGCCCGATTCGACAGTGATCGCTTGGCGTACCAGGCCCGCTGGCCCTCCAGGCGGCCGGTCAGGTACGCGGCCCGGCGGTCCGCGAGCGAGCCGGCGCGTAGCGACAGCATTCCGTCCGTGATCTGCTGGCCGGTCACGGCGGGGGCTGCCAGCCCGGCGGCGGACAGGTCCCCGGTCAGGCCCAACAGCCGATTGGTGAATTCCTCGACACACTGCGAGTCACTTCGCGACCGCGGAAACGGATGCGCGGCGGTGGCGAACCGCCACGTCAGGGACTTGACGGACTCCGAGAGGGCCCTGCCGACATACCACCGCTCGTTGGGCCGATTGGTGAGCAGGAAAACCTCGACGACCGAGGTGGCGGCGAAAGCGCCCGCGGCGAGCGCCGGACCCAGGACGACGTCGTCGAGCTTCCAGGTGGCGACTCCCGCGACCGCGGCCAGCAGCAGCAGGGACAGCCGCAGCGCCATCAGGGTCGCGAACAGTCGCTGCCCACGCTGTGACTCGGAGGAGACGGCCCGCTGGAACGGCGGAAGATCCTCGGCGTTCAGCATGGCGTTGACCTCCGGAGAAGACCCTCACTAGACAGTAGAGGGTGGCGTCTATGTCCGGTCGACCCTCGCGGCGGTGATTCGGCGCGAAACCCGCCGCCGCGGGCGGACTCCGCGCGAGAATGGTTGGTCGGGAAGGGATGCTGCGACGAACCGGGGGAGCAGGCGTGCCCGCAACCAGCATCCTCGGCCGGCTCCGCCGCCGTGACCCGGGAGATGCCGTCCTGCGGCGAGCGGCACGGCTGACACTCGTCGCGTCCGTCGTCTTCTACGGCTGCCGGTACGGCGCGGGCAGCACGGTGCTCGCCACCTACGGCCTGTTCGGCACCATCGCCGCCGGGTCGTTCGCGCAGTTGCCCGGTCCGGCGCCGCAACGGGCGCGGATCCTCGTCACGTCACTTCCGGCGGTCTGGGCGCTGATCGCCGCCGGCTCGTTGCTGGCGTGGAGCACCTGGTCGGCCGCCGGCGGGATGTTGGTCATCGGGTTCGTCGTGGCGTTCGCCGGGGTCGGCAACCCGCGGCTGGTGGGGTTGGCCAGCGCGTTCCAACTCTTCTACATCCTGGCGTCCTTCCCGCCGTACCAGCCCGGCACCCTGCCGCAGCGGCTCGGCGGCGTCACGCTCGCCATCGTGCTGCTCGCCGCGGCGGAGGTGCTCCTCTGGCCCGATCCGGTACCGGTCTCCTACCGGCAGCGCCTCACCGCCGCGGCGGACGGTGTCGCGGCGTTCCTCGACGTCGCCGCCGGAAGGTTGTCCGGCCCGCACACCGGCCCGGGTGGTCAGGACCCGCGGCGCGAGCGCGCGTACGACCTGGTGGCCGCCATCGAACTGCGCCGCAACCCCCCGGAGTGGGCGCCGAGCGCGGCGGGCGCCCAGGACCGGGCGTTGCGGATCTGCGCGTCCGCGCTGCGCGAGGCGCTCGCCGAGGCGGACCGGTTGACGGCGGACGCGCCGCCCGAGCCGATCGGAGACCCGACGGCGGCGCCTCTGCTGCGCTCGTGCGCGGACACGATCCGCGCCGCCGGCCGGACCCTGACACCGGGTGCCCCGCCGGTGCGTCTCGACGACCTGGACACCGCGATCGGACGAGCCGAGACGGCGTACGTCGCCGGAGAGGGCGACGGCCACGACCCGCCGGACGTGGCCCGGTTGTGCCGGGACGCGACGGCGCTGGCCCTCGCCGACCAGACCCGGGTCTTCGCCACCGGCGTCCGGGTGGCCACCGGGTCGCGGCCCGACGGCGAGGACGCCCACGCAGGGCTCTTCGGGTACGCCCGGCACAGCTCGTGGCGGCTGTACTGGTGGCAGTTCCGCTCCCACCTGGCACCCCGCTCGTCCCACCTGCACAGCTCCCTGCGGGTGGCAGTGGCGCTCGCCATCGCCCGGGTCGCCGCCGGGGTGCTGCACACGACCCACGGCTTCTGGGTGCTGCTGGCCACCCTCACCGTCCTGCGTACCTCGGCCGCCGACACCCGCACCGCCCTGCGGCCGGCCGTGCTGGGCACGGTCGCCGGTGCCGTCGTCAGCGGCGGGCTGATGCTCGTCGTCGACAAGCCGATCGTGTACGCCGTCGTCCTGCCGGTGACCCTGCTGCTTGCCTTCGGCGTCGGTCGCCTGCTCGGTCCGGTGTGGCAGCAGGCGCTGTTCACCGTGCTGCTGACTGTCGTCTTCGCCCAGCTCAGCCCCGAAGGGTGGCGGCTCGCCGAGACCCGCCTCGTCGACGTGCTGCTCGGCGCGGTGATCGGCGTGCTCGCCGGTGTGGCGATGTGGCCGCGCGGCGCCAGCCACGATCTGCGGCACAACGCGACAGGCTATCTGAGGGCCAGCGCGGACGCCGTCGAGCAGACCGTGCTGGCGATCCTCGGCGGCGCTCCGCCTCCCGACCGTGCCCTCGACCGGGTCCGGCGGCGGATGATCCTGGTCGACTCGTCGTACTGCCAGTACCACTCGGAGCGGCACCATCCGCACCGACAGCAGGTGAACTGGGACGCCGTCCTGAGCGCCGGGCACCACGTGGTCCCCGGCGCGGAGTCGCTGCTGCGCCGCAACCCGCCCGGCTGCCTCGCCGGCTGGCCGGCGGCAGCCGACCTGCTGCGGGACTCTGCCGCGCGACTGCGCTCGGCGTACGACGACGTCGCTCGCGAGGTGGCCCACGGCCGGCCGGCTGGTCCGAGGCCGCTACGGAGTGACTGTGCCGCCGGACTGGACCGGATTCGTCCGCTGCTTGGCGAGGCCGGCCCACAGTCGGTGCGCCACCTGGTGGAGGTCGACCGGTGGCTGTCCGGGCTCGCCGACAGTGTTGCCCGGATCCACCCGCCCGTCGGTAGCGAGCCGGCCGGCATTCAACCTCGGTAGCCGCGTCCACCCGGCTGGGATTCCCGCCGCTCGTCGACGATCAGCGTGCCGAAGACCGTCACCGGCGCGACCGAACTGCCGACGATCAGCACGAATCCGAGTACGGCAAGCACCCACGCCCGCCCCACGGCGGGTTGCCTTCTGGCGCGCAGCCACAGCCACGCCGCAACGGGGTAGACGATCAGCGCCGGCGCCCCGAGCGCGAGGCTGGGAGCGAGGTCTGAGCCTCCGACGGTGCCGGCCAGCACGAACAATGCTGCGGACGGCAAGTGCTCGGCCAGGACTTCGTCCGGATCTGACAGGCCGCCGGTTGCGGATTGGTCGTGCCCGTTCGACGCCGCCTCGCCTAGCGTCGAGGACATGGAGATCGAGCAGGCGCAGAAGCTGTGGCAGCCTGAGCCCGGCTGGTTGAACACCGCCTCCTACGGGTTGCCGCCCGAGCCGGCGTGGACGGCACTCCAGGACGCCCTGGGCGCGTGGCGGGTCGGCCGCACGTCGTGGGAGGGCTGGGGTGAGGCGGTGCACCGGTCCCGTACCGCGTTCGCCGACCTGATCGGGGTGCCGGCCGGTGACGTCGCGGTCGGCGCGGCCGTGTCGCAGATCCTCGCGCCGGTCGCGGCGGCCCTGCCGGCCGGGACGACAGTGGTGGTCCCCGAGGTCGAGTTCACCTCGAACCTGTTTCCGTGGCTGGTGCAGGAGGAGCGTGGCGTCAAGGTCCGTACGGTGCCGCTGGCCGCCCTGGTCGACGCGATCGACGCCGGCACCGACGTGGTCGCGTTCAGCCTGGTGCAGTCGGCCGACGGGGCGGTGGCGGCGTACGACGAGATCGTGACCGCGGCCCGCGCGCACGGCGCGTTGGTGGTGGTGGACGCGACGCAGGCGTGCGGCTGGCTGCCGTTCGACGGGAGCCGGGCCGACGTGGTGGCCGTCGGTGGCTACAAGTGGCTGATGAACCCGCGCGGCACCGCGTACGCCTATCTGGCCCCGGCGCTGCGCGACCGGCTGCGCCCCGACGCCGCCGGCTGGTACGCGGGCCGCGACCCGCACGCCTCCTACTACGGCCCGCCGCTGCGGCTGGCCGACGACGCCCGCCGGTTCGACATCTCACCGGCCTGGTTCAGCTGGGTCGGCGCGGCACCGGCGCTGGAGGTGGTCGCCGAGATCGGCGTGCCGGCGATCCGGGCGCACGACGTGGCCCTGGCCAACCGGTTCCTGGCCGGGCTGGGCCGGCCGCCGGGGGAGAGCGCCATCGTCAGCGTGGACGTGCCGGACGCCGAGCGGCGCCTCGCGGCGGCCGGCATCCGGGCTGCGGTCCGCGCCGGACGGGTCCGCGCCTCCTTCCACATCTACTCCACGGAGGACGACGTGGACGCGGCGCTTGAGGCGTTGACGGGATGACTCCGCTCAGGCGAGGTGACCACCGATCCTGGTGTAGCCGCGCAGCAGGTCCCGCGAGATGATCAGCCGCTGCATCTCGTCGGTGCCCTCGAAGATCCGGTAGAGCCGGACCTGCCGGTACCACCGCTCGATGGGCAGCTCCCGGGTGTAGCCCATGCCGCCGTGGATCTGGAGCACCCGATCGACCACCCGGTTGACCATGCCGGCGCCGTAGAGCTTGCCCATCGACGACGCGTGCCGGGGATCCAGGCCCTGATCGACGGTCCACGCCGAGCGCAGCACCAGCCAGCGGGCCGCCTCCAACTCGGTCTCCGAGTCGGCGATCATCCACTGGATCGCCTGGTTGGTGCCGATCTTCGTGCCGAACGTCTCCCGGGTGTTGGCGTAGTCGATGGCCATCTGCAAGACCCGCTCGGCGATGCCGATGGCGTGGGACGGAATGGTGTAGCGGCCCTTGCCGATCCACTCCATGCCGAGCGTGAAGCCCTGCCCGATCTCGCCGAGGATGTTGCGGTGCGGCACCCGGACGCCGTCGAAGATGAGCGACGCCGGCCCGCCCTCGCCCATGGTCTGGATGAACTCCGAGCGCCAGCCCATCGAACGGTCCACCAGGAAGGCGGTGGCCCCGCCGTTGCGGGCGCCCTTCTCCCGGTCGGTCACCGCGACCACGATGGCGAAGTCCGCGTCGTGGCCGCCGGTGATGAAGGTCTTCTCGCCGTCCAGGACCCAGTCGTCGCCGTCACGGCGCGCGGAGAGCCTGATGTTCGCGGCGTCCGAACCGGCCCCCGGCTCGGTGATCGCGAAGCAGGAGCGCCGCTCGCCCTCGATGGTCGGGATGAGGAACTCCCGCTTCTGCTCCTCGGTGGCGTGGAACAGGATGTTGTCGGCCTCGCCGCCGAAGCGGAACGGCACGAACGTGCGGCCCAGCTCCGTCCAGATCAACGACTGGAGGACGGCCGGCAGGTTCATCCCGCCGTACTCCTCGGGGGTGGCCAGGCCCCAGAAGCCGAACTTGCGGGCCTTGAGTTGCAGCTCGCGCACCTCGGAGTGGTCCAGGCCCGGCTGGTGCGCCCGCTCCCGGCGGAGCACCTCGGCTTCCAGGGGCATCACCTCGCGGCTGATGAACGACCGGACGGTGTCCCGCACCGCCCGCTCCTCGTCGGTAAGCGAAAAGTCCACGGTGGTCCTCCTGGCGTCGGAGCTGCCGGTCACCCTTAAACTAGCGGTGCAAGTTTTGTCGCGTCCAGACCCCCACCCCCGAGACCCGCGAGGAGCGCAGTGCCCCGACCCCGCCAGCCCCGGCTCACCCGGCTGCTGATCGTCGAGACAGCCACCGCGCTCATCGACGCCGAGGGCCTGCCCGCCTTCTCCACCCGCCGCCTCGCCGCCGAGTTGGGCGTCCGCGGGCCGTCGCTCTACAACCACTTCGCCACCAAGGACGAGATCCTCGACGCGGTCGCCGATACGGTCACCGGCGCCGTCGACACCAGCGGTTTCGCCAGCCGGGACTGGGCCGCCGCGCTGCGCGACTGGGCCTGGTCGTACCGGCGGGCGCTCACCGCGCACCCGAACATCGTGCCGTACCTGGCGCAGGGGCCGGGCCGCCGACCGGCCGCGCTGGCCATGGCCGACGCGGTCTACGGCGGGCTGGTACGCGCCGGCTGGCCGCCCGCGCGCGCCACCCACATCGGCGCCGCCCTGCGCTACTTCGTGGCCGGGTCGGCGCTCGGCTCGTTCGCCCGCGGCTTCGTCGAGGATCCGGAGCTGTACGCCGCGCACTACCCGCACCTGCGGCAGGCGCACCGGCTCGCCGAGCACCAGCAGAGCGTGGACGAGGGCGCCTTCGCCCTGGGCCTGGACGCGTTGCTGCACGGTCTGGCCGCCGAGTACGCCCGCACCGTCGACCCGGTGGAGTCCGCCCGGCCGAGCGGGTAGCGTCCAAACTCCCAGCGCTAGTTTCATCGCCCGTCGCGACCCCGTCGCCATCGCCCGTCGACCACCCCCCGAAGGGACGCCATGGACCTCGCCGCCCCGCCGTCGCCGCTGCCCGACACCCTGCGCCTCCGGCGCCACCTGCACATCGGCGGCGAGTGGACCTCTCCCGCCGGCACCGACGTGCTCGACGTGGAGAACCCGAGCACCGGCGAGTCGATCGGGCAGGTGCCCGCCGGCACGGCAGCCGACGTGGATCGCGCCGTCGCCGCGGCCCGCGCCGCCTTTCCCGGCTGGGCGGCCACCGCCCCCGGCGCGCGTGCCGCCCACCTCGACCGGTTGCACGCCGCGCTCGCCGCCCGCGCCGACGACCTCACCCGCACCATCGCCGTGGAGCTGGGCTCGCCGCTCAGGTTCGCCACCCGCGTACAGGTCGGGCTGCCGTTGACAGTGCTGCGCGACCACGTCGCGCTCGCCGCCCGACCACCCGTCGAGGAGAGCATCGGCAACTCGCTCGTCGTCCGGGAGCCGGTCGGCGTGGTCGGCGCGATCACCCCGTGGAACTACCCGCTGCACCAGGTGCTGGCGAAGCTGGCCCCCGCGCTGGCCGCCGGCTGCACTGTGGTGCTCAAGCCCAGTGAGTTGACCCCGTTGACCGCGTACCTGCTGTTCGACGCGGTCACCGAGGCCGGGTTGCCGCCGGGGGTGCTCAACCTGGTCCCCGGCACCGGGCCGGTGGTCGGCGAGGCCCTGGCCCGGCACCCCGACGTCGACCTGGTCTCGTTCACCGGCTCCACCGCCACCGGTGCGCGGATCATGCGGGTCGCCGCCGACCGGATCGCCCGGGTCGCGTTGGAGCTGGGCGGCAAGTCCGCGAACGTGATCCTCCCCGACGCCGACCTGGCCGCCGCGGTCAAGGTGGGCGTCGGCAACGCCCTGCTCAACTCCGGGCAGACCTGCACCGCGTGGACCCGGATGCTCGTGCACCGCGACCGGTACGCCGAAGCACTCGACCTGGTCGCCACGGCGGTGGCCGGCTACCGGCTCGGCGATCCGTTCGACCCGGCCACGCGGCTCGGCCCGCTGGTCTCCGCCGCCCAGGCCGAGCGGGTGCGCGGCCACATCGACCGGGCCCTCGCCGACGGCGCCCGGCTGGTCGCCGGGGGCCCGGACGCTCCGGTGCCGGCCCAGGGGCACTTCGTCGCCCCGACCGTCTTCGCCGACGTGCACCCCGACAGCGCGCTCGCCCAGGAGGAGGTCTTCGGTCCCGTCCTCGCCGTGCTCCCGTTCGACGACACCGACGAGGCGGTCGCCATCGCCAACAACTCGCGCTACGGGCTGGCCGGCGCGGTCTGGTCCGCCGACACCGACGCCGCGCTCGCGGTGGCCCGACGGCTGCGCACCGGCGCCGTCGACATCAACGGTGCCCCGTTCAATCCGCTCGCCCCGTTCGGCGGCTACAAGCAGTCCGGCCTGGGCCGGGAGCTGGGCGTGCACGGCCTCGCCGAGTTCTGCGAGCTGAAGGCGATCCAGCGATGAGCGCCCCCGAGCGGTCCCCGGCCGAGCCGGTCACCGTCCGCGCGCTTGTCGCGCGCGCGGCCGGTGCCGAGCTGCGCGTCGAGCGGGTACGCCTGCCCGCGCCCGGCCCCGGCGAGGTGCGCGTGACGATCCGCGCCGCCGGCGTCTGCCACTCCGACCTGTCCATGGTGAACGGCACCATCGCCGCGAGGTTCCCGCTGGTGCTCGGGCACGAGGCGACCGGCGTGATCGCCGAGGTCGGGCCGGGCTGCGTCCTGCCGGTCGGCACCCCGGTGGTGCTCAACTGGGCGCCGGCCTGTCGGGCCTGCTGGTGGTGCCGCAACGACGAGCCGTGGCTCTGCGCCGACACCACCGCCCCGACGGTGCCGCGCGGCGAGACCGACGACGGCCTCCCGCTGCACCTGACGCTCGGCCTCGGCGCGCTCGCCGAGGCGGTGGTGGTGCCCGAGAACGCCGTCATCCCGATCCCCTCCGGTCTGCCCCCGGAGCGGGCCGCGCTGCTCGGCTGTGCGGTGCTCACCGGTGTCGGCACGGTCCACAACACGGCCCGGGTGGCGCCCGGCGAGTCGGTTGCGGTGATCGGGCTCGGCGGTGTCGGGCTCGCCGTGCTCACCGCCGCCAGCCGGGCCGGCGCCACGACGATCCTCGCGGTCGACGTCGCCGAGGCCAAACGGGACCTGGCGCTCGCCGCGGGGGCGACCGACTTCCTGCTCTCCGACGACCGGCTCTCCAAGGAGGTGCGGGCGCGCACCGAGGGCCGGGGCGTCGACCACGCCTTCGAGTGCGTCGGCCGCGCCACCACCATCCGCGCTGCCTGGCGGCTGACCCGGCGCGGGGGAGTGGTGACAGTGGTCGGCATGGGTGCCAAGGACGACATGGTCAGCCTCGGCGCGCTCGACATCTTCCACTCCGCCCGTACCCTGCGCTCCTCGGTGTACGGCTCGTCCGACCCGGACCGGGAGGTGCCCGTGCTGGCTGCCGAGCTGGCAGATGGTGCGCTGGACCTGCGCGCGCTGGTCAGTGGCACGGTCGCGCTGGACGACGCGCCCACGGCGTTCGCCCGGCTGGCGCGGGGCGAGGGCGCCCGCTGGGTGGTCACCCTGGACTGAGTCGAGTGGGCCTGCCGTGGCCGCTCGCCCCGACGCTCGTCACATCCGCGCCCGCAGCACGTCGACCTCGCAGCCTGGCGAGGAGGGGTCGAAGCCGTGCTCGACCAGCCACCGGATCGCCAGCAGGCTGCGCAGCGACCACCACGCCCGGATCACGTCGAGGTCGACGTCGGTGCCGTAGCCGGTCACGACGTCGCCGAGGTGCTCCTCGTGCCCGAGCGTCAACGTGGCGAGGTCGAACAGGGCATCGCCCCGGCACGCCTCGGACCAGTCGAGCACGCCGGTGATCTCGTCACCGTCGGCGAACACGTGGGCGATCTGCAGGTCGCCGTGCGTGAACACCGGTGTCCACGGCCGGAGCGCGGCCTCGGCAATCTGACGGTTGCGGGTGACCAGGTCGGCGGGGAGGACGCCGTTCGTGACGAGCCACTCGCACTCGCCGTCGAGCTGTGCGGCCAGCTCGTCGATGCTCCGGCCGGGCCAGGGCGGCAGCGGCGCGTCGTGCAGCGTCCGTACTGCGGCACCCGCCGCGGCCCAGGCTGTCGCCGACGCGGTCGACGGCTCACCGAGGCGGCCGAGCGCCCTTCCGGGCAGGGCGGCGAGCGCGAGGACGGGCGGCTTGCGCCAGAGGACCTCGGGAGTCGGGACCGGCGCCATCGCCATCGCCTCGACCTCGACGTCGGTACGCGCCGGGTCGGCATCGATCTTCAGGAACACGTCGCCGACGCGCACTGTCGCGCGTTCGCGGTGGGCGACGACGACGTCGATCTCCTGCACGCCGGCCATTATCGCGACACGACAACCGACATCCCACCGGGTTTTCCGGGACGGGTGGCGTGCCGGGACAGGTGCCCCGGGCTGACTCCGGACGGGTCAACCCCGGGCGCCCGGGCGACGGAAGCCGTGCGACTGGTCAGAAGGGTGGCGCGTCCTCGCCCATCAGCGCCAGCACGACGCCTCCCTTGCCACTCTTGAGGCCCTGGACGACGACCTTGCCGGTGCTGCCGTCGGGCAACTCCAGGGTGAACGTCTTTCCGATCGCGTTCTTGGGGCCGTTGCCGGCGCTGTTGGCAGGTCGGAAGTCGCCTGCCCAGGGCGGAGTTCCACCCTTGCGGGCCGGCTCGGCGAAGAGCGCGGCGGTGCCGGGAGTCCTGGTGCCGTCTGCGGAGAGGAGCACTGAGGCGCTGCGATAGGTAGCCATATGCGCCAAGGCTAACCCGGAGCGGGCCCGTTCGGGGCACCACGGCTGCCCGTGCCGGCGATTTGGTCTCCAACCGGTTGCGTGCCGGTTGATACCTAGCAGTACTATGCATCGTACTTCTAGGGTTGAGTGGGAGGCTTCATGAAGGTCGCCAAGGATCTGGTCGCCGCCTCGGCGACACCGATGGTGCTCGGCATCCTGGCCGAGGGCGAGAGCTACGGCTACGCCATCCTCCGGCGGATCAACGAGCTGTCCGGAGGCGAGCTGGACTGGACCGAGGGGCTGCTGTATCCGCTGTTGCACCGGCTCGAGCGTCTCGCCTATCTGGAGTCGAGCTGGCAGGTGGTCCCCGGTGAGCGCAGGCGCAAGTACTACCGCATCACCGACCGGGGTCTGGCTGAGCTGGCCGAGCAGCGCCGGCAGTGGGACACCGTCGTGGGTGCGCTCAAGGAGATCTGGCACGACCGTGCGCCACTGACGGCGCACCCGCTGGAGGGCCTCGCATGACGACACCCGACGGGCCGGAGGAACTGGAAGCGCAGTTCGCGCAGTGGCGCCAGTACGTGCTGCGCCGCAGCGAACTTCAGGCGGTCGACGCCGACGAGCTGGAGGATCACCTTCGCGGCTCCGTCGACGAGCTCATCGCCGCGGGTCTGAGCCCGGACGAGGCGTTCCTGGTCGCGGTGAAACGGATGGGCAGCCTCGACGACCTCTCCCGCGAGTTCGCCAGGGAACATTCGGAACGGTTGTGGAAGCAGTTGGTGTTGACCGGCGACTCCGGCGGTCCGGCCGCCGGCACGCGCTCCCGCCGGGACCTGTGGGTCATGCTCGGTTGCGCGGCTGGTGCGGTGGTGTCCGTCAAGGCGCCCGCGCTGTTCGGGCTGAGCTTCGACGACGACGGCTCGTTCTACGCGCGCAACGCCACGCTGTTCGCGCTGCCCTGGCTGGCGGCGTTCCTGGCCTGGCGCCGGCAGGCCCGACCGGTGGTGGTCGCGGTGCTGGTGGCGCTGTTCGCCCTCGGCGCCGGGGCGGCCAACGCGTACCCGCTGGCGGACGACTCGCAGTCCGTGGTCGTCACAGGCGTCCACCTTCCCATCGCCCTGTGGCTCGTGGTCGGTCTGGCCTACGTCGCCGACGACTGGCGCTCGTCTCGTCGACGCATGGACTTCATCCGCTTCACCGGCGAGTGGTTCATCTACCTCGTGCTGATGGCCCTCGGTGGCGGTGTGCTCGCCGCGTTCCTGTTCAACACCTTCGCGGCCATCGGCATCGTCCCGGAGGCGTTCATCTCGCAGTGGCTCCTGCCCTGCGGCGCCGCGGCAGCGGTCGTCGTGGCGGGCTGGCTGGTCGAGGCCAAGCAGAGTGTCGTCGAGAACATCGCGCCGGTCCTCACCCGGCTGTTCACGCCGCTCTTCACTGCCGCCCTGCTCGCCTTCCTGGTCGCCGTGGTCTGGACCAGCCACGGCATCGACGTCGAACGCGAGGCGCTGATCCTGTTCGACCTGCTGCTGGTCGTGGTGCTGGGGCTGCTGCTCTACTCACTCTCGGCCCGTGATCCGCTGGCCCCGGCCGGCCCGTTCGACAAACTCCAACTCGCGCTCGTGGTCAGCGCGTTGGCCATCGACGTGTTGGTGCTGCTGGAGATCACCGGGCGCATCACCGACGAGTACGGCGGCACGCCCAACCGGGCGGCGGCGCTCGGTGAGAACGTGGTCCTGCTCGTCAACCTCGCGTGGTCGGCGTGGCTCCTGCTGGCCTTCATCCGCAGGCGCACGCCGTTCGCGACGCTCGAACGGTGGCAGACCGGCTACCTGCCGGTGTACGCCGCGTGGGCCTGGATCGTGGTCCTCGTCTTCCCTCCGCTGTTCAGCTACGCCTAGACGCTGGCCGGTACGGCCCGTCCGACCCACTCAACCAAGCGGTTGGTTGACAGTACGGCACAACGATGCTGAACTATCAACCAACCGCTTGGTTGGGGATGACTGAGGATGACTGAACAGCTCGACCGCCGGCAGGCGCTGGTCCGTGCGGCCTTCTCGGCGATCGCCGAGAGTGGCTTCGAGGGGTTCCGGCTGCGACCGATCGCTGCCGCGGCAGGCATCGACCACTCCACCCTGCACCACTACTTCCGGACCAAGGCCGACCTGATCGCCGCGGTGCTCGAACACGTGACAAGCCAATTCGAGGCGACAATGCACACCGACCTGGAACCCGCCGCCCGGTTGCGGCGACACCTCACCGAGATCGCCACCGCCGTCGGGCAACGGCCCGAGCTGTTCGTCGTGCTCGACGAGCTCGATCTTCGCGCTCGACGTGACGAGTCCACCGGGCTCGACATCGAGCGCGACGAGCAGGGTTGGCGCGACGCGCTGGCGGCGATCTTCACCGAAGGCATCGAGCAGCACGTCTGGTCGGTGCACCTCGACGTCGCCGCAAGCGTCGAGCTGGTGATCGCCACCGTCAAAGGCATCCGCCTGCGTCCCGACAAGGCCGAGTCGGTGGTCAACCAACTGTGCGACCTGTTCTCACCGGAAAGGGTCACCAATGATTGACGTGCTCATCGTCGGTGGTGGCATCGGCGGCCTCGCGCTCGCCCAGGGCCTGCGCAAACACGGCATCAACGCCGCCGTGTACGAGCGTGACCGGCGTCGCGACGACCGGGTGGACCGCTACCGGCTCGCGATCAACCCGGCGGGCAGCCGGTCGCTGCGTGCCTGCCTGCCCGACCGACAGTGGCAGGCGTTCACGGACACCGCGGGTCGGCCCGGCGGCGGTTTCGGCTTCCTGGGCACGGACCTGCGCACGCTTGTCCTCGTCGAGGACGCCCTCATGTACCCCGACCATCCCGACCCCGCCGAACGGGCCTACCCGGTCGACCGTCACACGCTGCGCGGTGTCCTCCTCGACGGGCTCGACGACGCCGTCCACTACGACAAGGCGTTCAAACGCTACGAGCTGGCCGCTGACGGTCGCCCCACCGCGCACTTCGCCGACGGGACGTCGGTCACCTGCGACGTCCTGGTCGGCGCCGACGGGATCAACTCCCGGGTGCGCGCGCAGTACCTGCCGACCGCCACGCAGCGAGACACCGGTGCCATGGGTGTCGGGCTCAAGTTGCCGCTGAATGACGCCACCCGAGCCTGGTTACCCGCCCGGTTGGCCGACGGCATGAACCTCATCGTGACAGGTGCGCCGCACTTCCTGTTCACCTCCGTGTTCGAACGCCAGAGGCCGGTCGGGGACGACTATCTGCTCTGCGCGTTCGTCGCCCGCAACGAGCTGTTCCCCTCGCGTCCCGAGCGCCTCGACGGCGCACAGTTGAAGGCGTACATCGCCGGGCTGATCACGGACTGGCACCCGGCGCTACGCCGGCTGGTCGACGAGTGCCCACCGGACGAGGTGAGCGCGTTTCCGTTCCAGGCGTCCGACCGTCCCGCGCCCTGGGCGCCCTCACGCGTCACAGTGCTCGGCGACGCCGTGCACGGCATGCCACCGGCCGGCGGTAACGGCGCCAACACCGCACTGCGCGACGCCGCCCTGCTCACCCGCCAGTTGTCAGTGGCCGGCACCGGCCACCTGCCGCTGCTGGACACGATCGGCGAATACGAGACCGAGATGCGCGAGTACGGATTCGAAGCCGTCGACCTGGCCCTGCGCACCCTCCACCAGGGCATGATGAGCAACCCGGTGAACGTGGGCTTGACCCGTACCTGGTTCAGTCTCTGCGACATCGCGCCACCGCTGCGCCGGATGACGTTCGGCGCGAGCTGGGCCAGGATCAGCGCTCCCCGCCACTGGGAGCGGGCCGCCTGACGAGGCTTCCCTCACTTGCCGGTGACGATGCCCGGGTTGATGCACAGGCCCGGGTTGGCGCCGTTCTTCTCGGCGATCTCCAGGCAGCGGGTCACCTTGTCGACTTTCGCGTTGGTCTCGGTGATCTGCTTGGAGATCTCGGCGTTCTTGCGGTCCTGCTCCAGGTTGCGGGTCTGGGCCAGCTTGTCCTGGAACGCCTTGATGTTGCCCTCGGTCTTGTCGTCGTGGTTCACCCGGGTGATGGTCACCGAGAGGATGTCCACGTCGGTGGTGAGCCGGGTCTCCGCGCTGGTCTTGATGTTCGCCGCGAACGGCTTCAGGTCGACGTTGAGGTCGCCGGTCTGGGCGTCGATCTTTTCGAGGGGGTTGTACGCGGCGAAGGCGTCGTTGACCGCGCTGTCGAGCTGCACTCCCACCCGCTGGCCCCGGAAGCTGGCGAAGTCGCCCTTGTAGTCCATGAACTGCTTCGGCGCGTTCTCCGGCTTGACCTGCCACTCGATGAGCACCTCGACGCAGGCGTCGGCGAGCGTGCCGGTGCGGACCCGCACGCAGTTGTTGCCGCCGATGTGGTCGTACTTCTGCCGGCCGGCGTCCCACTCGCCGACCTTCTGCCAGGGCGCCACCCACTTCAGGCCGGAACCGGTCACCTCGCCGGTGGGCTTGCCGAAGCTGGTGACGATGCCGACCGAGCGGATGGGCACCGAGTGGGCGCTGGAGGCGACCCCGACCAGCAGGGTGAGGGCGAGGAAGCCGAGCGCCGCGAGAGCGGCCACCCGCTTCAGTGCTCGCGCGGGCGTGACGAGGGCCAGGATGGCGCTGACCGCCAGGGCGGCGGCGAAGACGATCGCCATGGTGAAGCCGACAGGCATGGGGTGGGGACCTTCCGCGGGGCTGTGTGGATCATCAACCTAGGAGGTTTGGTCAAGGTCACGGCGCGGGGGAGTGGCGTCGGCGCACGTCCCCACAGGGTCGAATATGGATGTCATCGACATGGCTCGACCCGTGCGGCCCGCCGTAGGTTTCGTCCACGCGACGGACCTGTGACCACGGTCACCGAATCGGCCGTCGCCGCGACGTGCGGAGGATGAGGCGATGGCCGGGCAAGCGCTCCTGTCGGCCCGCGGGCTGACCCGCGACTTCCGGGGCTTCCGGGCGGTCGACGACGTCGACCTCGACGTCGCGTCGGAAAGTGTGCACGCGCTTGTCGGCCCCAACGGCGCGGGCAAGACCACCCTGTTCAACCTGCTCACCGGCTTCCTGCGTCCCAGTGGCGGGCGGATCGAGCTGGCCGGGCGGGATGTCACCGGGCTGCCCCCGGAGCAGGTCGCCCGACTCGGCGTGGCGCGCTCGTTCCAGATCACCAGCCTCTTTCCACAGCTCTCCGCCCGGGAGCACGTCGCGCTGGCCCTGCAGTCGCCGAGCGGCCTGGGTTGGCGGTTCTGGCGGTCGGCGAAGCTGATGGACCGCTACACCGAGCGGGCCGACGAGTTGCTGGCCATGGTGGGACTGGCCGACCTGGCGCAGGCCCCGTCCGAGTCGCTGGCGTACGGCCGCAAGCGGGCCCTGGAGCTGGCCATCGCCCTGGCGTTGGAGCCGAAGGTGCTGCTGCTCGACGAGCCGACCGCCGGAATGGGTCTGGAGGACGTCGACCGCACCGTCGAGCTGATCAGCCGGGTCCGTCCGGGCCGGACCGTGGTGCTTGTCGAACACAACATGAGCGTGGTCGGCCGGCTCGCCGACACCGTCACCGTGTTGCAGGCCGGCAAGGTCCTCGTCGAGGGCCCGTACGAGCAGGTCCGTGCGGACGAGCGTGTGATCACCGCCTACCTGGGAGCCGCTGATGCTGCGCATTGAGAACCTGTCCGCCTTCTACGGTGAGGCGCAGGTGCTGCGGGAGGTCAGCCTCCAGGTCCGCGCCGGTGAGGTGGTCACCCTCGTCGGGCGCAACGGTGCCGGCAAGTCCACACTGCTGCGCTGCGTGATGGGGCTGCACTCCGGCCAGCGCGGCACGGTCGAGCTGGACGGGCGCGACATCACCCGGCTGCCGGCGCACAAACGGGCCCGCCTGGGGTTGGGCTGGGTGCCCGACGACCGGGGCAGCTACGCCACGCTGACCGTCACCGAGAACCTCACCCTGCCGCCCACCGTCGGCCCCGACCCCTGGTCGCTGGAGCGGGTGTACGAGGCGTTCCCCGCCCTGTACACCCGGCGGAACTCCGCGGCCACCATGCTCTCCGGCGGCGAGCAGCAGATGCTCGCGCTGGCCCGGGTGCTGCGGATGGGCGCCCGACTGCTGCTCTGCGACGAGCCCACCGAAGGGCTGTCGCCACTGTTGGTGCGGCAGGTCGCCGACCTGCTGCGCGAGGCCAAGCGGCACGGGGTGACAGTGCTGCTTGTCGAACAGAACCTGCACTTCGCCACGGGCGTCGCCGACCGGCACTACCTGCTGGCCGAGGGACGCGTCGCCGAGGCGATGGACAACTCCGAGGTGCGGTCGCGCGAACGTGAGCTGCTGGCGTACCTCGGGATCTGACTGTCAACGACGACCCGCGCGACGACGCGCGGGATGGATGGAGTGGGCATGCGCAGGACGGTGGGTGTGGTCGCGGCGTCGGCCGCGGTGGTGCTGGTCGCCGGATGTGGCGGCGGTGGCCCCCAGTCGGGTGGCGACCAGAAGCTGACCGGCGACAAGATCGTGCTGGGCGTGCTCAACGACCAGTCCGGGGCGTACTCGGAGTTGTCCGGCAAGAACTCGGTGACGGCTGTGGAGATGGCCATCGCCGACTTCACCGCGAAGTACGGCGACAAGGCGGTGACCAGTGACATCACCGTGCAGAGCGCCGACCACCAGAACAAGCCGGACGTGGCCAACTCCAAGGCCCAGGAGATGTACGACCGCAAGGGCGTCGACCTGATCCTGGACGTGCCCACCTCGTCGGCGGCGCTGAAGGTCGCCGACGTGGCGAAGGAGAAGAAGAAGCTCTACTTCAACATCGGCGCGGCGACCACCGACCTGACCGGCAAGAGCTGCAACAAGTACACGTTCCACTACGCGTACGACACGTACATGCTCGCCAACGGCACCGGGAAGACCACCACCGAGCAGATCGGCAAGAACTGGTACATCCTGTACCCCAACTACGCCTTCGGTCAGGACATGGAGAAGAGCTTCTCCACAGCGATCACGGCGGCCGGCGGCACGGTGGTGGGCAAGGACGGGGCGCCGTTCCCGAACACCAGCGGCGACTTCTCCACCTTCCTGCTCAAGGCGCCGACGCTGAAGCCGAAGCCGGACGTGCTGGGCACCATGCAGGCCGGCGCCGAGCTGGTCAACGTGGTGAAGCAGTACAACGAGTTCAAGCTGCGGGACAAGGGCGTCGGTCTCGCGGTGGGGCTGATGTTCCTCACCGACATCCACTCGCTCACCCCGGCCGCGCTGGCCGGCACCACGTACACCGACGCCTGGTACTGGAACTTCGACGCGAAGAACCGGGAGTTCGCCGACCGCTTCCAGCAGAAGGCCGGCACCCGGCCGACGTTCGCGCACGCGGCCAACTACTCGGCGGCGTTGCAGTACCTGGAGGCGGTGCAGGCCGCCGGCACCGACGACGCGGACACCGTGGTCAAGGGGCTGGAGGGCAAGACGGTCGAGGACGTCTTCCTGCGCAACGGCAAGATCCGCGCCGAGGACCACCGGGTGGTGCACGACGCCTACCTGGCCCAGGTGAAGCCGCAGGCCGAGGTCACCGAGGCGTGGGACTACGTGAAGGTGCTCAAGACGATCCCGGCCGCGGAGGCGTTCCGCGCGCCGTCGGCGGACTGCAAGCTATGAGCGGTTTCGCGCAGAACACCTTCAACGGGTTGGTGAGCGGGGCGTTCTACGCCCTGCTCGCCCTCGGGCTCGCCGTCATCTTCGGCATGCTGCGGGTGGTCAACTTCGCCCACGGGGCGTTCTACATGCTCGGCGCGTTCGGAGCGTACGTGCTGCTCACCGAGGGGGGTGTGCCGTTCTGGGCGGCCCTGGTGATCATGCCGGTGGGGCTGGGCCTGCTCGGCATGGCGCTGGAACGCGCGGTGATCCACCGGTTGACGAAGCTCGACCCGCTCTACAACTTCCTGCTCACCTTCGGCCTGACGCTGATCCTCCAGGACCTGGTGAAGCTGCGCTACGGCGTGCAGTCCAGCCCGTACGCCACCCCGGCGCTGCTGGACGGGACCGTGAACTTCGGCCTGTTCGACTTCCCGACGTACCGGGTGTTCATCCTCGGCTTCGCGGTGCTGCTCTGCGTCACGGTGTGGTGGGTGCTCACCCGTACCCGCATCGGCATGGTGGTCCGGGCGTCCACCGAGCGGCCCGACCTGACCCGCGCCTTCGGCATCGACGTCGGACGGTGGGTCACCCCGGTGTTCGGCTTCGGCATCGGGCTGGCCGGCCTGGCCGGGGTGCTGGCCGCGCCGATGCGGGCGGTCAACCCGCTGATGGGCGCCGACCTGATCATCGTGGTCTTCGCGGTGGTGGTGATCGGTGGGCTGGGCTCGATCTTCGGCTCGGTCGCCGCCGGCTTCGGCATCGGCCTGGCGCAGGCCTGGGGCGAGGCGTACCTGTCGGATTTTCCGATCGTCTCCCAGACGATCGTGTTCGTCGTGATGGCCGGCGTGCTGCTGTGGCGCCCGGCCGGCCTGTTCGGTCGTGAGGAGGCTCCCGCATGACCAGCACCGTGGACACTCCCGCCGACGCGTCCCGCCCGGCCCCGCCGTCCGGGCTGCTCACCGTGGCCCGCGCCCCCGGCTGGGTGCGGTACGCGCTGCTCGCCGTCGGGCTGGCCGTCGCGGCGTGGCTGCCCAACGGCCTCTACCCGGCGGTCGCCGTGGACATCCTCTGCTGGGCGTTGTTCGCCGTGGCGGTGGACCTGCTCCTCGGCTTCACCGGGCTGATGTCCTTCGGTCACGCGGCGTTCTGGGGCACCTCGGCGTACGTCACCGGGTTGGTAGCCATCCACGCGGGCCTGCCGTTTCCCGCGGCCGTGCTGGCCGGGGCGCTCGCCGCGGCCGTCCTCGCCGTGCCGATCGGCTATTTGGCAGTCAAGCGCACCGGCATCTACTTCGCCATGGTGACCCTGGCCTTCGCGCAGTTGGTCTACTACGTGGCGAACGAGTGGCGCTCGGTCACCCAGGGTGAGAACGGACTCCAGGGGGTGCCCCGCGACCTGTTCGGCGTCGACCTCACCGACGACTACTACTTCTACTACGCGATCCTGCCGATCGTGCTGCTCGGGCTGGTGGCCGCCTGGCGGATCGTCCACTCGCCGTTCGGTCGGGTGCTTGTCGGCATCCGGGACAATCCGGCGCGGGCGCGGGCACTCGGCTATCCGGTGCACCGCTACAAGCTCACCGCGTTCGTCCTCTCCGGGTTCATCGCCGGCCTCGGAGGTGGGTTGTTCGCGGTCGGCCACCGGTTCGTCTCGCTGGACGTGCTGCACTGGACCACCTCCGGCAAGGCGGTCATCGTGGTGGTGCTCGGTGGGATCGGCACCCTCTGGGGTGGGGTGGTCGGCGCCGCCATCGTGGTCCGGTTGGAGGACTGGTTGTCCTTCTCCGGGTTCGAGGCGATCGGCCTGGTGACCGGCGGCATCTTCGTCCTCGTCGTGGTGCTGTTCCGGCGCGGCATCTGGGGCAGCGCCGCCGCGTTGGCCCACCGGCTGGCGGCCCGCCGCCGGTAAATCCCGCGCCGGCGCATCCGCCGCGCGCCGTTTCGGCGAACCCCCGGGTAGGGAATGTCTATCCGGGGGTACGTCTGGTGCTGACCGAGCCGATGCCGGCGGAGACCGTGGAGATCGCGCACAAGCAGGTCTCGCTGGCTGCCGAGGACCTGGACGGCAACGCCGTCGCCACGCTGGTGCTGGAGTTGGCCGAGACCTGGGGCGTGCCGGCGCTCTGGGAGCAGGTCTGCCGTCCGGTGCTGGCCCGGCTGCCGGGGCGCGCCGCCGCCGAGGTCGCCGTCGAGCATGCCCTCTGCGAGGGCGTCCGGGTCGGGTTGGACGTGTACCGCCGGGAGCCGGGCCGGTCCCTGCCCACCGGCGGGGTGCTGCTGGCCGGCGCCGAGAAGGAGGCGCACTGCCTGGGTCTGCACGCGCTCGCCGCCGCGCTGCGCGAGCAGGGCCGGGGCTGTCTGCACCTCGGTCCCGCGCTGCCCTGGCCGGCGCTTGACAGCGCGGTGTACCGGGCCCGCCCGCACACCGTCGTGCTCTGGTCGCAGACGCCGGTCACCGGCCGCGCGTACCGCCTGGTGCGCTTCGCCCGGGACTCCCCCCGGCTGCGCGTGTACGGCGCGGGGCCGGGGTGGATCGAGCCACTCACCGCGCCGGCGGCACGTCTCGGCTCGCTGCCGTCCGCTGTCGCCGCCTGCCTGGCCGTCGCTCCCCGACGTGACGCCCACCACATACGATACGGATCGGTACCGTATCGTTAATGCGCACCGTAGGCTGAGTCGCGTTACGAGTCTTACCCGTATCGTATTGCGTCGCGGGGAAAAGCGTGGGGGGAAAGCCAGGCATGGAGCTGCACAACAACACCGGTCACCCGAGGAGGTGGGCGATCCTGGGAGTGCTGGTGATCAGCCTCCTCGTGGTCGTCCTCGACAACACGATCCTGAACGTCGCCCTGCGCACCCTGGCCGACCCGGTGCACGGCCTCGGTGCCAGCCAGGGCGAGCTGGAGTGGTCCATCAACTCCTACACGCTTGTCTTCGCCGGGCTGCTGTTCACCTTCGGG
Source organism: Micromonospora sp. NPDC023888 (assembly GCF_040639415.1). Classification (NCBI taxonomy): domain Bacteria; kingdom Bacillati; phylum Actinomycetota; class Actinomycetes; order Micromonosporales; family Micromonosporaceae; genus Micromonospora; species Micromonospora sp. NPDC023888. The sequence continues at coordinate 5,193 of NZ_JBEZZW010000032.1, read as the reverse complement.
GTGCTCGGCGACCGCGCCGGCCGCAAGCGCTTCCTGATGATCGGTCTGGTGCTGTTCGGCCTGGCGTCGCTGCTCTCCGCGTACGCCGACAGCCCGGCCCAGCTCATCGCCGCTCGCGCCCTGATGGGGGTCGGCGGCGCGGCCATCATGCCGGTGACGCTCTCGATCATCTCCAACGTCTTCGACCCGCGCGAGCGCGGTCGGGCCATCGGTGTCTGGGCCGGAGCCGTCGGCCTCGCCGTGGCCATCGGCCCGATCCTCGGCGGCGCGCTGCTTGAGCACTTCTGGTGGGGTTCGGTCTTCCTGATCAACGTGCCGGTCGTCGTCGCCGGCGTGGTGCTGGTGGGGCTGCTGGTCCCGGAGTCGCGTGACCCGCGACCGGGCCGGGTCGACGTGCTCGGCGTGCTGCTCTCCGTGGTCGGTCTGGTCGCCCTCTCCTACGGCATCATCGACGGCGGCGAGCACGGCTTCGACCGCCCGACGGCCTGGGGTTCGATCCTGGTCGGCGTCGCGGTGCTCGCCTGGTTCGTGCAGCACGAGCGGCGCAGCGACCACCCGTCGCTCGACGTCCGGCTGTTCAAGGTGCCCCACTTCGCCGCGCCGGTCGCCATCGTCGGCCTGGTGTTCTTCGCCGCGATGGGCTCGATGTTCTTCGGCTCGTTCTACCTGCAACTCGTTCGCGACTACAGCCCGTTGCAGACCGGTCTGCTCTTCCTGCCCTTCGCCGGCGCCCAGTTGGTCTTCGCGCCGCGCAGCGCCGCGATGGTCCGCCGCTACGGCGGTAAGGCCGTCGCCACCGTCGGGTTGGCGCTGACCGCGGTGTCCCTCGGCGCCTTCGTCTTCATCGGCGCCTCCACCCCGATCTGGATCGTGCTGCTGGTCTTCCTCATCCAGGGCGCCGGGATGGCCAACATCATGCCGCCCGCCACCGAGTCGATCATGTCTGCGCTGCCCCGCGAGAAGGCCGGTGTGGGCTCCGCGGTCAGCAACACCATCCGCCAGGTGGCCGGCGCGCTCGGTGTGGCCGTCCTCGGCTCGGTGCTCTCCGCGGTCTACCGCAGCGACATCAGCGACGCGCTTACCGGTCTGCCCACGCAGGCCCGCGACGCGGCCAACGAGTCGATCTCCGGGGCGTACGCGGCGGCGGGCCAGCTCGGCCCGGCGGCGCCGACGCTGATCTCGGCGGCCAACGACGCCTTCGTCACCGCCATGCACTGGGCGGCCGGCCTCTCCGCGGTGATCGCCGCACTCGGGATCATCGTGGTGCTGCGCTGGATGCCGGGCAAGGAGGAGACCCGCGTCGCCCCGGCGGCGCCGGTCGCCGAGCCCGAACTGGCCGGCACGGCATAGGTACGGGAAGAATGCCGGACATGACGTCCACCGCCGATGCTCCGCGGTCGCCCGGGCGACCGCGGAGCATCCGCGCCGACGAGGCGATCATCGAGGCCACCCTCGACCTGCTCGCCGAAGGCAGCACCATCGAGGCGCTCTCGATCGAGGCGATCGCCGCTCGCGCCGGGGTCGGCAAGGCCACCATCTACCGCCGCTGGGCCGGCAAGGACGCCCTGCTGCTGGACGCGCTACGCCGGCTCAAGGGCGTCCTGGCGCAGCCCGCCGGGCACTCCGTCCGCGACGACCTGGTGCTGCTGGTCGGCGCGATCGGCAAGAACGTCGACCCGCGTGCGGCGAAGATCATGCCCTGTCTGGCGCCCGTCGTGAACCGCAGCGCGGACCAGTTCCAGCTCTACCAGAACATCATCTCGCCCCGCCGGCAGTTGATGCGCGAGGTGCTGCGGCGCGGCATCGACGAGGGAGTGCTCCGGGCCGACATCGACGTCGAGGTGACGATGGCGCTGCTCACCGGGCCGATGCTGATCCAGCGGGTGCTCCAGTGGAATCCGGACCTGGACGAGCAGACCCTGCCCGAACGGGTCGTCGACGCCGTGCTGGAGGGCATTCAGGTCCGCTGAGCCACGGCGTCGGTCAGGTGGCCGGTGCGCGCAGCCGGTGCAGACGCAGCGCGAGCTGCACCTCCAACGCCCGCTCGGGCCGCTGCCAGTCCGCGCCGAGCAACTGCCCGACCCGCTCCAACCGCTGGGTCACCGTGTTCACGTGCACGTGCAGTTGCTCGGCGGCGCGGGCCAGACTGCCACCCACCCCGAAGTACGCCTCCAGCGTCTTCACCAGCGCCGTACCCCGCCGGGCGTCGTAGTCGACCACCGGCCCGACCGTGGTGCGCAGAAACTCGGCCACGTCCGTCTCGCCCCGGTCTCCGACCGTGCCCAACAGCAGCCCCACGAAGCCCAGCTCGGCGGTGCTCGCCCCCTGGCCGGCCCGGCCCAACGCGCCAAGCGCCGTCAGGCACCGGTCCGCCTCGTGGAACGTCCCCGCCAGCGCCGCCGGCCCGTTCGACGGGCCGCTCGCCCCGGCCGTCACCGGACGGCCCGTCACCCGGGACAGGTCCCGGGCCACCGCACGGGCGCTGCCGCCCGCGTCCAGCCCCGGCAGCATCAACACCACCCGACCGTCGCGCGCCGCGGCCAGCCCGCCGCGCGCCGAGGCGTACGTGGTCGCCCAGGACAGCACCCGCTGCCGTGCCGAGCCGGTCGCCGCGATGGCGTCGTCGCCCACCGCCACCAGCACGTGCGGGGCATCCAGGTCCACCCCGAGCCGCCGGGCCCGGCTGCGCAACGCGTCGGTGTCGCGAAGCGGACGGGCGATCAGGTCGTCCAGCAGCTCGCCCCGGACCCGCCCCTCCGCCTCGGCGACCGTCCGCCGGAACAGCAGCAGCAGCGCGGTCACCAGCGCGGCCCGCTCCAGGATGCGCTGGTCGGCGTCGACCAACTCGTCGTCCGGACGCAGCACCAGGGCGCCCAGGTTCTCCGCGCCCGCCACCACCGCCGCGTACCAGAGCGGGCCGCGGCGCACACTGCGCCCCTCGGTCCGCGACGCCGCCACCGCCTCGACGATGTCCACCCGCTCCGGCTCGTCGATCTCACCCACCCGGGCCAGCAGGCGGCCCTCGGCGTCAAGCGCCAGCAGCGCGCCACCGAGCACCTCGGTCACCGCCGCCGCCACGTCCTCCACACCGCCGCCGCGCAGCACCAGCGCCGTCATCCGGTCGTGTGCCGCCGCGGCCCGCTCCACCGAGCTGCTGTGCGCCCGGATGGTGGTGTTCGCCGCCGACAACTCGGCCAACGCCGAGCGGGTCTCGGTGAGCAGCCGGGCGGTGTCGATCGCCACCGCGGCGTGCGCGGCGAGCGAGACCAGCAGCGCCACCTCCTCCCGGACGAACGGTCGGGCCGAACGGTTGGCCGCGTAGAGCACCCCGATCGAGGTGGAACCGAGCCGCAGCGGCACCCCGAGGATCGCCACCAGGCCCTCCTCGCCCACCCCGGCGTCGATCTCGCCGGTGTGGTGGAAGCGCGCGTCCTCGCCGTAGTTCGCGGTGACGTACGGTGCGCCGGACTGGGCCACCAGACCGCCCAGGCCGGCACCCATCGGCAGCCGCAGCCGCTGGAAACGGGCCGAGACCGACCCGTCGGTCACCCGCATGTAGGTGTCGCCGCGCTCGTCGTCGTTGAGCGTCATGTAGGCCACGTCCGCGCCGAGCAGGTTGCGCGCCCGGTGCACGATCGCCCGGAGCACGTCGTCCAGGTCGCGCAGCCCGGCCAGGTCACTCACCGTGTCGTACAGGCCGGACAGCTCGGTCTCCCGGCGGCGCCGACGCTCCAGCAGCGCGCGGACCCGCAACGCCACCGACTTGGCCTGCTCCAGCTCGGCCAGCCGCTCCGGCGGCAGCCCCGCGGCCCGCGCGGCCACCAGCGGTCCCTCGAACTCGACCGCCGCGGCCTCACGGGCGAGCAGCTCCAGGAACTCCACAGGCGATGACATGGTCGACATTGTGCTCAGCCCCACTAGTTGGCCGTCCAGCCCCCGTCGAGGGCGATCGACGCACCGGTGATGAACGCCGCCGGCGGCGAGCAGAGGTACGCCAACAGCTCGGCGACCTCCTCCGGTTCGATCAGCCGCTTGATCGCGGCCCGAGCCAGCATGATCTTCTCGATCACCTCGGCCTCGTCGATGCCGTGACTGGCCGCCTGGTCGGCGATCTGGCTCTCCACGAGCGCCGTGCGCACGTACGCCGGGTTGATGCAGTTGGCGGTCACCCCGTGCGCGGCGCCCTCCAGCGCCACCACCTTCGACAACCCCTCCAGGGCGTGCTTGGCCGAGACGTAGGCCGCCTTGTACGGCGAGGCGCGCAACCCGTGCACCGAGGAGATGTTGACGATCCGACCCCAGCCCCGGGCGTACATGTGCGGAAGCGCCCGCCGGATCAGCAGGAACGGCGCCTCCACCATCACCCGCTGGATGTACTCGAAGCGCTCGACGGGAAAGTCCTGTAGCGGCGCGACATGCTGGAGCCCGGCGTTGTTCACCACGATGTCCACGTCGACGTCGAGGCGGTCCACCGCCGCGGCGTCGGACAGGTCCACACCCTCGGCCCGGCCGTCGACCTCGGCCGCCACCGCCTTGGCCGCCTCCAGGTTGCGATCCACCACGAGCACCTTGGCGCCGGCCGCGCCCAGCCGCAGGGCGCACGCCCGCCCGATGCCGCTGCCGCCCCCGGTGACCAGGGCGGTCCGACCGGCGAGGTCGACCTGTACGACGTGGGGGACCACCACGGGTTCTGCCGTCATGGCGCAAGAAGTTACGAGCTGTGTGCTCTCCGGCACATGGGCCAGCGACACATACTCCGCACCAAAGCTGTGTGGCCCACTCGGCCCGTCCCGCGGCCTCGTCCTCGCTCGCGACCCTGTCGTGCGCGGCCGTTCCCGCTCGCGCCCCTGTCGCCCGGTCCTTCCCGCCGCCGTCCCGCCACTCCTCGTGCCGCAAGATCGCGCAGCATCCAGGATGTAGTGCCGTCCTGGCGCTCCGTGACCACCGCATCCTGGTTCGAGCACGACCTTGCCGCTGGCACCCCCGAACCCCCGCTCCCGGCCGGCCGAGGACGCTGCTCGTCGTCAAGATCCGCGCAGTATCAGGGATGTTGCTGTCTCTGGCGCGTCGGAGGCAGCAACATCCGGGAAGTTGCGTAGATCTTGGCGCGGGGCGCGGGGCGCGGGGCGCGGGGCGCGGCAAGCGGTTGACTGAAGTTGCCAAGAAGGCGGGCGTCAGCGAGGCCACCGTCAG
>NZ_JBEZZW010000031.1:0-87700 GCF_040639415.1 Micromonospora sp. NPDC023888 | reverse complement strand
AGAGCGGCGTGAAGGCCATCGTGTTATCGCTAACAATGCCTGTCAAGAGCATCAATGAAACCTGCCCGAAGTATCCCCGTACCGGCCCCGTGCCGCGCACCAGGCCGGCGCCGTGCCGCGGACCGGGCGGCGGTCGGCAGGGTCGGCGACCGCGGCGGCCGTCAGCCGGCGGTCGGATAGGTGTCGAGCAGGCCGCACATGCCCAGCCGCCCCCGCTCGACCGGCTCGTCCACCGCGTACACCCCGGCCTCGCCCAGGTGGCGGGCGTCGCCTCGCTCCAGGGCGTCGAGGTGCGCACCGGTGCCGGTGGCGGCCCGACCCGCGCCGGTCTCCCACCGCTGCCGCCACCGCGCCAGAAGCGGCTGGCGCAGGGCGACCGCGGCGGCGTAGAAGGCGCTCAGCGCCGTCGGCCCGCCGGACCGCAGCGCCTGGAAGCCGGTCACCGCGAGATCACGTCGCCGGTACGCGGCGCGCACGTCCGCGCCCGGCGCTCCCCCGTCCGGCAGGGCCGCCGCGGCGGCGTACGCGGTCGGATCGGCGAGCACGTCGGGCGGGAAGGTCAGCACCGCGTCGCCGGCCTCGGGCAGGCCGCTGTTCTGCATGAGCACCACGATCGTCAGCCCACCGCCGTTGACCAGGCGGTGCACGGTGCCCGGCTCGAACCAGACCACCGCGCCCGGCCGCAGCGGTGTCTCCCGGAAACCGGAGGCGGTCAGGGTCTGCACCGCGCCCTCGCCGTCGGTCACCACGTACCCCTCGGTGCAGCAGAGGTGCACGTGCGGGGTGCCGCCGACCAGGCCGTCCGGGGCGACGCTGTCGTAGACGCGCAGCCGGGACACCCCGATGCCGCCGGGCAGCGGGGCCGCGAAGCGGTCGGACATGGCCGGGCCTCCCTGCGGGAAAGGGCTTTCTCTGCGGTACCGTGACGCTAGCCGGCACGGCGAAACGCCGTCAACAGACCGAGGGGGCGGGCCATGGCGACCCTGTCCGATGTGGCACGCCGAGCGGGCGTCTCCCCCGCCACCGCCTCCCGCGTGATCAACGGCAGCAGCAAACCGGTGACCGACGAGCTGCGTGAGCGGGTGCTCGCCGCCGTCGCCGAGTTGCAGTACGTGCCGAACGCCCACGCCCAGCTTCTGGCCCGCTCGCACCGCAGCGCGGTGGGCGTGATCGTGCACGACGTCTCCGACCCGTACTTCGCCGAGATCACCCGTGGCCTGCAACGCGTCGCCACCGACCAGGGCCGGCTGCTGATGATCTGCAACAGCTACCGGGATCCGGACCGCGAGCTGGAGTACGTGGAACTGCTGCGCGGCCACCAGGTGGCGGCGTTGATCCTGGCCGGTTCCGGTTACCACGACGAGGCGTTCACCCGGCAGCTCAACGAGAAGCTCGCCGCGTACGAGGCCACCGGCGGGCGGGTGGCGGTGATCGGCCGGCACGAACACTCCGGCGACGCGGTGATGCCGGACAACCGGGCCGGTGGCTACCTCGCCGGACGGGAGCTGTGCGGGCTGGGGCACCAGGTGATCGGTGTGGTCGCCGGCCCGCGCATCCTGACCACCACGACCGACCGCCTGGCCGGCCTGCGGCAGGCCCTCACCGAGCAGGGCCGGGACCTGCCGGAACGGCGCATCCGGTACGCCGAGTTCGACCGCGACGGCGGCGCCGAGGCGACCGCCCGGCTGCTCGACGCCGACCCGGAGCTGACCGCGATCGTGGCCCTCAACGACTCGATGGCCATCGGGGCGCTCGCCACCCTGCGGGCACGGGGGCTGGCCGTGCCGCAGCAGATCTCCGTGGTGGGGTTCGACGACATGCCGATCGCCCGGGACGTCACCCCGGCGCTGACCACCGTGCGGCTGCCGCTTGTCGACATGGGAGTCCGGGCGATGTCCCTGGTGCTCGGCGCGGAGGGCCCGGCCCCACGGGTCGAGGTGCTCCCCGCCGAGCTGGTCCGCAGGGACACCGCCGGTCCCGCCCCGCTCGCCGCCCGCGTGAGCGCCGGCTCCGCGCCGCGCGCTCGACGGGGTGACGCCGCCCCGTGACCGGCGTCAGCCCGACGCAGCGTCTGCTCACCAGCGACGACGTGGCGTACCTGGTCCGCGCGTCGTTCGGCCCGCACACCGGGCTCCGGGACGCCGGCCCGCTGGCCGGCGGCGGATACGCGACGGTCTGGTGGGCACGCCTCGACGACGACCGCTCGGTGGTGCTGAAACTCGCCCCTCCGGCCCGGACGCCGCTGCTGCGCTACGAACGAGGACTCTGCGCCGCCGAGGCGCGATACTTCCGCCTCGTCGCGGAACACGCCCCGCGGGTGCCCGTACCGCAGGTGTTGTGGCACGGCACCGACCCCGCGTACGGCGAGTGGTTGGTCACCACGCTGTTGCCCGGCCGGTCGCTGTCCGACCTGGCCGGGGCCGGCGTCGCGGTCGACGACGGCCCCGCGCGGTACGACCTCGGCGTCGCCCTCGCCGCGTTGCACCGGGTCACCGGCGACCGGTTCGGGTACGACGACGACCGGGCCGGCGGGGCGACCTGGCGGGTGGCGTTCACGGCGATGCTCGACGCGCTGCTCGCCGACGCGACCGACTGGGACGTGCGGCTTCCGGTGACCCCGGATCACCTGCACACGCTTGTCGGACGACACGCCGACGTGCTGGACGAGGTACGCCGACCGGCGCTGCTGCACTTCGACTGCTGGGACGGCAACGTGCTGGCCGCACCCGATCCGGCGGGTCGGCTTCGGCTCTGTGGCCTGGTCGACGGCGAACGGTTCCTCTACGGCGACCCGCTGCTGGACCTGGTCTCGCCGCTGCTCTTTCGGCGCGCCGAGGACGAGCCGGAGCATCCGCTGCTGCGCGGCTACCGCAGCGCCGCCGGCACACCACTGGTGCTTGACGCTTCGGCGCGCCGCCGGCTGGGCCTCTACCGGCTGCACCTGTACCTGCTGATGACCGTGGAGATGCCCAGCCGTGGCATGACCCCGAGCAGCCATCCGCAGCGGCACGCCCGACTGGCGGCGCTGCTGGACGCGGAACTCGACGCGCTCGCGGCCTGACCCAAATCCCGTTGTCCGGCCGGTTCGCCGCTCGTACCCTGCTCGACGTGCAGATTCGGGAGTTCGCGGCGGAGGACTGGTCGCAGGTATGGCCGATCGTCGAGGAGGTGATCCGGGCTCGGGAAACCTTCCCCTACGACCCGGATATGACCGCAGACGCGGCGTACGGCATGTGGGTGGAGGCGCCGCCGGGCCGGACCGTCGTCGCGGTCGACGGCGAGCGGGTGCTCGGCACCGCCAAGATGGGCACCAACCGACCCGGTCCGGGCGCGCACGTGTCCACCGCGAGCTTCATGGTCGCCGCCGACGCGCGGGGCCGGGGCGTGGGCACCGCGCTGTGCCGCGACGCCCTGGCCTGGGCCCGCCAGCGGGGGTACGCCGGCATGCAGTTCAACGCCGTGGTGGAGAGCAACCGGTCGGCGGTCGAGCTGTACCGGCGGGAGGGCTTCGCGGTGGTCGGCACGGTGCCCGGCGCGTTCCGCCACCCCACCCTCGGCCGGGTCGGTCTGCACGTCATGTACCAGGAGTTCTGACCGGCGTCGTCCCCGCCGACGCGCGAACCGCGGCTGGCGAAGGGGGTGCCGTTCGGCGCCTGTCGAGCTGCCCCGTTGATGGGGCGGGCCCTCCCGTGCCCCACTCGCGGGCGGGCTTTCCCGTGCCCCACTGGCGGGGCAGCTCGACAGGCACAGCGACCAGGCATGGTGCCGTCGCGTTCACACCCTCGTGGCCCGGTCCGCCGGTGGCTGATCGGTGCCCAGCACGACCGCGGCCGGCGGACGACGCGGCTCGGAGCCGGCACGGCGAACCGGGCTGCACAGACCACCGACCGCGACCAGCAGGCAGCCCGCGCCCGCCACGACCATGACCGCCTGGACGCCGTACCGGCCGGCGGCCCAGGTCAGCGTGGCGGCGCCGATCGGCCCGAGGGCGTAGTGGGTGCTCCAGAACGCCGAGGTGACCCGACCGAGCAGGTGATCGGGGGTGATCTCCTGGCGCAGCGACATCGAGCAGATCCCGCCGACGCTCAGGCAGCACAGATACACCGCGGTCAGCGCGGTGACCGCCGGCACGCTCGTCGCGAGGCCGACGCCCGCCACCGCGAACCCGCAGACCGAGTGCGCGCCGATCCAGGTCGCGCCGAAGCCACGTCGGCGGCGTAGCGGGGCCACCAGCAGCGCACCGGCGACCGTGCCCAGCGCGGCCAGGCCCAGCACGGCGCCGACGGTGCCCTCGGAGCCGCCGAGGTCGTGGGTGATGTGGTAGATCAGCACGTCGGTGAAGCCGTAGGTCAGGAAGATGAACACCGACAACAGGACGGTGAGCGCGCGCAGCACGGGCTGCCGCCACAGGAACCGCGCCCCGGCCAGGAACTCGGCCAGTGGCCGCTCCCGGGTCGCCGGTGCGGCGGCGTCGGCCCGTACGGGTCGCAGGCGGATCAGCCACAGACCGGTCGCCGAGAGGGCGAAGCTCGCCGCGTTGACGGCGATGGCGAGCGCCGGGCCGAAGCGGGCCGACACCACGCCGGCGAGCAGCGGCCCGAGGACGGCCGCCGCCGCGTACGTCGCCTGCAACCGGCCATTGGCCTCGGTGATCCGGTCGGAGTCGACGAGGTTGCGGACCGCGGTCACCGCGGCGACCTGGAACACCATGCCGGCCGCCTCGCAGATGGGCAGCACGACGAAGAGCAGCCAGACCTGTGGGCCGGCGAGCCAGGCCAGGGGCACCAGGCCGTAGAGCACCAACCGGGCCAGGTCCGCCACGATCATCAGGGTGCGGCGGTCGTACCTGTCGACGAGCACCCCGCCGAAGATCCCCGCGACGACGGACGCCGCCCCCGCGACTGCGGTGAGCAGGCCCATCCGCGCCACCGACCCGGTCGCCTGGAGCACCAGCAGCGGCACCGCCAGGTAGGCGAACGAGTCACCGGCCGCGGAGAGCGACTGCGCGACCCAGTAGGTGCCGAAGGTGCGGTCCCGCCACAGCGGAGGCCGGCCAGCGGCGGCAGATCGGCTCACCGCCATGACGGTAGTGGGCCCGGCCAGCCCGGCGCAGCCGTGGCGGGCGTCACATCGACCCGATGTCACGAAGCGACGAGCGCCGCGCATCTCGTGGTCGTCAACCCAGGAGAGAGGCGAAACAATGAGCACAACGCACCACGTTCTGATCCTCGGCGCGGGTTACGCGGGCATGGCCGCGGCGACCCAACTCGCGGCACGGACCCGGAAGGCCGACGTGCACGTGACCCTGGTGAACGCGCAGGAGCGGTTCACCGAGCGCCTCCGGCTGCACCTGACGGCAACCGGGCAACGCGTCGCCGAGTTGGACATCCCCCCGCTGCTGGAGAGGACGGGCGCGCACTTCGTCCGCGGCTGGGTGACGGCGGTCGACGCCCACGCGAAGACCGTCCGGATCGACGACAGTCGGGTGCTGCGCTACGACACCCTGGTGTACGGGTTGGGCAGCGTCACCGACACGGCGGCGGTGCCGGGTGTGGAGGAACACGCGTACACCCTGGACGGTGACGCGACGACGCTGTCGGACCGGCTGGCGCGGCTCGGCGGCGGCACGGTCGTCGTGGTCGGCAGCGGGTTGACAGGCGTCGAGGCGGCCGCGGAGATCGCCGAGCGGCACCCGGAGCTCCACGTCGTGCTTGTGGGTCGGCAGGATCCCGGGGCGACCCTGAGCGCGAAGGCCCGCTCACACCTGCGGGCCGCGCTCGCCCGCCTCGGTGTCCGGGTGATCGGCGGGACAGCGGTCACGAAGGTGCTGCCCGACGGGGTGGAACTGGCCGACGCGCAGACCGTGGCGGCCGACGTCGTGCTCTGGACGGCCGGTACGCGGGTGTCGCCGCTGGCCGCCGCCGCGGGCCTGACCGTGGACGATCGCGGTCGCGTCGTCACCGACTCCACGTTGCGGTCGATGTCGCACCCCGACGTGTACGCGATCGGCGATGCGGCGGCGATCCGGCAGGGCTACGGCGTCCTGCACGGAACCTGCCAGAGCGGCATGCCGACCGGGGTGCACGCGGCGGTGTCGATCGCCCGCACGTTGCGGGGCAGGCAGCCCCGGCGGTTCCGGTTCGGTTACTACCACACGCCGGTGAGCCTGGGCCGAAACGATGCGGTCGTGCAGTTCACCCGTCCCGACGACAGCCCCCGCCGCGGGTGCCTGACCGGGCGCGCGGCGGTCTGGTACAAGGAGACCGTGAGCGCTTCGCCCTGGCCGACGTACCGTCGCATGACGACGATGCCCTCCTCCGGCGTCTTCTGGCCGCGCGGCGGCCGCTTCACCCGCCTGCGGGGCGACGCGCGGTGACCCACCCAACCGACCCTGACCAGCAGGTCTTCCACAGTCATCGCAACCTGCTGTTCTCGGTGGCCTACCGCATCCTCGGCACCGCCGCCGATGCCGAGGACGCGGTGCAGGACGCCTGGATCAGGTGGTCCTCGGCCGACCGCGCCCAGGTCGCCGACCCCAAGGCGTACCTGGCCCGCATCGTGGCGAACCTCGCCATGCAACGTCTGCGCTCGTCCCGGTGGCAACGCGAGACCTATCTGGGGCCGTGGCTGCCCGAGCCGGTCCTGACCGGTGGGGACACCGCCGACGCCGTCACCGACGCCGAGTCCGTGTCGATGGCGATGCTTGTGGTGCTGGAGACGCTCAGCCCGCTCGAACGCGCGGTGTTCGTCCTGCGGGAGGTGTTCGGGTTCAGTCACGCGGAGATCGCGGTGGCGGTGGAACGCTCCGAGGCCGCGGTCCGCCAGACCGCGCACCGCGCTCGCGAGCACGTGCGGGCCCAGCGGCCACGCTTCACCGTGGACCGGTCGCAGCAGCGCGGCGTGACCGAGCGGTTCCTCGCCGCGGCGACCGGCGGCGACCTCAACACCCTGCTGGAGTTGTTGTCCCCGGACGTCACGCTATGGACCGACGGTGGCGGCAAGGTCCGCCAGGCCCGGCGTCCCGTCCGGGGCGCGGAGCCGGTGGCGGCCTGGTTCGCGGCCATCGGCACCGTCACCTACCAGGGCGTCGAGCCGCACGACATGCACGCCGCCCTGGTCGAGATGAACGGAGGTCCGGGCCTGGTGTTCAGCGGCGCGGGCCGGGTGGTCGCCACCATCTGTCTCGACATCGACGCCGACGGCCGCGTCACCGCCATCCACAACGTGGCCAACCCCGACAAGCTCCGAGCCGTCGCCGACGGCACCACCCACCACCTGCGGACGACCTGAGCCGACCCGGCCGTCAGCCGGTCCTGGTGAGGTCGGTCGTGGTCGCGAGTTCGGTTACCACGTCCACGAGTCGGCGCAGGGCGGGCGCGGTGCTGCCCGGCAGCCAGACCATCTCGGTGTGGGCGTAGGCGCCGGTCAGCGGAACGAACACCACGCCGGTGCGGCGAAGGCTGGCTGCCGAGCTGGCGAGCCGGGTGACGCCTACCCCGGCGGCGACCAGGCCGAGGAGACTCTGCACGCTGGATTCCTCCTGGACGATGTTCGGCACGAACCCCGCCTCCCGGAACTGGTCCTCGAAGGTGCGGTGCCAGGGCTCCCAGGAGCTGCGCGGCGTGGTCACCCATGGTTCGTCCGCCAGGTCGGCGAGCGTCAACTCGGCGCGGCCGGCGAGCGGGTGACCCTCGGGCAGCACCGCGCACACCGGTTCGGTCGTCAGCCTCCTGGACGCCAGGCCGGGGACCAGCGGGGTACGGGTGAAGGCGACGTCGTAGTGGCCGCCGCGCACGCCCTGCACCAGCGGCGCGATGCCGGTGGACTCGGTGGACAGGTGGAGATCGGGTAGTTGCTGGTGCACGGCCCGGACCACCGGTGGCAGGAGGTGGTTGGCGACGGTGGTCAGGAAGGCGAGTCGAAGGTTGCCGACCTCGCCCCGCAGGGCCCGCCCCACGACGGCGACGGCCTCGTCGGCGCGGTCGGTCACGGCCCGCGCCTCGGGCAGGAACAGGGCACCGACGTCGGTCAGGGTGGTGCCGCGCGAGTCGCGGTCGAACAGCTTCGCCCCGAGGGTGCGTTCCAGCGCGGTGATCTGCTGGGACAGCGACTGTTGGGCGATCATCAGCCGGGCGGCGGCACGGGTGTAGCTCAGCTCCTCCGCGAGGACCAGGAAGTATCGCAGTTGCCGCAACTCCGGGGTGGCCACAGGGACAGACTGTAGCCAGGTCAGGAAGCGTGTGTTGGCCGTCTCGTCGGACCTGCGCGCACGATCGTTCGGGAGGCGGTAAGGGCCTCTCGACGACACCCACCGGAGGAAGCCGATCATGACTGCAACACGTCTCACCACGCCGTTCAACGCCCGGTCCACCGCCAGTGACGTGGTGGCCGGTGTCGACCTCAGCGGGCAGCGCGCCATCGTCACCGGCGCCTCGTCGGGCATCGGCGTGGAGACGGCCCGGGCCCTCGCGACCGCGGGCGCCGAGGTGACCCTTGCGGTACGGGACGTGGGGGCCGGCGAGCGGACAGCCCGGGACATCGGGGACGGCGCGGCGAATTTGTCGATCCGGGTCGTCCCGTTGGATCTCTCGGACCAGCGGTCGATCGCGGCCTTCGTCGCGGCCTGGGCGGGTCCCCTGCACATCCTGGTCAACAACGCCGGGGTGTCGGCGAGCCCCGAGGCGCGGACGCCGGAGGGCTGGGAGTTGCAGTTCGCCACGAACCATCTCGGCCACTTCGCGCTCACCACCGGGCTGCACCGGGCGCTCGTGGCGGCTGGCCGGGCCCGCGTGGTGTCGCTCAGCTCCATCGCCCACGTGTCGGCGCCGATGGTCTTCGAGGACGTCAACTTCCGCGCCCGCCCCTACGACCGGATGCTCGCCTACGGCGAGTCGAAGACCGCCACCGCGCTGTTCGCGGTCGAGGCGAACCGGCGCTGGGCCGACGACGGCATCACTGTCAACGCGGCCAACCCGGGCGCGGTCGCCACGAACCTGGGGCGGCACCTCACCGAGGAGGACTACGCGGAGCTGCCGGCGTTCGACTTCAAGACCCCGGAGCAGGGGGCGGCGACCTCGGTGCTGCTCGCCGCCTGGCCGCAGCTCGACGGCGTCGGCGGTCGCTACTTCGAGGACTGCAACCAGGCTGCGCGCCACGTCCCGGAGACACCGCTACAGGGCGTCGCGGACCACGCGACCGATCCCGCGGCGGCGGCACGGCTGTGGCAGGTCTCGCTCGACCTGCTCGCCGACGCGCGGCGGGCCTGACCGCCCGGGAGACGGACAGACACAGACGGCCGCGGGAGGGATCCCGCGGCCGTCTGCCGACGTGCTCGAATCGATCAGGCCTGGCGCAGCGGCGCGAGCGCCGTGCTCCAGGCGACCACCTGGTCGAGGGTGGTGGTCAGCGCGTCCTGCTGGAACTGGTTGGGCTTGAAGACGCTGAAGTTCTCGAAGTCGGTGAAGAGCGACAGCGCGACCTGCGAACGCACGTCGGCCATCTGCAGCTCGCCGGAGATCAACCGCAGGTGCTCCACGGCCCGCGCGCCGCCGACCGAGCCGTAGCTGACGAAGCCCACGGCCTTGTTGTTCCACTCGGCGTACAGGAAGTCGATGGCGTTCTTCAGGGCACCCGAGGTCGAGTGGTTGTACTCGGGGGTGACGATGATGAACCCGTCGTAGGAGGCGATCGTCTCGGCCCACCGCAGCGTGTGCGGCTGGGAGTACTGGCCCATTGACGGCGGGTACGCCTCGTCGAGGTGCGGCAGCTGGTAGTCGAGCAGGTCGATCAGCTCGTACTCCGCGTCGGTGCGCTGCTTGGCGATCTCGAGCACCCAGCGGGCAACGGCTTCGCCGTTACGCCCCGGGCGGGTGCTGCCGAGAATGATCCCGATCCTGGTCATGGTGGCGCCTTTCCTCGGTACGTGGGGCTGACGGGCCCGACGCTAACCGTTGATTGCTTGGTCAAGCAAGTATTTCTCCTATGGCCGCGCTCACACGCTGGGTAAGCAATTGCTGAGTCAAGCAAGTATGATATGAGGATGTCCAACCCCACCCCAAAACCGCTGCAACCCCTCAACCCCGACGAGGAGGCCCTGGTCCGCGCCCTGGGCCAGGTGATGCACGTGCTGCCCCGCGCGATCGATGCCGACATGGTCGGTGACCGTCAGCTACCGCTCACCGAATACACCGCCCTGATGAACCTTTCCGAGGCGCCGGGCCGGCGGATGCGGATGAACGAGCTCGCCTCGGCCTGCCACCTCTCGCTCAGCGGCATGACCCGCACCATGATCCGGCTGGAGACGCAGGGCCTGGTCACGCGGGAGCGCTGCGCGGATGACGCGCGCGGCTGGAACGCCGTCCTCACCGACGCGGGATTCGCCCGCCTGGAGGAGTCCTGGCCCAGCCACCTGAACTCCGTCCGCCGTCGCTTCCTCCAGCACTTCGAGAGCTTCGACCTCGCCCAGTTGGCCCGCGCGTTCCAGCGGGCCGGCACCGCCGAGACGTCCGACTGAACCAGCCGGTCACCCGGCGACCCCACCGGGCAGCTCAGGAATCCCATGCGCCCCATTGCACCCGCTGGCGCGCGTCCTGACCAGACCCGATCATGGTCAGCGGCTCGGGGCGTGGGCCGCCAACGGGTTGACGAGGGTGCCGACGAACTGGAGCGCCGCCGACGGGTCGGCCAGGTCGATCATCTGCTGGTTGTCGCGGAGCTGGAGCCGGTTGAGGCAGGACAGCGTGAACTCCGGTGCGAACAGGTCGTAGTGACGGACCCGCTCGGCCAGGTGCGGCACCCGGTCGAAGTAGTCGGCGGCGCAGGCCGCGACCGTCCGCCAGAAGTCGTCCTCGGCGAGCACGCCGGCCTCGACCAGCACCGCGTTGAGGTGCCGCAGGAAGCAGTCCACCACGTCGGTGAAGATGGTCAACAGCTTGGTGTCGTCCGGCACCTCGACCCGGATCCGTTCCACCTCGGCGGGCAGCACGACGTCGGCGCTCAGCACCGCGATCTCCTCGGCGATGTCCTTGAAGATCACCCGCTCGACCGTGTCGTGCTCGTCGAGGACCAGGATGACGTTCTCGCCGTGCGGCATGAAGGCCAGGTCGTGGGCGTAGAAGCTGTGCAGCAACGGGGTCAGGTAGGCGTCCAGGTAGCGGCGCAGCCACACCTCGGGGGCCAGGCCGGACCGGGCGATCAAGGCCGCCGCCACCGAACCGCCGTCGCTGTCCACGTGCAGCAGCGCGGCCATGGTGGACAGTCGACGCCCCGGCGCCAGGTCGGGCATCGGACTCTCCCGCCACAGGGCGGCGAACATCTTCCGGTACGGGGAGGTGCGCTCGGTCGCCGCCTCGTACTGCCGGTGCCGGTAACCCACGGCGGCCCGCTCCCGGATGACGGTCAGACCGGTGCCGGTCAGCACCTCGTCGTGCGCGATCAGGTCGGCCAACCAGTCGTTGATCGCCGGGGTGGCCGCCATGTACGCGGCCGACAGCCCCCGCATGAAGCCCATGTTCAGCACCGACAGCGCGGTCTTCACGTAGTGCCGGTGCGGCGCGGTGACGTTGAAGAAGGTACGGATGGACTGCTGGGCGAGGTACACGTCCGGTCCCGGGCCCAGGTGCACCAGCCGACGCGCGGCCAACTCACCGGCGAAGGTGACAGCCAGCTTGTTCCACCACTGCCACGGGTGCGCCGGAATCAGGTGGTAGTCGGCTAGGTCCAGCCCGAGGTCGGCCATCGTGGCCGCGAACCGGGCCCGGGTCTCGGCGTCCAGCTCGCTCTCGATGAGCGTGTCGTAGTCGAGGTCGGCGGCGCTGCTGAACGTCGAGTGGTCGCGATGCGCGGCGAGCCACTCCAGCCGGACCGGGGCGGCGGCCTCCGGCGCGTACCTGTGGTATTCGTCGACGCCGAAGCCGAGCCGACCGTTGTTGGCGACGAAGCAGGGGTGGCCCTCGGTCATCGACGTCTCGATGGTCTGGAAGTCCGCGTCGGCCAGCTCGGCGGCGCTCGGCGCGGCCTGGGCCAGCTTGTACGCGGTGCCGGCCAGCGTCGAGGTGATCTCCTCCAGGTAGACCGGGAGCACCCGCGCGGAGAGCCCGAGGGCGCCGCGCAGCTCGACGATGAGATCCACGGCGTCGGGCGGCAGCATCGTGTCGTCGCGGTGCCGGGTGATGCTGTCCGCGTCGATCTGCCAGTGCGCCAGGGCGAGGACCCGCGCGGCGAACCGGTAGGTGACCGCGCCGTCGTCGCTGCGCACCTCGTACCACTGCCGGTCGTCGGGACCCGGCACCGGCTGCGGGGTGAGCAGCCGCTCGTGGGTGAACTCGGCGAGCGCCTTGCGGACCAGCAGCCGGTTGGCCCGGGCCCACCGCTGGGGGGTGAGATGCGCGACCGGGTCGCCGGGGATGGCGGACGTGGCGACGGCGGTCTGGGCGGGGACGGCGGTGGCGGTCACGCCGGGGCTCCTTCGGTTCGGGTGGCGGCGGCAGGGTCGGTGGCGGCCTGGAACTGGGCCCGGGTACAGACGCTGAGCAGCGCGTCCTTCTCGGACTTGACGATCGGGCCGACGACGGAGAAGCCGACGGCGGCGTTCAGCGCGTGCACGGCGGTGTTGCGGACGTCCGGCTCGACCACCACCCGCCGGGTCGCCGGGTCGGCGAAGAGCCAGGCCATGACTGTGGTGAGCACCGCCCGGGTGAAGCCGTGCACCGGGGCGTCGACCGGCGCGCAGAGGAAGTGCATGCCCACGTCACCGGGCTGGTGGTCGTAGCGGCCGACCAGCTCGACGTGGGCCGGGTCGTAGCGCTCGGCGAGGAAGGCGGGACTCCCCCGCCACAGCCCGAGGTACGCGTCGTGGTGCGGGTGCCCGGCGATCCGCCGGTACTCCTCGGTCACCCCGGCCAGGTCGGCGTCCTGCATCAGCCAGAACGTCGCCTTCCGGTGGGTCACCCAGGTGTGCAGCAGCGCGGCGTCGGCGTCCGGGTCGAGCGGACGCAGCGCGAACTCGCCGAGCCGATCATCGGCGCGGGCGAAGACGACGCTCACGACGGCGCCCCGAACTCCTGGAAGGTGATGTTCTTCTCGATCGGGTAGTGCTCCCGGCCGAGCAGCTCGCGGATGATCCAGGAGTTGCGGTAGGCGCCCATGCCCAGGTCCGGCGAGGTGATGCTGTGCGTGTGGGTGCCGGCGTTCTGCAGGAAGATGCCCCGTCCGGTGTGGTCGATGCTGTAGTTGCGGGCCACGTCGAAGCGGCCGTGCGCGTCCCAGCGGATCTGGTCGCGCACCGGCGCGAGAAACTCCGGCACCCGGTAGCGGTAGCCGGTGGACAGGACGAGGCCCTCGGTCCGCAGCGTGAAGTCCCGTTCCTGCTCGACCTGACGCAACCCCAACGTGTACGTGCCGTCCTGGTGCGCGGCGCTGACCAACTCGGTGTTGGTGAGCAGGCGGGTGTTCACCGGCCCGTTGACGCTCTGCGCGTACAGCAGGTCGAAGATGTCGTTGATCAGGTCGGCGTTGATCCCCTTGAAGAGGCCCTTCTGGTCGGACTCCAGCCGGTAGCGGGTCGTCTCGGGAAGCGCGTGGAAGTAGTCCACATAGTCCGGTGAGGTCATCTCCAGGGTCAGCTTCGTGTATTCCAGCGGGAAGAACCGCGGCGACCGGGTCACCCAGTTGAGCTGGTAGCCGTACCTGTCGATGTCACCGAGCAGGTCGTGGTAGATCTCGGCGGCGCTCTGCCCGCTGCCCACCACTGTGATGCTGCGTTTGGTGCGCAGCGCCGTGCGGTGCTCCAGGTAGCGGGAGTTGTGCACGGCGTCGCCGGGCAGGTCGGCGACCGCGTCGGGCAGGTGCGGCGGGGTGCCGGTGCCGAGCACCAGGTGCCGGGCGCGATATTCGACTGTCTCCCCCGTGCCGGTGCTGGCCCGCACCACGTAGCGCTCGTCGGTGGCGTCGAACCGCACTGTGGTAACGGTTTGACCGAAGCGCAGGTTCGGCAGCTTCGCCGCCGCCCACCGGCAGTACGCGTCGTATTCGCTGCGCAGCGGGTAGAAGCTCTCCCGGATGTAGAACGGGTAGAGCCGGCCGATCTCCTTGAGGTAGTTGAGGAAGGAGTACGGCGACGTCGGGTCGGCGAGGCTGACCAGGTCGGCGATGAACGGGGTCTGCAACCGGGCCGATTCCAGCAGCATGCCGGGGTGCCAGGCGAGGCTCGGCCGGGCCTCCAGGAACACCCCGTCCAGGTCGTCGATCGGCGCGGTGAGGCAGGCCAGTCCCAGGTTGTACGGGCCCAGCCCGATGGCGACGAAGTCGTGGGTGGACATCCGGGTCTCCAGGCGCGGGTTCGGGTGCACCGGCGTCAGCCGACCTGGCAGGCCAGCTCGGCGGTGACGTGGTCGTGCACGTACCGGCCGGCGTGGGTGGCGATCAAGTCGAGCACGTAGCCGACGTCGTCGACGGTGGTGGCCGGGTTGAGCAGGGTGAACTTCAAGAAGTGCCGGCCGTCGACCCGGGTTCCGGCGACCACGGCGAGACCGGTTGCGGCAAGCGCCTCCCGGGCGTGCAGGTTCGCGGCGTCGGCCAGGCCCCGGCCCGCTCTGGTGGGGAGGTATCGGAAGACCACGGTGCTGAGGTCGGAGCGGGTCACCACCTCGAAGCGGGGGTCCTCGCTCACCAGCTGCCAGGCGTCGGCGGCCCGGTCGACCACCTCGTCGAACAGCGCGCCGAGCGCGTCCGGGCCCATCACCCGCAGGGTCAGCCAGAGCTTCAGCGCGTCGAAGCGGCGGGTGGTCTGCAGGCTCTTGTCGACCTGGTTGGGGATGCGCTGCTCCACCATCCGCGCCGGGTTGAGGTAGTCGGCGTGGTAGGTGGCGTGCCGCAGCGCCTGCCGGTCGCGGACCAGCAGCGCGCTGGAGCTGACCGGCTGGAAGAACGACTTGTGGAAGTCGACCGTCACCGAATCGGCCCACTGGATGCCGTCGAGCAGGTGTCGGCGCGTCGGCGAGACGAGCAGACCGCAGCCGTACGCGGCGTCGACGTGCAGCCAGACGCCGGTGGCGGCGCGGATCTCGGCCAGCTCCGCGAGCGGGTCGATGGAGCCGAAGTCGGTGGTGCCGGCGGTGGCCACGACTGCCATCACCACCAGACCGGCCTGCCGGCACCGCGCGATCTCCTCGCGGACGGCGGCCGGACGGATCCGCCGCCGGGCGTCGGTGGGCACCGCGATCACCGCGTCCGGGGCGAGGCCGAGCAGCTTGGCCGACTTCTGCACGCTGAAGTGACCGGCGGCGGAGGTGAGCACCCGCAGCCGGGGCAGCAGCTCGGCGCGCGCCGCCGGTCCGATCGCGTCGGCGCACGCCTCCTCCCGGGCCAGCAGCAGGGCCTGGAGGTTGGACTGGCTGCCGCCACTGGTGAAGACGCCGTCCGCGGTGGGACCGAGGCCGATCCGCTCGGCGGTCCAGTCGATCAGCCGCCGCTCGATGAGGGTGGCCCCGGCGCTCTGGTCCCAGGTGTCGAGTGACGAGTTCACGGCGGTGAGCACCGCCTCGCCGAGCAGCGCCGGGATCGCCACCGGGCAGTTGAGGTGGGCCAGGTAGCGCGGGTGGTGGAACCAGACGGCGTCGCGCAGGTAGACGTCCTCCAGCTCGTCGAGCGCGGCGCTCGCGTCGCCCAGCGGCCGGTCCAGGTCCACCCGGTCCACCAGGGGGGCCAGCTCCGCCGGGGTGATGCCGGTGACCGGGCGGTCCACGGTGGCGACCCGGCGGGCGACCCGGTCGACGCCGTCGGCGATCGTGCGCCGGTACTGCTCGACCGAGCCGTCGTGCAGCAGGTGGGCCCGCGCGGCGGCCGGCGCCGGTGGTGGCGCGGTGGTCTCGACGGGGTACGTCGGCACGGTCACGGGATGTCCTTCCACGTTCTCGACGAGGGGCAGCCGGAACCCTCCCTCGGCGCGGTCGCGCGCCTCGGGGCTGTGCTGCCTTTCGGTGGGGGTCGGCACTCGGGCGGCGTCGCCCGGCCAACGCGTCAGCTGACCTTCTTCGCGGCGCGGATCGCGGTGGCGAGGTTCTCCAGCAGCGGCGCGGAGCCGGCGTACGAGAAGCGGGGCACCGCGTCCCACGGGGTCACCTGGTTGGCCTTGACCGCGGGTAGCTGCTGCCAGGTTGGTTTGGCGGTGAGGTCCTTGGGTTGCAGCGCGGTGCCGCGGTTGTCCAGCAGGATCAGATCGGCCGGGAACCTGCCGGCGTTCTCCCAGCTCAGCGCCTCGAAGTAGTCGCCGGCTTCGAGCTTGGTGGGGACGACGATGTCGACACCCAGCTCGGCGAAGTACATCAGGTCGGTGCTGACCCTCGGGTTGGAGACGTAGAAGAGGTCGGGGCTGCCGGAGCAGGCCAGCACCCGGATTCCGGGGTTGGCCTTGACCGCCTGCCGGACCGCCTCGGCGGCGGCGTCGAAGCGGGCCTTCGCGTCGGTGACCTTCTTCGCGGACAGGTCCGCGCCGAGCGACTCGGCAAGCGCGGCGTACCGCTCGATGGGCTTGGTCATCGGCACCCGGGCGGTGGTGATCGCCACGCTTGGCGCGAGCGGGAGGATCTTGTCCTTGCTCTCGTCCGGCACGTACCAGAGCGCGTCCGGGTCGTACATGTGGGTGACCAGCAGCTCGGGACGCAGCGCCGCGTACTTCTCCAGGCTGAACTCGCCCCACACGTTGCCGAGGATCTCGACGGCCTCGACGTTGAGGTCGCCGGCCTGCGGGTCGGCCGTGCCGTCGGCCCGCCGGGTCTCGCCGAACACGCCCACGAGCTGCTTGTCCAGACCGAAATCGATCAGCGCCGCCGCCACCCCGGTGAAGGCCACCACGCGGGCCGGACGGGCCGCCGCCTCGACCTTCCTGGCACGGTCGTCGGTGAACGACCAGGGGCCGCCTCCGTTGCTGGCGGCGGGTTTCGGGGCGTCGTCCGTGCCGCAGCCGGCGAGCAGGGTGGCAAGTGTGGCGACGCCACCGGCGGTCAGGAGGCCGCGGCGGGAGAGGCGGCGGGCGGACAGGGCATCGGGCATGGTGTTGTCTTTCGATCAAGGGTTGGCCGGGGTCGACCAGGGCAGCGGGGTTAGGTTAGCCTAACCTCGGTTATTGTCAACAGCGGTTCGCCGTGTCGCCACCACCCCGGAGCCCACACTGGACGCCACACCCACCGTCACCCGACCGGCACCACCCGTGCCGACCGGGGACCCGGTCGTACCCCCGAGCCGGCGTGGTCGTCCCGCGATCCGCGCCGCCGGCCTGGTCGCCGCCGTGGCGCTGCTCGCGGTGGTCGTGGTGCTCAGCATCGCGGTCGGCGCGAAGGCCATGCCGCTCGCCGACGTCTGGTCCGGGTTGCTGCACCGCGACGCCACCGAGTACGCCGTGGTGCACCGGATGCGCCTGCCCCGCACCCTGCTCGGGCTCCTCGCCGGCGCCGCGCTCGGGATGGCCGGCGCGGTCATGCAGGCGCTCACCCGCAACCCCCTCGCCGACCCCGGGCTGCTCGGCATCAACGCCGGCGCGTCCGCGGCCGTCGCCACCGCCGCCGCGTTCCTGGGCGTCACCGCCGTCGGCGGGTACGTCTGGTTCGCGCTGCTCGGCGCGGCGGTGGTGACCGCTGTCGTCTACGCCGTCGGCGGCGGGCGTGGAGCCACCCCGGCCCGCCTCGCGCTGGCCGGCGCGGCGCTCAACGCCACCCTCTACTCGTACGTGAGCGCGGTGATGCTGCTGGACACCACCTCGTTGGAGCGGCTGCGGTTCTGGACGGTCGGCTCGCTGGCCGGCGCGGACTCCGCGACCGTGACCCGGGTGCTGCCGTTCATCCTGGTCGGCCTGCTTGTCGCGCTCGGCGCCGCCCGCCCGCTGAACGCGCTCGCGCTCGGCGACGACGCGGCCCGCGCCCTGGGCGCCCGACCCGCGCTGATCCGCGCCGCCGTGATCGTCGCGGTCACCCTGCTCTGCGGCGCGGCGACCGCCGCGTGCGGCCCGCTGGTCTTCGTCGGACTGCTGGTGCCCCACCTGGTCCGCGCCCTGACCGGCCCGGACCTGCGCTGGCTGCTGCCGTACTGCGCGGTGCTCGCGCCGGTGCTGCTGCTCGGCGCCGACGTGCTCGGCCGGGTGCTGGGCCGGCCCGGTGAACTCCAGGTCGGCATGGTGACCGCCGTGCTGGGCGGCCCGCTCTTCCTGTGGCTGGTCAGCCGCTCACGGGTGGCCCAGCCGTGAGCGAGCGGACGAGTGGGCTCAGTGCCGTGGCGCGACGCGCCAGCACGGAGCGAAGCGGAGCGGTGGCATGACGGTGCTGCGTACCCCTGGCGGGTTGTCGGTGCGGTTCCGCCCCCGCGCGCTCACCGTCGGCGCCGGCGCGGCGCTGCTCGCGGTGGGGCTCGGCCTGGTGGCCCTGGGTAGCGGCGACTACCCGATGGGGCCGGCCGACGTGCTGCGGACGCTCAGCGGCGGCGGCACCCCGGCGGAGCAGTTCATCGTGCAGGAGTTACGACTGCCCCGGCTGGTCACCGCCCTGCTGGTCGGTGCCGCGCTCGCCCTCGCCGGCACGGTGTTCCAGTCGCTGGTCCGCAACCCGCTGGGCAGCCCGGACATCCTCGGCTTCACCCAGGGCGCGTCGACCGGAGCGCTGGTGGTGGTCGTCCTCGGCGGCAGCAGCCTGGCCCTGGCCGGCGCCGCGGTCGTCGGAGGGCTCGGCACCGGCCTGGTGATCTACGCGCTCGCCTGGCGGCGCGGGGTGCACGGCTACCGGCTCGTCCTGGTCGGCATCGGCATCTGCGCGATCCTCACCGGCGTCAACGGCTACCTGCTGACCCGGGCACCGCTGATGGACGCCGCCCGTGCGGTGCTCTGGCTCACCGGCAGCCTGGACGGGCGGGGCTGGGCCAACGCCGGCCCACTGCTCGCCGTCACGGCCGTGCTGACGCCAGTGGTTCTCGTGGGCTGCGCCCCGGCGCTGCGCATGATGGAGCTGGGCGACGACACCGCCGGGGCCCTCGGCGTGCCGGTGCGCCGGTTGCGCCTGGTGCTGCTCGCCGCGGCGGTGCTGCTCGTCTCGTTCGCGGCGGCCGCCGCCGGGCCGGTGTCCTTCGTGGCGCTCGTCGCGCCGCACGTGGCGAAACGGCTCACCCGGGCACCGGGGCCGAACCTGGTGCCGTCGATGGCGGTCGGCGCGGCGCTGCTTGTCGGCGCCGACCTGCTGGCCCAACGCGCGTTCGCCGGGCACCAACTTCCGGTAGGCGTGGTGACCGGGGTGATCGGCGGCGGCTACCTGGTCTGGTTGCTGGCGATGGAACGCCGGGCGGGTCGGCTGTGAACACCCTCGACCCCCTCGAAGGAGCACCCATGGACCCCGGCAGTTCCCGGCTCGGCGGCACCGCGCTGACCCTCGCCTACGACAAGCGCACCATCGCCGAGGACCTGACCGTGGCGGTGCCGGACCACTCGTTCACGGTGATCATCGGCCCGAACGCCTGCGGCAAGTCGACGCTGCTGCGCGCCCTGTCGCGGATGCTGCGGCCCAGTGCCGGCGCGGTGCTGCTGGACGGGCGGGACATCCACGGCCTGCCGGCCCGCAGGGTGGCCCGGACGCTCGGGCTGCTGCCGCAGTCGTCGATCGCGCCGGACGGCATCGCCGTCGCCGAGCTTGTCGCCCGGGGTCGCTACCCCCACCAGGGGGTGCTGCGGCAGTGGTCGCGCGAGGACGAACGGGTCGTCGCGGAGTCAATGGCCGCGACCGGCGTCGCCGACCTCGCCGACCGGCCGGTGGACGAGCTGTCCGGCGGCCAGCGGCAGCGCGTGTGGATCGCCATGGTGCTGGCCCAGCAGACCCCGCTGCTGCTGCTCGACGAGCCGACCACGTACCTCGACATCGCCCACCAGATCGAGATCCTGGACCTCTGCGCCCGGCTGCACGAGGAGCAGGGGCGCACCCTCGTCGCGGTGCTGCACGACCTGAACCACGCGGCCCGCTACGCCACCCACCTGATCGCCATGCGCGACGGCCGCGTGGTGGCCGCCGGAGAGCCCGCGACCGTGGTCACCGCCGAGCTGGTGGCCGAGGTGTTCGGGCTGCCCTGCCGGGTCATCGACGACCCGGAGAGCGGCACCCCGCTTGTCGTGCCCGCCGCCCGACGGCGTACCACGGTGGCGGGGCTGGCATGAGCGCACGACGTTTCCGCGATTCGTGGGGTGTGCCGCACCTGCGGGCCGACGACCCGCTCACCCTGGCGGCGGCACAGGGCCGGGTCACCGCGTACGACCGGGCGTGGCAGATCGAGGTGGAACGGCACCGCGCCCAGGGCAGCAGCGCCGCCTTCCTCGGCGTCGACGCGCTCGGCTGGGACCGGTTCGCCCGGCAGGTCCGGCTCGACGACACCGCACGCCGCTGCCACGCGGCACTCGACCCGGCGACCGCCGAGTGGGTGGGCGCGTACGTGGACGGGGTCAACGCCTGCCTCGCCGCCGGGGCGGCCCGCGCGCCGGAGTTCGCCGCGACCGGGCTGAACCCGGGCCGGTGGGAGCCGTGGACGCCGCTGGCGGTCTGGCTGGGCCACCACATCCTGTTCGCGGGGTTCCCCGGCAAGCTCTGGCGGGAGCACGTGGCGCAGCGGCTCGGCCCGGACGCGGTCGACGCGTTCGCCACCGACGGGCCGTCCGTCGCCGGCAGCAACGGATGGCTGCTCACCGCCGAGCGCACCGGCACCGGAGCGGCGCTGCTCGCCGGGGACCCGCACCGGTTCCTGGAGGATCCCGGCGTCTACCAGCAGATCCGGCTGGCCTGCCCGGAGTACGACGTGGTCGGGCTGGCGGTGCCGGGCGTGCCGGGCATCGCGCACTTCGGGCACACCGGTGCGGTGGCCTGGTCGATCACCAACGCGATGGCCGACTACCAGGACCTGTACGCCGAGCGGCTGCGCCGGGACGGCGACCAGGTGCAGGCCCTCGGCCCGGACGGTTGGCGGCCCGCGCACTCCCACCTGGAGACGATCGAGGTGGCCGGGGCGGACCCGGTCCCGGTCGAGGTGGTCGAGACCGACCGCGGCCCGGTGATCATCGGCGGGCCGGACGACGCGACGGCGATCAGCCTGCGCTACCCGCCCCGGGTCCGCGCCGAGCTGGGCTTCGCGACGCTGCCGGAGCTGCTGCGAGCCCGCACCGTGACCGATGTGGACCACGCGTTGCGGCACTGGGTGGAGCCGGTGAACGTGGTGCAGGCGGCGGACACCGCCGGCGGGCTGCTGCACCGGGTCGCCGGAGCGGTGCCGGTGCGGCACCCGGACAACGGCCGGCGGGTGGTCCCCGCCTGGGAGACCGCGCACGCCTGGCAGGGCTGGTACGCGCCGATGCCCCGGGCCGAGGTGGTCGGCCGGGCGGTGATGGCGAACGAGCGGGGGCTGGCGGCGCCCCTCGGCGTCGAGTTCGCCCCGCCGCACCGGGCACACCGGATCGCCGACCTGCTCGACGCCGGCCACGGCTGGACGGCCGACGAGCTGGCCGCCGTGCACACCGACACGTACCTGGGCTCGGCCGGGCCACTGCTGGCGGTGCTGGAAGGTCTGACCGGGCTCGACCCGACAGCCGCCGCGCTGCGCCAACGGCTGCTGCGCTGGGACCGCCGGATGGCCGCCGACAGCACCGACGCCGCGCGGTTCGCTCTCCTGCGGGCCGCTGTCGTCCGCCGGATCGCTGCCCACCCGGCGCTTGCCGCGCTGGCCGAGCCGCCCGCGTACCCGGAGGTGTTCGCGCCCTGGTTGGCGCTGACCCCGCGCGTCGGCCACGCGCTGGAGCACCTGGTCGGCGCGGCCCCGCTGCCCGGTGTGGACGTGGCCGCGCTGGTGCGCGCGGCGGCCGAGGAGGTCGCCGGCGCGGCGGACGGCCCGGTGCGGTGGGGGGACCTGCACCGGCTCGCGGCGTGGCGGGCGCTGCCCGACCCGGACGCCGGGCCCGGTCCCGCGCTCGACGGCGACCACGACTGCGTGCTGGCCACCTCAAGCGTGCCCGGGGTCACCCACCGGTGCTTCCGGGGGCCGGCGGCGCGCTTCGTCTGGGATCTGGCCCGCCGCGAGGACAGCCGCTGGGTGGTGCCACTGGGCGCCTGCGGGGTGCCCGGCGACCCGCACCACGACGACCAGAGCGCCGCCTGGCTGGCCGGGACGCTGTTGCCGGTCACCACCTCGTGGGAGCAGCTCACCGAGGAACGGGACTGAGACGAACCGGCCGCCGGCCGGGGTGCGCGCGGCACCCCGACCGGCGGCCGGTACCCCGGCGTCAGCGCAGGCCGAACGCCCGGGTGATGTGCTGGCTCACGGTGTTGCCGGCGGTGTCCCGCGCGGTGGTGCGCAGGCTCACGAAGCCGGCCCCGGCCGGTGCCGCCAGCGAGGTACGCCAGCCGTCCCCGTGCCGGCTCAGGCGCTGCTTCTGCCAGGTCGCGCCGTCGTCGTAGGACACCTCGACGGTCACCGCGCCGATCGTGCCCGTGACGTCGGGCAGGTGCGAGGCGACCACCGTCAGCGGTGCCCGCCGCGACGCCCTGCCGGCGGAGTCGAGGGCCACCTGGTAGTCGAGCTGGATCATCGGCAGCACCGCCGCCGACTCCTCCCCCGTGGCGGCCGAGGTGAAGCCCCACTCGGTGCGGGTCTGCCGGGAGTACGGGTTGGTCCAGGCGGCCCTGTCGTTCTCCACCACCAGCCGGTACGGCAGACGCTGCGCCGCCAGGCCGGAGACCTGGAGATACTCGGCGTTGCCCCAGTTCAGCTCCCGATCACCCTGGTAGAGGGTCGTCCGGTTGACCATGTCGTAGTTGGCCTGCGCCTCACCGATGTGCCCGCCCCCGTCGCCCCAGCCGGGCGCGGGCAGGTAGAGGGTGTCCAGGTAGCGCACCGGCACGTAACCCCCGCCCATCCGGGGTCGCTGGATCGGCCCGAACCACTGCACGGCGCTCGGCCGCCCGGCCGGGTAGGTGGCCACCTCCATCAGGTGCTGGCCCGTCTCGCCGACGATGAACGCGTCGTCGATCCACCGCTCGCCGGCGGTCACCCAGTCGGTGCGCCGGCCCTGCGCCGGAACGGTCTCCTGGTTGCCCGAGGCCATCCCCTTCCAGACGTCGGTGCGGAACTCCAGCGCCTTGCCCGGCCGGTAGTTGCGGAACTCCACGTCGACCCGGGCCAGCTCCCGCGTGGCGGGCCGGTAGGTCGGGTCGGCCGGCACCGTGCCCGTCCAGTGGTGCGCCACGTCGTACAGGTAGCTGGTCTCCGGGTGCGACTCGGCGGTCAGCCGCACCGGGCCGTGGCCCAGCGCCGCGATGAGCTGGTCGCCCTCGTCGGCGGTGAGCGTCGCCACGGTCACCGGGGCCGGGCTCTGCGGGCTCCACGGCGTCTCGTCCCAGGGGTCGAGCCGCCCGACGCCGTCGTTGACCACCAGCAGCAGCGTCGCCCCGGCCGCCGCGACGGCCCGCGCCTGGGTGGCGATGTCCACGGTGTCGCTGCGCCGGACCACCACCGCCCGGTCCCGGACCGGCCGCCGGGCCAGCCCGGCCGCCGAGGTGTCGGCGACGTAGACCGCGTCGAGCTGGCGACGACCAGCCGGCAGCGCGGGGGTCGCCCGCTTCACCAGCAGATCGTCGTACGAGCGACCGGCGGCGGAGATCGTCAACGCGGGCTGTTCGAGCCGCCACCGGGCACCGAACTCGAACTCGCCGTCGGTGACCTCACGGCTGGTCGGCAACGCCCACATGCTGTCGTACGAGTCGTTGGGCAGCACCTGACTCTCGGTGAGGCCGTTCGCGGTGGACCGGTGGATGTCCATCCGCAGTGAGGTGGCGGTGACCTCCTGCGGCACAGTGGCCCGCACCTGCCGGGCGGCCCGCGCGTCCAGGGTGACGGTACGGTCGCGATCCAGGTTCACGTCGGTGAAACTGAGCATCGCCATGCCCTTGGAGCGCGGCCCGTTCACGCCGCGCACGTCCGCGGTGATCCAGCCGGTCCAACTCGCCACCGGCAGCCGCAGCGTGGCAGTGCCGCTCTCGGGCAGGTCCACGGCGGTGAACAGCCCGTCGGTGGTGAGGATGACCTTGCCGGCGAGCGGTTTGCCGTCCCGGTCCTTGGCGACAAGCGTGAGGTTCTGCCGCTGGCCCTCCTTGCCGGCGCCGATCAGGGTGCGACCGCGCGCCGCGCCAGCGTCGTCGGTGGCGACGATCATGCCGCTGACCTGCTTCTCCACCGGCAGCTTGTCGTACGCCGCGGTGAGCGTCACCGTGGCGGTGCCGCCGGCGGGCACGGTGACCGTGTCGGTGGAGAGGGCGAAGAGGCCGGCCGGCGCGGTGGCCGCGTCGAGGGCCAGCTTCAGCGTCACCGGGGCGCCGCCCACGTTGGTGTAGGTGACCGTCCGGTCGACTGTCCTCCCCGGCTGCTGCGGCCAGGCCTGGAAGCCCGAGTAGGCGCTCGGGGTGGCGAAGACGGTGGCCCGGGTGGCGGCGACCGCGTCGACCCGGCCCGCACCCGCCTGATACGGGGTGTACCCGGGAGTGGCCTTGACCGTGCTGACCAGCGCCTCCTTGATGCGCTGACCGGTCCAGTCCGGGTGCGCGGCGGCAACGAGCGCCGCCGTGCCGGCCACGTGCGGGGTGGCCATCGAGGTGCCGCTCATCAGCGTGTAGTCCCCCGACCCACCGCGCACGTAGTGGGAACGGGCCGCCAGGATGTCCACCCCGGGCGCGGTGATCTCGGGCTTGAGCCCACCGTCACCGGCGCGTGGCCCCTGGCTGGAGAAGTCGGCGAGGTGGTCGGTGGCGTCGACGGCACCCACGGTGAGCGCGGAGTCCGCGGCTCCGGGGCTGCCGATGGTGGCCGGGCCGCTGTTGCCGGCGGCGATCACGAAGAGCGCGCCGGTCTCGGCGCTGAGCCGCTCGACGGCCTGGCTCATCGGGTCACTGCCGTCGGTGGCCTCACCGCCCAGGCTCATGCTGACGACCCGGGCCTTCTGCTCGCGGGCCGCCCACTCCATGCCGGCGATGATCCACGAGTCCTGCCCGCTGCCCTCGCTGTTGAGCACCTTGCCGATGTGCAGGCGGGCGCCGGGAGCGACACCCCGCTCGACACCGCCGGACGCGGCGCCGGTGCCGGCGATCGTCGAGGCGACGTGCGTCCCGTGGCCCTTGTAGTCGAGGATGTCCGGCTCCTCGGGCACGAAGCTGCTGGACTCGGCGATCTGACCGGCGAGGTCCGGGTGCTCGGCGTCGGCCCCGGAGTCGAGGACCGCGACGTCGACACCGGCAGCGGTGTTGCCCCCGGCCCAGACGGCGGGGGCGCCGATCTGCGCGGTGGAGTCGGCCAGGTCGGCGTGGACCCGGCCATCCAGCCAGACTTTGGCGATGCCGTTGGCGAGGGTCGGGGCGGCGCCCGCACGCCGGGCGGCGCCGGTGGTGAGGGCCGCCCAGAACCGGTCGGCCGTGGCGCGCTGGCGAGTCAGCGCGGCGCCCCGCACGCTGTCGAGCGGGCGGACCAGCTCGGCGCCGTCCACTGTGGGGCGGGTGCGGGCGCGGGCCGCCGCGTCGGTCATCGTGACGATCAGCGGCAGGCTGTCGGTGTGGGCGTCGTCGTAGCCGTCGTCGATCAGCTCGGTGACGTTGAACAGTTGGCGGTCCAGCACGCCGCTGACGACGTACGGCAGCGCGGCGTCCGGGTAGACGTACGTGTCGCCGTTCAGCACGGTGCGGTGGAAGGTCGGCGTGCTGCCGTCCGGGCGGCGGACGGTCGACACGGTGCTGCCGTCCGCCGCGGTGGTCACCGTGACCGTGTCACCGGTGATCAGCGTGACGGTGGACGCCCGTCCGGCAGCGGCCGGCGGAAGGCCGACCGGGCGGTCGGGGGTGGTCGGCGGGGCGGCGGACGCCCCCGCGGCGGGTGGGGTGAACCCGGCCGCCAGGGTGAGGGCGGTGCCGAGGGCGATCAGCCCGGATCGGCGACGCCGGCGAGACAGAGCCAAGATGACCTCTTTGCGTCGAGAAGTGGTACGCAGCACAGCATCGACGCAACGCCCACCCCGGACCCCCACCAACCCCCGACGCACTTACGCCATGACACAAACCCGCCACCCCGCCGGGGGTCAGTCCTTGGCGGTGGTGAGGGCGGCCAGTTGGTCCAGTTGGGTCGGGTCGGACAGCGCCGAGCCGACCGCCGCCACCCGTACGCCGGCCTGGAGGAACGCTGCGGCGTTGCCCGCGTCCAGGCCGCCGGTCGCGACGAAGCGCAACTGCGGCAGCGGGCCGGCCATCGCCTTGAACCAGGCCGGCCCGAGCGAGATCGCGGGAAACGCCTTGAGCCAGGTGAGGCCGTGCCGCAGCGCCTGCTGAGCCTCGGTGGGAGTGGCCACGCCGGGCAGGTGCGGCAGGCCACGCTCGGCGGCCGCGTCGGCGATCGTGAGGTCCAGGCCGGGCGCCACGGTGAACCTGGCGCCCGCGTCGGCCGCCGCGGCGACCTGCTCGACGTCGAGCACGGTGCCCGCGCCGACGATCCGGCCCCGCTCGGTGCCCGCTGCCACGGCGGCCCGCAGCGACGGCACGGCGTCCGCTGTGGCCACCGGAACCTCCACCACGTCGATGCCGAGGTCCCAGGCCCGCTCGGCGAGCCGAACGGTCTCGGCGACCGGCAGGCCGCGCAGGATCGCCATCACCCGGGCACCGCCGAAGATGTGCTCGAAATCCGCTGTGGTCATGGTGCACTCCATCCGAGATCGCCGTGAATCTGTTGCCTGCTGGCCCGGTCGAGCGCCGACCCGGCCCGGTCGGAACCCGACGGCATGACTCAGGCCGCCGCCAGCGCGCCGGTCAGGTCGAGCGGCGACCAGGCCTCGACGGGGGCGTCGAGCAGCCTCTCGAACCAGGCCCACGGTGGGACCGGGGCGTTGTCGCCGCTGCTCGTCAACGCCTGCGCCGCGACGAGGTGCCCGAGGCGCAGCCGCCGCACGGGGTCGAGGCCACGCAGCAGCCCGGCCAGGTAGCCGGCCGCGAACGCGTCCCCGGCGCCTACCGGTTCCACCACCGTCACCCGGGGCGCGCGGACGAAGACCGGCTCGACGTCCCGGCTCAGTGCGGTGGCGCCCACCGCGCCGTCCTTGACCACCACCGTCTCCGGTCCCGGCAGCAGCCGGCGGACGGCCGCCGGGTCGGCGGTGCCCCACAGCGCCTCCGCCTCGTCCTGGCCCACGAAGACCAGGTCGCTGCGGTCGGCCAGGTCGCGTAGCACCGGGGCGGCCTGCTCGGCGGGCCACAGCCGGCTCCGGTGGTTGACGTCGAAGCTGACAAGCGCCCCCACCAGCGGCCGGTCCGTCACGGCGTGCTCGACAAGCGCCCGGCAGGAGGCGGAGAGCACGGGTGTGATCCCGGACAGGTGCAGCACCCGGGCGCCGGCCAGACCCGGCGCGGCAAGCGTGCCAGGGTCCATCCGGGAGGCCGCCGACCCCGCCCGGTAGTAGTGCACGGCGGTGCCCTCCGGGCCCGGGTCCTTGACGTACAGGCCGGTGGGGGCGGCCGGGTCCACGCTCACCTGGTCGACGCGGACGCCTGTCGCGGCGACGTGCCGGACGACAGCCCGGCCGAAGGGGTCGTCGCCGACCCGGCTCACCCAGGCCGCCCGGTGCCCCAGCCGGGCCAGGTAGCCGGCCACGTTGGACTCGGCGCCGCCGACCGAGACGGCGACCTGTCCGGCGTGTTCCAACGGCTCACCCAGCGCGGGGCAGAGCACCACCATCGTCTCCCCGACCGCGGCCACCTCCACCGACGGGGAAGCCGCCGGGACGGTCACCTGGTCAGGTCGGGGGTCGGAAGGCATCGGGGCACACGTCCTCGCGGCGGGGATCCTGGGCGCCGCCGAGCCTAGGTGTCGCGCGCGAGACGAGCAACCCGCTGCGCGGGGAGTCAGGGCAACGTCAGCCCGTACGCGGCGAGCACCTCCCCGATCGGCTGGTAGTAGGTGGTGCCACCGGAGGTGCAGTTGCCGCTGCCGCCGGAGAGGATGCCGAGGATGATGCCTGTCGATGCCACGTAGAGCGGTCCGCCGCTGTCGCCCGGCTCGGCGCAGATGTTGGTGCGGATCAGGCCGTAGATCACGCCGGTGGCGTAGTTGACTGTCTGGTTGAGGCCGGTGACGGTGCCGCAACGCACCCCGGTGGTGACGCCACTGCGACACACCGCCTGCCCGATGTACGCGGTGCCGGGCCCGTGGATGGTCAGCAGACCGGGGTAGGTGTAGACCGCGCTGGGATGGGCGATCCGCCCGGTGTAGCGAATCAGCCCGTAGTCGTTTGTGGGATAGCTGGTGGCGGTGCGGGTGCCGAGCACGGTGGTCTGGGCGCTGTCGGCGTACCAGGTGGCGGCGGTGGTGGTGCAGTGCCCGGCGGTGACCACGTAGTAGGTGCTGCCGCTGCGCACGTTCGCGCCGAGTGAGCAGCGACCGCCGCCGCCGTAGATGCCCTGGCCGGCGGCGATCAGGGTGCGCAGGGTTCCGGGTTCACGGCGCAGCAGCGCGCCGGCCCGCTCGGCGGTCGCCCGCAGTGCCGTCAGCTCGGCGGGGGTCACGGTGTCGTCGACGGTGAGGGCCATCCGGCCGGTGGCGGGGTCGAGGCCCCAGGCGGTGCCCGCGGTGCGTACCCCGGTCAGCAGGGCTGCCGGGTCGGCGGCGGGCGCGGCGGCCCGGTCGGGGACGGCGGCCTGCGCGGTGCCCGGTGCGACGAGCAGGAGGACGCCGAGGACGAGGGCGACGAGCGGGGAGCGGTGCATCCGAGCCTCCGCAAAGATCGAACGTGATAGATATTCCAAGCATCCCCGGCACCCGGTGCCGTGGCAACCTCCGGCCGCCCTCCTCCCGGGCGGCCGGAATCGCCAATCCGGAGACGGGTTCCGCCGAGGCCGCCGATAATCCTCGGAGACGCGGCGGGAGGCCGGGCATGACCACCGAAGGAAATGCGGCGCTGGTGCGCCGGATGGAGGGGTCGACCCGGGCCACACTGCTGGAGTTGCTCTTCGACGTGGTCTTCGTGGCCGCCCTCGCGCTGATCTCGACACTGTTGACCGAAGAGCGCTCCTGGTCCGGCGGCGCCAAGGTGCTGCTGATGCTGACAGCCGTCTGGTGGACCTGGTCGCTCACCGCGACCACTACCGAGTTCTACGACCCGCGGCAGCGCCCGATCCAGGCCGTCCTGATGATCGCGATGGTCGGTTCGGTGGGGATGGCGGTGGCGCTGCCGATGGTAACCGTCGGGCACCTGCTGCTCTTCGTGATCTCGTACGTCGGCACGCACCTGAGTCGCTGCGTCATCCTGGTCGCCGCCCTGCACCGGCAGGGGCACCAGACGGCCAGGGAGCGGGCCACCCGGTTTCTCTTCTGGTTCACGGTGTCCGGCGTCTTCTGGGTCACCGGCGCGCTGTCGAACAGACCGAACTGGGTGCTCTGGACCATCGCCATCACGATCGACCTGGTCGCCTCGGCGGCCCGCTACCCCACGCCCCGGCTGGGGCAGGTGCCCATCGACCAGTACCGGCGGATCACCGGGCACCTGGGCGAGAGGTACCAGCAGTTCGTCATCCTGGCCCTCGGCGACATCATCCTGTTGCCGACCCTCCAGGTCAGCCGGGGTGACCTCGAATTTCTCCGGGTCGTCGCCCTGCTCTGCGCATTCGCCACCATGCTGCTGCTCTGGCAGATCTACGTCTTCCGCGCCAGCGAGTTGATGGTCGCGGCCGAGGCCAGGGCGCACCGGCCGGTGCGGCTGGCTCCATACACCCATCTGGTCCTGCTGGCCGGTGTGGTCGTCACGGCGGCCTCGTTCGAGATGGTCGTCCGCCATCCGACCGGAACGACACCGGTGCGGTGGCTCGTGCTGATCCTCGGCGGCCCGGCGCTGTTCGTTCTCGGTCGCGTCCTGTTCGCCCTGCTGGTGTCCTGGGTCGTGCCGTGGCGGCGAGTGGCCTGGCAGCTCACGCCACTGCTGGTGCTGCCGTGGGCCGGCGGCTGGCCGCCGCTGCTGGTCGCCGCCGTCACGTCGCTCGCGCTGGCCGGTCACATCTTCGTCCCCGGCGGAGACCGGGAGACCACGCCGGGGCTGAACATACGGCGAACCGACGACCACTGACCTCAGGCGAGGTGCCGGCCGGCCTACCCGGCGAGCTTCCGGGCGCACACTCCACCTTCCCGCCACGCGACGGCGCTCGCCGGGGCGGCCTCCGGCGGCCCTCTTCCCCGACCGGCGGGAATCGCCGATCCGGGGACGGTCCGCGCCGGCACCGCCGATAATTCTCGGAAGACAGGGCGGGAGGCCGGGCATGACCACCGGAGGCACCGCGGCACTGGTACGCCGACCGGACGGGTCGACCCGGGCCACCCTGCTGGAGTTGCTCTTCGACGTGGTCTTCGTTGCCTCGCTCGCGCTGACCTCGACGCTGCTCGCGGAACGCCACAACTGGTCCAGTTCCGCGATGGTTGTGCTGATGCTGACGGCGATCTGGTGGACCTGGTCGGTCACCTCCACCACCACCGAGTTCTACGACCCGCAGCAGCGCCCGATCCAGGCCATCCTGATGGTCGCCATGGTCGGGTCGGTGGGGATGGGCGCGTCGCTGCCGAAGGTCTCCAGCGGGCACGCGCTGGTCTTCGCCATCGCGTACGTCGGCACGCACGTGATTCGCGGCGTCATCCTGATCGTGAAGTTGCACCAGCAGCGGCACCGGTCGGCCACGATCCGCGCCATCCGGTTCCTGTTCTGGTTCCTGGTGTCCGGCGTCTTCTGGATCACCGGCGCGCTGTCCGGCACGGTGGCCTGGACCCTCTGGGTCATCGCCATCGGGATCGACCTGCTCTCCGCAGCGGCCCGCTACCCCACGCCCTGGCTGGGACGGGTGCCCTTCGACCAGTACGAACGGACCACGGCGCATCTGGGCGAGCGGTACCAGCAGTTCGTCATCCTGGCCCTCGGCGACATCATCCTGGTGCCCACCCTGCAGGTCAGCAGGGGCGAGTTCGCCGGGCTCCGGATCGCCGCGCTGTTCTGCGCGTTCGCCATCATGCTGCTGCTGTGGCAGGTCTACGTCTTCCGGGCCGGCGAGTTGCTGGAGGCCGGGGCGCGGGAGGGCCGTCCGGCGCGGGTGGCTCCGTACACCCATCTGGTGATGCTGGCCGGCGTGGTCGCCACGGCGGCCTCCTTCGACCTGGTCGTCGCCCGGCCGACCGGAACGACGCCGGTCGGGTGGCTCTTACTGATCATGGGCGGTCCGGCGCTGTTCGTGCTCGGCCGCGCCCTGTTCACCCTGCTGGTGTCCATGGTCGTGCCGTGGCGGCGGATGCTCTGCCTCGTCGTGCCGCCGCTGACGCTGCCCTGGGCCGGTCATTGGCCACCGCTGCTTGTCACCACGGTGGTGGCGCTCGGGCTGGCGGCGCACATCCTGGTGCCGGGAGCGGCCCGGGAGACCACGCCGGGTCTGCGGGTGCGGCATCCCGACGACTGACCCGGCCCGGTCAGCCGACGTGTTGGCGAGCCCACTCGGCGAGGTCCCGCGCGCACGCGTCCACCGACTCCCGCCAGGTGCGCGCCGCGCCGTCCCCCGCCTCGTCGCTCACCTGCTTGACCAGCCGGCACGGCACACCGGCCTGCGCGGCGGCCCACGCCACCGCGTACCCCTCCATGTCGACCAGGTCGGCGCGCTGCGCCAACCGGTCCCGCGCCGCGTCGTCGGCCACGAACGTGTCACCGGTGGCCAGCACCGCGCCGTCGGCGGCCAGGGTCAGCGGCGCACCGTAGGTCTCGCCGGTGAGCGTACGCAGCAGGTCGGTGTCCAGATCGTGCTGGAGCACGGTGGCGACCTCGTGGATGCCGGCCCACCCGGGGCGCAACGCGCCCGCCGTACCCAGGTTGAGCAGCAGGGACGGACGCGGCCCGGCAGCCAGCACCGCGGCCACCGCGCTTGCGGCGTTCACCTTGCCCATGCCGGTCAGCAGCACCGGCAGCTCGGGAGGCAGATAGTTGGCCTCCTCCCCGACGGCGAGCACCACCAGCGGACGATCGGCGCGGACCGTACCCCGAAGATTCACCGGAGCATCGTACGAGCCGGCCGGTGGGCCGTCGACGTCAGTCTTCGGTGAAGCGGTACAGCACGAAGTCCTTCTCCGCACCGCAGGCGATCACATGGGTGTTCCACGAGCAGGACGAGCTACGCACGTCCTTCAGCTCGCCCAACTCGTCGACCTTCCCGGACTCGGTCCACACCCCGGCCAGTACCCGGTTGTCCGCGACCACGCTTGGCGCCTTGGCGAAGACCAGCAGGTTGCCCTCGTCCAGCCGGACCGCCACACCGCCCCGGTCCCGCAACACCGGCTTGCCGGCGGCGTCGAAGAGGGTGACCGTCGGCTCCGGGTACTCCCGCTGGGCGAGCACCTGCTCCCCCACCGACACCAGGTCGGTCGCGCCCGGCGCCGGCCAGTGGGCCGTACCTTCGCCCTCGGTGGCCGCCACCACCTCGGTGCGCTGGACGTCGTTGTCGGGTACCTGCAACAGGCACGCCCGCCGCTCACCGCACGCCACAAGTGCCTTCGGGCGCTGCTCGTCGTTGCCGGAGCGGTAGAGCACCACCGGTTCCGCGTCGGACCCCAGGTCGTACGCCAGCAACTGGAACCCGCCCTCGTTGGCGGCCACGAAGAGGCGGTCCCCGTGTGCGACCACCAGATCGTCGAGGTCGGCGACACTGCCCCACCGGCGCAGCACGGCCCCGGATGCCATGTCGAGCAGCCGCACGGACCGGTCCGCACCCACCTGGACGAGTCGCCGCCCCTTGCTGGTCCACGGGTCGCGGGGCGTGCCGTCGAAGAAGGCCGGTCCACCCGCCGCCTCGTCGCTGTCCACCGGCCGGACCACGGTGCGGCTGCCGTCGTACTGGTCGCGGGGGTTCGCTTCGCTCCACTTCTGGGTGCCGTCGCTCAGGCGCAGGCCGACCAGCCGGGCCGCGGCCCGGTCCACCAGCACCGCCGTGTCGTCGGCGACGTAGATCTCGTCGTCACCGCGGACCGGGCGCTGCCAGCGCTGGGTGCCCGTACGACCGTCGAGGACAGCCAGCGGGCGCGGGGTGCTGTCGCCCGGTGCGTCGGCGAGCACCATGACCGCCCCCGGCACGGCGATGATCGCCTCCCAGTCGTCGGCCCGCACGTCGGTGGCCTTGCGCCACAGCTCCCCACCGCCAGCGGCGTCGACCGCCACCACCTCCAGCCGGTCGTCCGGCAGCGGGAACCCGAGGTAGGCCCGGTCGCCGAGCACCGCCGTCCACATCCCGGCCGGTCGTTCGCCGCCGGCCGCCGGCCGGGACAGTTCGCGCAGCGACCCGAACTCCAGATCGGGGTAGCGGTCCCGGGTCAGGTACAGCGTCGCGGCGGTGCCCACCACGAGCAGGGCCAGCCCCGCGCCCAGCAGCACCCGGCGCGCCCGCCGCCAGCGCGCCGCGCCCGCCGGATCCGGCGGCGCGGCACCCGCCTGGTCCGGTGCGGGCGGGCCAGCCGGTGGGGCACCCGCCCAACCCGGTCCCGCCGGCGGAGGTGACCCCGGCCAGGGCTGCGACGGTACGGCCGGCCCGCCCCCGACCGGCCCGGCCGGCGCGGGCGGACTCACCGGGGCCGGTGCGGGCGGCGCGGACGGACTCACCGGAGCCGGTGCGAGCGGCGCGGGCGGCGACCCGGCGTACGCCGGTGCCGGCGGGCCGGGCGGCGACCCGGCGTACGCCGGTGTGGGCGCCGGTCGGCGCAGCGGCAGGTCGGTGAGCGCGCCCTCGGCCACCGGCAACTCCGGCTGGTCGAGCACCGTCGGCGCCACCCCCAGCTCGGTGTGCAGCATCCGGGCCACCAGCGGGATCCGCGACGAACCACCGACGAGGAACAGCCCGGCGAGCTGGTCGGGGCTGAGCCCGGCGGCGGCGATCACCTCCCGGGCCCGCTCCACCGCGCGGCGCAGCAGCGGCGTGGCCACCCGCTCGACGTCGGCCCGGGTGAGCTGGACCGCTTCGGCCACCCCCGGCACCGCGACCGGCGCCACCGTCGACCGGGACAGCGTCTCCTTCGCACCTCGTACCTCGTCCCAGAGCCGCACCTGGTCGCGGCGCTGCGCCGGGTCCTCCGGTCGGATCAGCCGGGCCCACTGCGCGGCGTGCCGTTCCCCGACCAGCTCGCCGACCCGCCGCACCAGCGCGGCGTCGAGATCCAGGCCGCCCAGGTCCGGCAGGCCACCGTCGGCGACCACCGTGAAGCCGGAATCGCCCCAGGGATCCGCGCCCTCGTTGCGCAGCACCGCCACGTCGAGCGTGCCGCCACCGAAGTCGAACACGGCGATCGCGGCACCGACCGGCACCGGGCGACGCAGCACCTGCGCGTAGTAGCGGGCGGCGGCCACCGGTTCCCGCAGCAACCGGGTGCCCGGCGGCGTCGGACCGGCGAGGGTGTGCTCGGCCGCCGACGGCCAGCCCGCCCGCAGCAGCGCGTCGGCGAGCACCTGCCGACGCCGCGCGTCCCAGGCCGCCGGGTAGGTCAGCACGGCCGGGGGCAGGAACCCCACGGCCGCCACCGCGGCCCGCGCGACGGTCGCCAGCACCGCGGCGAGCAGGTCGGACGGCGGGTACGAGCGGTCACCGAGCAGCACCGTGGGCTCGTCGACACGACGCTTCGGATTCGCCTCGAACCGCCCCGGGTCGGTCTGCGCCAACCGGCGGGCGTCCCACCCGGCGTGCAGGGTGCCGTCCGGGTCGCCGTAGACGGCGGACGGGCTGACCGGTTGACCGTCCATCAGCAACGGACGGGTCCGCCCGTCCGGCCAGCGCAGCACCGCGACCGTGTTCGACGTACCGAGGTCGACGCCGAGGGCGAAACCCTCGTGCTGGCCTGCCATCTGCCCGATACCTCCGCGGCGACGAGGGGAACTCGACCCCGCATCGTACGCAGGCAGCGCCGCCCCGCTGATCACTCGGTCAGGTGCCGTACCCGACGACCTGGCCGCTGCTCTCTCCGGTCGGGCGGAACCCGACCTCAGCGGGCGGGATCGACTGCTCTACTGCCAGCTCGGCCGGCTGGCGAGGACCCGGTCCCAGTCGACAGTCCGGACCCACTGCGCGTAACGGTGCCAGGTCACCTCCGGGTACCTGGCGCGCAGCCCGTCGACGTCGACGAAGTCGGTGTTCTGCTCGAACCGCTGGAACATGTCGGCGATCTCGTCGCCGGCCCACTGCCGGACCTGGTCCAACGGCGTCTGCTGGTACGGGATCTCGCGGCCGAGCACGTCGCTGAGGATGCGGGCCGCCTCGTCGCCGGTGACCCGGTCGGAGGCGACGTCGATCCGTTCGCCGACGAACCGGTCCGGGTGCTCGATGGCGTGCACGGCGACACCGGCGATGTCGCGTACGGTCACCTGGTCCAGCGGCTTGCCGGCGGTGAGCGGGTTGGCCAGGACACCGTCGGTCAGGCGGCTGAACCCGACGTTCAGCACGTTCTCCATGAAGTACACGGGCCCGAGGACCGTCGCCCTGACCTGCTGGTCCCGCAGGTACGCCTCGACGAGCTGCTTGCTGTCGGCGTGGTCGAGATCGGTAGGCGCCAACCGGTCGGCACCGCGCACCGACGAGTAGACGAGGTGCGCGTCGACGCGCGCCGCGACATCGACCAGGTGCCGGCCCTGGGTGACCTCCTCGTCCTTCCCGCCGGATCCGAACGGTACGGACAGGCCGAAGATCGCCTCGACGCCCTTGGCGGCGTCGGCGAGACTCTCGGGGTGGGCCAGGTCGCCGGTGACGAGTCGGGCTCCGGCGGTGGACAGCGCCACCGCGGCGGGCGACTCGGGCGACCGCACGTAGGCGACGACGTCGTGGCCGTGGTCGAGCAGCAGTTCGGCGACGGCACCGCCCTGCCTGCCGGTGGCGCCGATGACGAGAACGTGTGCCATGAGGGTGCTCCCTGATTCGCGGTTCTGGACACCGCCGATTCTTTGGCCTCAACCTCAATTGAGGTCAAGTCCTAGAGTTGGTCCCATGCCAAGGGCGCGCACCACGTTTCACGAACTCACCGTCGGGCAGGTCGCCGACCGCAGCGGCGTCGCGATCTCCGCGCTGCACTTCTACGAACGCAAGGGCCTGATCCACAGCAGTCGGACGGCGAGCAACCAGCGCAGGTACAGTCGCGACACTCTGCGCCGGGTGGCGTTCATCCGGGCCTCCCAACACGTCGGCATCTCGCTCACGGTGATCCGGGAGGCCCTGGATCAACTGCCGAGCGAACGCACCCCGACGCCCGACGACTGGGCTCGCCTGTCCGCCGACTGGCGCAGCGTCCTGGACGCTCGGATCGACCACCTGCGGGCACTTCGGGACGACCTCATTGCGTGCATCGGATGCGGCTGCCTCTCCCTACGGGCCTGCCACCTGACCAACCCGCGCGACGTACTGGGCCGCGAGGGCCCCGGCGCCCGCCGCCTGCCAACGCCGCAACCACCGGCGATCATGAGGTTGGCGGGTTCTCCGGAGCTCGAATGACCCGTCCACCTCATGATCAACGAAGGCGGTGGGCGTCAGCTTTCGGTGCAGCGGTCGGAAAGCGCGTAGCGCAGGAGCACCACGTCGCCGATCTGGCGGGCCTCGGCCAGCCGGGCCCGGCGGCCCGGGTGCCACGGGAACCGTCCCTCGCCGACGAACCGGGGCGCCCGGCCGTCGCCGACGAAGAACGGGGCGACCACCAGGTGCAGTTCGTCGGCGAGACCGGCGGCGAGGAACTGGGCGTGCACCGTCCCGCCGCCCTCCACCATCAGCCGCCGTACGCCCCGCACGGCCAGGTCACTCAACAGCCAGGCGGGGTCGACGGGTTCCCCCGCATCCACCACTGTGGCCAGTCGACCGATGCGTTCCTGCGTCTTCGCCAGCGCGCCAGTGGCGCAGTAGACGAGCCGGGTCGGGTCACCAGCGGTGAAGAACCGGGCGGTCGGGTCCAGGTCACCGCGGGCGGTCAGGGTGACCTTGGTGGGCGAGGCGGGCCGACCGCACGCCACCCGTTCGGCCCGGCGGCTCGCCGAGCGCACCAGCAACCGGGGATCGTCGCGGCGGACGGTGCCGGCGCCGACCAGGATCGCGTCGCAACTGGCCCGGACCGCGTCGACCCGGTCCAGGTCGTCGTCGTTGGACAGCAGCAACCGCTTGTCGGACGCGTCGTCGATGTACCCGTCGATCGAGGTGGCGCAACTGAGCAGCACGTACGGCCGCGTCGGCGCCGGTGCGCGGCTCACTTGTCGACGGGCAGGTCGGGCGCGGCCGAGACGATCTCCGCCGCCTTGGCGGCCTTGGCGGCCAGGTACTCGGCGTTGGCCGGCGAGAGGAAGACGCTCGTGGGCACCTGCTCGGCGACGTCCACACCGAGGCGGGCCAACTGCACGGCCTTGTCCGGGTTGCTGCTCAGCAGTCGGATCCGCGGCACCCCCAGCGTGTTCAGCATCTGCGCCGCAGCGGTGTAGTCCCGTTCGTCCTCACCCCGGCCCAGCGCGATGTTGGCCTGGTAGGTGTCCAACCCGGCGTCCTGCAACGCGTACGCGTCGAGTTTGGCGTACAGGCCGATGCCCCGCCCCTCCTGCCGCAGGTAGAGCAGGAACCCACCGGCCTCGGCGATCCGCTGCACCGCCTCGCGTAGCTGCGGCCCGCAGTCGCAGCGTTGGCTGCCGAACACGTCGCCGGTCAGGCACTCGCTGTGCGGGCGGACCAGCGGCGGCTCTCCCCCGGCGGCGAGCCGGTCCAGCGCGCCCGCCCAGTCGCCCAGGCCGAGCGCGAGGTGCTCCCGACCGTCCACCAAGCCCTTGAACGAGAACACCCGGACCGTCGTGGCGTAGCCGTCGGGAAACGTCAACGGCACCGTGACCTGCGTACGAATCGTGGCGACCGGCAATGCTTCGGGCATGCGACTCCTCTGTCCGGCGCCACCGACGCGCGGCGACGCGTGTCCCTCACCACCGACTCAACAGCCGCCACCGGAGACGGCTTCCCGGACAGCGACCGGATGTCGGTTCCGCCGCACCAGCAGCACCGCGGCCCCGGGCAGGCTGGCGACCAGGATCAGTGCACCGTAGACGGTGGCGGTGGCGACGCCCTCTGCCGCGCTGAGGCCCGCCGCGCCGAACACCCATGCGGCCACCCCCTCGCGGGGTCCGAACCCGGCGATGTTCAGCGGCAGGCCCATGGCGAGCAGGGCGAGCAGCGTCAACGGCAGCAGTCGCGACAGCGGGGCGTCGGATCCGGCGGTGCGGGCCGCCACCAGGAACGTGGCCAGGTGACCGGCGACCATCACCGCCGAGGCGATCAGCACGCCGAGCCAGGTGCGCCGGGACAGCAGCCCGGACCGCACGTCCGCCCCGGCGGTGCGCAGCGCCCGCGCCACGCGCGAGGGGCCGGCGTTCGGCACGGCCCGAGCCAGCAGCACGGCGACCAGCCCGCCGGCGACCAGCAGCGCGGCGGCGACGGGCAGATACGGTCGCACCGGCGACGGGAAGGCCGCGAGCACCACGAGCGCGACGCCGACGAGCACCACCTGCCCGGCGGTACGTTCCCAGACCACCGCGCGGATGCCCCGGCTGACGTCGCCGGCGTCGCGGCCGTGGCGGACCGCCCGGTGCACGTCGCCGAGCACCCCGCCCGGCAGGGTGGCGTTGAGGAACACCGCCCGGTAGCAGTGCGCCACAGCGGTCGCCAGCGGCAGCCGTACGCCCAGGCCACCGGCGACCAGGCTCCACCGCCACGCCGCGCAGACAGTGGTGAGCACCCCGATGACAAGCGCCGCGGCCAACGCCGGCGCGTCGATCAGCCGCACTCCGGCGAGGAACGGGCCGCTGCCCACCTGCCACAACAGGACGGCGAGCAGACCCACCCCGCCGACCACTCGTGCCCAGGCCCAGAACATCGACGCCGGCCCTCCCCTTGATGATCGTCCACTTGCCCTAGTCCACGTACCCAGGGTGTGAACAGTTCATCCACCCGCGAGAATGTCGCTGTGTTCGACGAGCACGGTGAGCCGACCGGCCGCCGCGTCGGCCAGCCGACGCCGGGCGTACGCCTGGGCCGGGCCGGCCAGGTCGGGGCGCTGCGCGCAGGCCGCGCCCAGCCAACCCCGGAACCACTCGGCGGCCAGGTCGGCCTGGTTCGGGCCGAGCCGCCACGGGCTGGGCCGTTCCCGCACGTCCACGCCGTGTCGGGCGAACGCGGCGGCGGTGGCGGCGACGGCGTCCGGGCCGAGCAGTCGGCGGCCGTCGACGGTACGCCGTTGGTGGTCGTTGAACGCTGCCTCGACCGCAGCGTCCAGCGGGTCGGCCGGGGTGAGTCGAACCCGCCCGGTCACCGAGACGGCGAACAGGGTGGGCCGGCCGACACAGGCGGCCACCACCCGTTCGACCTCCTCGACGGTCAGCATGTCCAGCAGCGCGGACGCGGTGACCAGGGACCCGTCGGCCAGGTCGGCGGCGCTGAGCCGGGTGAGGTCGCCGCACCGGGTGCGTACGGTGACCGGGGCGCCGTCGGCGGCGACCACGCCGGCCATGCCCTCGGCGGCACGGGCCAGCAGGTCGGCGTCGCGGTCGTGCAGCACCCAGTGCTGTGGGCCGGGCAGCCGGGTGGCCAGCCAGCGACTCATCGAGCCGGTGCCAC
Source organism: Micromonospora sp. NPDC023888 (assembly GCF_040639415.1). Classification (NCBI taxonomy): domain Bacteria; kingdom Bacillati; phylum Actinomycetota; class Actinomycetes; order Micromonosporales; family Micromonosporaceae; genus Micromonospora; species Micromonospora sp. NPDC023888. The sequence continues at coordinate 48,002 of NZ_JBEZZW010000031.1, read as the reverse complement.
TGCCCAGGTCGTGGATCACGGTCGGCGTGGCACCGGTCAGCCGGGGGCGGACGGCGTCCAGCAGGTCCTCGGCCCGCGCCGCCGCGTCGGCCGGCTCCCGCAACCGCAACCAGTCGGCGAACGGCAGGGTCTCCTCGACGGTCATTCCGCCACCTCCTCCAGCACAGCGGCCAGCGACGCTGCCGTCACCGTCCAGTCGGTCAGGGTGTGGCGCCGGGCGAGTGCCGCCAACCGCAGTTGGGCCCGCAGCACGTCGTCGCCCAACCACCGGCTCAGCGCGCCGGCCAGAGCGGCCGGATCATCAGGTGGCACCAGCAGCCCCGGCAGGTCACCGTCGGCGGTCCGGCCGAGCGCCTCGGGCAGGCCACCCACCCGGGTGGTCAGCACCGGCAGGCCGCGGGCCAGTGCCTCGGTGACGACCATGCCGTACGTCTCGCCCCGGGAGGGCAGCACCAGCAGGTCCGCGGCGGCGTACGCGGCGTCGAGGGCAGCGCCGGTCAGCGGGCCGGCCAGCCGAACCCGGTCGGCGAGGCCCGCGCCGACAAGCTGGTCGCGCAGCCGGTGCACCAGCTCGGGCTCCCGGGTCAACGTGCCGGCGCAGACGAGCGTCCAGGGCACCCCGGCCAGCACCGTCAGCGCGTTGACGAGCACGTCGTGGCCCTTGTGGCGGGTGACGGCGGCCACGCAGAGCAGCCGGTCCCCGGCGGTCGAGCCGGGAGGCGCCAGCGGAGCGGCCGTCACCCCCGGCGGCACGACCCGGACGCGGTCGGGGCGCAGCGCATGGCGCAGCAGCAGGCGGCGGCGGGTCCACTCGCTCGTGGTGACGACGGCCCGCGCGGCGGCCAGCGCCCGGCCCTCCGCGTCGTCGTCGAGCGGCATGTGCACGAGGACGACCAGGCGCAACCGGCGGGCGTGCGGGGTGAGCAGGTCCGGCACGGTCGAGGCGACCAGACCGTCGAGCAGCACCACCGCGTCGTCGGACGCGGCGGTGAGCACCGCGGCAAGTGCCGCCCGATCGGCCGGCTCGGGGCTCGGCCAGGCCCCGGGCACCGCGTGCTCGTGCACCGTCCAGCCACTGTCGCCGAGCCCGGCACAGACGCGCCTGTCGTAGGTGTTGCCGCCACTGGGCGTGGCCGGATCGTCGATGTCGCCGGGCAGGACGACGTGCACCGTACGGCCGGTGCCACCCGAGCCGGCGGAGGGCGCCGCCCGGCCCGCATCGATCACAGTGACCGCTCGTAGCTCGCCCAGGCGACGTGCGACTCGTGCAGGGTGACGGTGATGCCCGCCAGCTCGCGTGCGCCCGCGCCAAGCTGGCCGGCGTGCACCCGCTCGGCCAGCCGGTCCGCGACCGTGCGGGCCAGCACCTCGGTGGTGGTGTTCACCCCGGCGAAGGCCGGCTCGTCGTCGAGGTTGCGGTAGGTCAGCTCACCCAGCACGGCCCGGAGCTGCTCGGTGGCCAGGCCGATGTCGACCACGATGCCGTCGGCGTCCAGGTCGGCACGGCGGAACGTCGCGTCCACCACGAACGTCGCCCCGTGCAGGCGTTGGGCGGGTCCGAAGACCTCACCCTGGAAACTGTGGGCGATCATCATGTGATCCCGAACGGTCACGCTGAACACTGTCACTCCCCGTCGTCGTAGGTGATGAGGTGGCAGAGCGCGGGCAGGTCGCCCGCGCTCAGTCTGGCGAGCACGTCCGGCAGCTCCGCGAACCGAGACGCGCCGGTGATCAGCGCGTCGAAGGCCGGATCGTCGAGCAGGTCCAGGGCGAGCGCCAGCCGGTCGGTGTAACTGCGCCGTCCCCGCCGGGCGGGAGCGACCATGCCGACCTGACTGCTGCGTACGGTGAGCCGGCCGGAGTGGAACGACCCGCCGAGCGACACCTGCACCGGGCGGTCGCCGTACCAGCTCAGCTCGATGACCGTGCCCTCCGGCGCGAGCAGGTCCAGGGCCTGTTGCAGGCCGGCGCCGGTGGCGCTGGCGTGCACGACCAGGTCCCGGTCGCCGCTCGCGTCGGCTGGTTGGGCGAACCCGACGCCGAGCGCGCCAGCCACCCCGGCACGGCGGGCGTCGACGTCGACGAGTTCGACCTGCACGCCGGGAAACCGGGCGAGCAGGGCGGCGACGCAGCAGCCCACCATGCCCGCGCCGATGACGGTGACCCGGTCGCCGACCAGCGGCGCGGCGTCCCACAGCGCGTTGACAGCGGTCTCCACAGTGCCGGCGAGCACCGCCCGCGCAGGCGGCACGCCGTCTGGCACGGGCACCACGGCGGTGGCCGGCACGACGTACGCGCTCTGGTGCGGGTGCAGGCAGAACACCGTGCGCCCGAGCAGCTCCGGCGGGCCCTGTTCGACCTCGCCGACGCTGAGGTAGCCGTACTTCACCGGGCCGGGGAAGTCACCCTCCTGAAAGGGCGCGCGCATCGCGGCGTACTGGTCGGTGGGCACCCGGCCGGCGAAGACAAGCGTCTCGGTGCCCCGGCTGACCCCGGAGTAGCGGGCCCGGACCAGCACCTCGTCGGGGCCGGGCGTCGGCAGCGACACCGGCCGGATCTCGGCCGTGCCGGGCTCGCGCACCCAGCAGGCGTACGCCTCGCGGATCACCGTCGCGCACCTCACCTCTTGCTCCCGGCCGAAAGAGCGGCCGTCCCCGGTCGGGGTCGTCGATCATAAACACGGAGGTACCGCGTCCACAGTTCGACGTTGTCCGGTGATCGAGCCGAGCGTGCTGGCAACGCGGCACCGGACTCGTGCCTCGACCGTGCTCAGAAGTCCGATGCCGCCCGAGATGCCATCGCCTGTCCCGATGCTGATCATCGATCAGGGGCCGTTGGCTTCGGGGCGTTCGCCGCCCTATGGTGGGGGCATGCCGTGGGTGACCTTCCGCTCGCCAGCCGTCACTGACGTGACGGCTGGCGGTGCTGCCCGCGTCGCGACGGCTGCGCGCGGCAAGGCGTGCATGGGGGTGCCGGTTGTCGGCGCTCTGTACATCGTGCCCCCGCGCGCGACGTCGCGCCCGGCGCGCACCGGCCGAGGCCCTCCCGCGGAATCGTTGCATCCCAGAACGACCGCAGGGCGAAGCTACTCAGGCTTCGGCCCTTTTTCTTTTTCCCGTTCTTTCTGAGGGGTAGACCATGAGCACCGATCAACGCGCTGTCGAGCACGGTTGGCTGGCTGATCTACGAGCGTCCCTGGCGGACGACTTCGCTACGCAGACGGCGCGGCTACGGGAACTGACCGAACTCAACGCGGACACCGGCGACCCGGGCGAGGCCCACAACCACGCCGCTCTGCTGGTGGCCACCCGCCGCCACCTCGAGCAGATCACCGGTGCGCTGAGCCGGATCGCGGATGGTAGCTACGGCGCCTGCGAGAGGTGCCGCGAGAGAATCCCGGCCGAGCGCCTCGAAGTCCTCCCGCACGTGCGCTTCTGCGTGCCGTGCCAGGAGAAGCACAAGGGGTGACATCTGGCCTGGTGTGAGCGCGCGAGGGCCGGACCGGAGGGGAACCGGTCCGGCCCTCGCGGCCAGCCTCGGACATGACCTGCCAGCTCACTAAGCGGACAAAAGCCTCTTAATCCCTCTTTTACCCCTATACGCTCCCCTGGCACATGCGAACCAACGGGGGCGTGATGAGGATTTCGTCGTGGGGTAGTCGCAGGTCACGGGCTGCGGCGCTGGCCGCCGTCGGCGGCGTGCTGGCCGTCAACGCCCTGCTGGCACCGGTGCCAGCCCAACCCCCGTTGAACCAGCGACTGGTCGCGGCCGAGGCCGTCGGGCCGGTCGACCCGGTCGCCGAGGCGTTGAGCTTCGGGGTGATGACCGAGGGCAACGCCAATGTGGTCAGCGACGAGAACGAGGGCACCCTCGCCGTCGGCGGCGACCTCACCTTCGGCACCTACCAGCTCGCCGGGGCTACCGCCGGCTCCTTCGTCGTACCCGGCGACGCCAACCCGAGCGCCCTTGTCGTGGGTGGACGGGTGAACTTCGCCGGCAGCGTCGGCGGCAGCCGCCTCCAGGTGCTCTCCAACGGCTACGCCAAGGTCGGCGACCTGACCGGCACCTTCGTCCGCGACACCGACAACAACGGCGCCCAGGTCAACACCCGGATCCTGCCGGCGAACGACTACGACGCGTCGCCCCGGGTCGAGCTGGTCACCAGGCAGCCGGTGCCCAGCGTCGGGCCGACCTCGCCGATCAACTTCGGGGCCGCCTTCACCGCCTTCCGCGGCACCACCGCCAGCCTGGCCACCTGCGACAACACGGTGGTGCTGCGCACGCCCAACGGCGACGTCCTGCCCCGACCGATCCCACCGGGCAGCAACGCCGTGGTCACGCTGACGCCGGGCGTCACGAACGTGCTCAACCTGAGCGCGGCGGACCTGTCCAACATCCAGATCCTGACCTTCGCCAGCCAACCCGCCGCCGACACCCCGCTGCTCGTCAACGTGGACACCAGCGGGGTCGGCAACACGTTCGCCTGGACCGCCCCGAACTTCGCCGGGATCGGCGGGCCGCAGGCGCGCTACGTGCTGTTCAACTTCCCGACCGCCACCGCGCTCACCCTCACCCCGAACGCGGCCACCGTCGAGGGCACCATCTACGCCCCCAACGCCAGCCTCACCGACCTCTCCGCAAGCAACACCGAGGGCAGCGTCATCACCCGCACGCTCGACCACCGCGGCGGCGAGATCCACTACTTCCCGTTCAGCACCACACTCTCCTGCGCCGGAGGCACGCCGGCGGACATCGACCTGATCAAGTCGTCGACCACCACGGTGATCACCAGCGTGGGCCAACAGGTTCCGTACTCGTTCAACGTGGTCAACACCGGCGGCGTCCCGCTCACCAACATCTCGGTCACCGACACGCAGACCCCGCCCTCGTCGAACGCCAATCTCGGGCCGATCACCTGCGCGGCGACCACCCTCGCGCCCGGGGCGCAGACCGTCTGCACGGCCACCTACACCGTCACCCAGGCCGACCTGGACAACGACGGTGTCACAAACGTGGCCACCGTCCAGGGCTCGCCGCCCACCGGTCCCCCGGTCGTCTCCGAACCGCAGACCCTGACCATCCCGGCGGAACCGCTCGCCGCCGCCGTCACTGTGGTGAAGTCGTCCACCACCACGTCGATCACCTCGGTCGGGCAGCAGGTGCCGTACCGGTTCCTGGTCGTCAACGCCGGCGGGCTCACCCTCACCGACGTGGCCGTCACCGACGTGCAGACACCGCCGTCGTCGAACGCCAACCTCGGCCCGATCACCTGCCCGGTCACCACCCTCGCGCCCGGCGCGAGCACCACCTGCACCGCGACGTACACCGTCACCCAGGCCGACCTGGACAACAACGGCGTCACAAACGTCGCCACCGCGCGGGGCACACCGCCGGGCGGCGGTACGCCTGTCACCTCGCCGCCGTCGACGCTCACCATCCCCGAGGCGGGCCTGGTCGCATCGGTCGCCATCATGAAGACGTCCACCACCACCTCGATCACCACTGTCGGGCAGCAGGTCCCGTACCAGTTCCACGTGCTCAACACCGGTGGGCTCACCCTGACCGGCGTGAACGTCACCGACGCGCAGACGCCGCCGTCGTCGAACGCCAACCTCGGCCCGATCACCTGCGCCGCCACCACCCTCGCGCCCGGCGCGCAGACCCTGTGCACCGCCACCTACACAGTGACTCAGGCCGACCTGGACAACGACGGCGTGACAAACGTCGCCACCGCGCACGGCACGCCACCCGGCGGCGGCACGCCTGTCGACTCGACGCCCGCGACGCTCACCATCCCGGAGAGCGGCCTGGTCGCCACCATCGCGATCCTGAAGACCTCCATCACCACGACGATCACGACTGTCGGGCAGCAGGTCCCGTACCAGTTCCACGTCGTCAACACCGGCGGGTTCACCCTCACCGACGTGAGCGTCACCGACGTGCAGACCCCGCCGTCGTCGAACGCCAACCTCGGCCCAATCACCTGCCCGGTCACCACCCTCGCCCCGGGCGCGACCACGACCTGCACCGCCACGTACACGGTCACCCAGGCGGATCTGGACTTCGGCTCCGTTCGAGACAGCGCGACCGCGCAGGGCACACCGCCCGGCGGCGGTACCCCCGTCCAGTCGCCGCCGGCGACGCTCACCATCCCGAGTGACGTGGTCGTCCCCGGCATCTCGCTCGTCAAGTCGTCCACCACCACGACGATCACGTCGGTCGGGCAGCAGGTGCCGTACCGGTTCCTGGTCGCCAACACCGGCGGCGTGACGCTCAACGGCGTGAACGTCACGGACGTGCAGACACCGCCGTCGTCGAACGCCAACCTCGGCCCGATCACCTGCGCCGCCACGACCCTCGCCCCGGGTGCGAGCACCACCTGCACCGCCACGTACACGGTCACCCAGGCCGACCTCGACAACGACGAGGTCGCCGACACCGCCACCGCGCACGGCACACCGGCCGGCGGTGACACCCCGATCGACTCGGCGCCGTCGGCGCTGATCATCCCGGCGGGCGACCTGATCCAGTCGATCTCGATCCTCAAGTCGTCCACCACCACGTCGATCAACACCGTCGGGCAGCAGGTGCCCTACCGGTTCCTGGTGGCCAACACCGGCACCGTGACGCTGTCCGCGGTGAACGTCACAGACGTGCAGACCCCGCCGTCGTCGAACGCCAACCTCGGCCCGATCACCTGCCCGGCCACCACCCTGGCCCCCGGTGAGTTCACCGCCTGCACCGCCACGTACACGGTCACCCAGGCCGACCTCGACAACAACGGGGTCACCGACGTCGCCACCGCGCACGGCACACCCCCGGGCGGGGGTACGCCGATCGACTCGCCACCGTCGACACTGACCATCCCGGACGCCGGGATCGTCGCCGCCATCCAGGTCGTGAAGACATCCACGACCGTGGCGCTCAACATGGTCGGACAGCAGGTTCCGTACCGGTTCCACGTGGTCAACACCGGCGGGCTCACGCTGACAGACGTCACCGTCACGGACGTGCAGACCCCGCCGTCGTCGAACGCCAACCTCGGCCCGATCACCTGCGCTGTCACCACCCTCGCGCCGGGCGCGAGCACCACCTGCACCGCCACGTACACAGTCACCCAGGCCGACCTGGACAACGACGGGGTCACGAACGTCGCGACCGCACACGGCACGCCCCCGGGCGGGGGTACGCCGGTCGACTCGCCTCCGTCGACACTGACCATCCCGCAGGTCGGGCTCACCGCCGCCATCGAGGTGATCAAGTCGTCGACCACCGTTGCGATCGCCGCAGCGGGACAGCAGGTGCCGTACACCTTCCTGGTGATCAACACCGGCGGCTTCACGCTCACCGGGGTCACCGTCAACGACACGGTGCTGCCGCCGTCCGAGCGCGGCGTGCTCGGGCTGATCACCTGCGGTCCGCAGGACATCCCGAACGGCGACGTGACGCTGTCGCCCGGTGCCTCCATCCAGTGCCGAACCTCGTACACCGTGACGGCGGAGGACTTCACCGGCTCGTCGCTACGCAACGTGGCCACGGCCACCGGCACGCCACCGTTCGGGCCCCCGCCGGTCTCGTCACCGTCCCCGTTGGACATTCCGATCCCGCACCCGGCGATCGCCCTCACCAAGTCGGTGACGCCCAGCGTGGTGTCCGCCGCCGGTGACGTGGTCACGTACCAGTTCGTGGTGCGCAACACCGGCAACACCCCGCTGAGCGCGGTGACGGTCGACGAGACCGACTTCTCCGGCACCGGCACGCCCGGGGCGATCACCTGCGGCACGCCGCCGGTGACCAACGGCGACGTTGCCCTGCCCGCCGGGGGAAGCACCACCTGCACGTCGACCTACACCGTCACCGCGGCGGACATCGCGGCCGGACGGATCACCAACACCGCCGTCGCCGCCGGTACGCCGCCGACCATTCCCGGTCAGCAACCGCCGACCCCGGTCCGCTCCGGACCGGCCACCGCCGAGGTGGCGGCCACTCGCGGCGCGGCGATCACTGTGGTGAAGTCGAGCAGCACCGACAAGATCAGCCGTCCGGGCCAGCACGTGCCGTTCCAGTTCGTGGTGACAAACACCGGCCAGGTGACGCTGACCGGCGTGACGATCACCGACACCCTGACCTCCCCGGCCTCGGCGACCAACCTCGGCCCGATCACCTGCGATCCGGACCGGACACCGAACGGCTCCGTCACCCTCGCGGCCGGCGTCGCCGTGACCTGCACGGCGACGTACACGGTCAGCAAGGCCGACTACCACCACGGCTCGCTGCGCAACACCGCGACGGCCACCGGCACCCCGCCGGACGGTCTGGCGCCGGTGTCCCCCGAGTCCACCATCACCATTCCGGTGAAGGGCAAGCTCCCGGTGACAGGTGAGTCGTTCCCGATGGGCGGCTGGATGACTGCCGGCGTGCTGGCGGTGCTCCTCGGCGCCGCACTGCTGCTGGTCGTCCGGCAGCGTAGGGCCCGCGCCTAGCGCGGAATGATCGCGAGGGTCGGACCGGAGGGGAACCGGTCCGGCCCTCGCGCCGTCACCAGGCATTGGGGGCCGGGGGTCCAACGGGGTGACCCCGGTTGTCCCGTGGGTCGAGGGCCCCGGCGACCACGCCACAGAATCGATCCGGATCGAACAGGTCGGCCGCCACCGCGCGGACCTCGGCCGTGCTCACCTCACGCAGCGCGGCGGGCATGATCGACAACCGGTCGGGTGTGTGCCCCCGGATGAGCGCCGAGCGCAACTCGGCGACGATCCCGGCCTGCGTCCCGAGCTGGATCAGGGACCTACCGACCATGAACTCCCGCGCCGCGTCGACCTCTGCCGCCCGCGGGGGTCTGCTCGCCAGTCCCGCGAGCTGCCCACGCAGGGAGGCCAGGACGAGCGGCACGGCCGCGCCGGGGGCGTCCGCGCTGAGCGTGATCCACTGGTCGCCCACGTGCTCGTCCAGCAGCGCATCGACCCGATAGACCAACCCTTCGCGTTCCCGCAACACCCGCGACAGGCGCGCGGAGAAATAGCCGCCGAACAGACAGTTCGCCAGCAGCAGCGCGGGATGTCGTGGGTCGTCGTGGGACACCGCCGGTGCCGCCAGCACGAGCGACGCCTGCGCGGAGGTGGGCGTCACCACGACCTGCACTCCCCGGGCGCCGGTGGGCTGGTGGCCCACCACCGGCGGGCTCGGGTGGGCCCGCCAGTCGGCGAAGTGGCGCCGGACCTCCGCCAGGACCAGATCCGGGTCCTGCGGCCCGGCCACCACGAGACAACCGAGGCCCGGCTGGACGACCACCGGCCACAGCTCGGCCACCTCGGTGGCCGTCACGGCACGGTATGCCTCGTCGGACGGCACCAGAGCCGGTGCGTCCGGGCCGTAGAGCCGCTGGCGCAGCAGCTGCCGCACGGCGATCTGCGGCTGCGCGCGCAACGGCGACACCGCCGCCCGCACCCGCCGCACCGACGCACCGACGGCGTCGGCGTCCGGTGGCGCGCTGCGGACCATCTCCGCGACCAGGCCCAGCACCAGGGGCAGGTCGTCGGCGGCAAGGGACGCGTGCAGGTCGCACCAGGTGCCGTCGCCGGCACCCCGTACGGCGGCGCCGTACCGGCCCAGCAGCGCCGCGAGGCCAGCGCCGTCGCGGCAGTCGGTGCGCCGGACCACCACATCGCCGATAACCGCCACTGTCGCCACGCGGGCGGCGACAGCCCGCGTCGGCAGCGCCAGGGCCAGCTCGACGGTGGGCGACCAGGGGGTGTGCGCGACGCACACCCGCAGCCCGTTCGGCAGCGTGCACGAGGCCAGCGGCGGCAGGTCGACACGGACCTGGGCACGAAGCGGCGGCACCGGAATGGTCACGACGACGCCTCCGGAACCAGACGCAGGACCCCCCGGGTCGCGGCGCGCAGCCCCGCGGCGGCGGCAGCCACGTCCGCGCCCCCCGCCGTCGCCAGCCGGGCCGGCACCTCGTCGATCAGCTCCGGCCTGCCGAACAACACCTCGTAGCCCCCAATCCGGCGGGCCCGTTTCACCAGATCCTCGTCGGCCCGCCAGATGCCGAGCCGCAACTGCCGACGGGCGGTGTCCACCTCGTCCTCGATCGGGCCACCGGCGGCAATCCCGGCCAACGCCTCGTCCACGGCGTCGAGCAGGTACCCCGGGTCCACTGTGCGTCGGTGGGTGAGCACGACCGAGAAGGTGTCGGGGTCGCGGGCCTGCATCGGTGCGAACAGGCCACAGCGGACGCGCAGTGCCAGCGCGACCTGTTCCCGCACCACCAGGCGCCGGCTGAGGACACCGTGTTCGGAACGCCCCAGCACGCAGGCCAGCAGCATCGCGGCCACGTACCGGTCGAGCTGGGTGGCCGGCGGCAGCCGGTAGCCCACCGCCAACGCGGGCAGCGGCGCGGTCGGGTCGTGCTGCTCACCGACGCGATCCTCACGCGACGCCGGCTCCGCGTGGTTCGGCACCGGTGGGCGCGGACGCGCGGCGAGGACGCCGAAGTGCCGCTGGACCGCCCGCAGCACCTCGGCCTCGTCGAACGCCCCGACGATCGTCAGCACCGCGTTGGTCGGCGCGTAGTAGCGATCGTGGAAATCGTGACAGTCGGCGACGGTGGCGCGCTCCAGGTTCGCGACGTCGCCGTACCCGTCGTGCCCGTTGGCATGCGTCCGGTAGAGCACCGACGGCAGCCTCGTCCACGGGAACCCGCCGTAGGGTCGGGCGAGGACATTCGTCCGGATCTCCTCCCGCACGACAGCGGTCTGCACGCGCAGCGCCTCGGCGGTCAGCCGTGGCGCACGCATCCGAGCGGCCTCGAGAAAGAGGACGCGCTCGATGGCGTGCGCCGGCACGATCTGGAAGTACTCGGTGAAGTCGGGCTGGGTGGTGGCGTTGCCCGAACCGCCACACGCCTCGACGAGGTGGAGGTGGTTGTCGACGTCCACGCCGTCGGCGCCCTGAAACATCAGATGCTCGAACAGGTGCGCGAAGCCGCCGAGCCCCGGCGGTTCGGAGCGGAAACCCACGTCGTAGTGCACCGCGACGGCGACGATCGGGGCGTGCGCGGCCCGCGCGAGCACCACCCGCAGGCCGTTGTCCAGCCGAAGGCGCCTCATCGCCTCACCCCCACGCGACGGCGGTGGCGCGCCGGCAACCGCTCCACAACGGCCGACACGCTAGTTGTCGTCCCGGACGAAGACGCTGATGTAGCGGCTGCTGCCGGCGTGGTAGGGGCTGCGGTCCCAGTGTCCGAACCGGTCGACCCGTCGTAGGCCGGCCAGTTCGCCCAGCAGGTCGAGTTCCGCCGGGAACACGTAGCGCACCACGTGCCGGGTGGTGTGCGGCCTCCCACCGTCGAGGATGGTGTGCGAGCCCAACATGATCTGCTGCGATCGGTCCACGACCAGGTTGTCGAGCATGACCGATTCGTCACCGAGCAGGCGCACGGATGTGTGCGGATCCCGCATCGCGTGGAAGTCGGCGGGGTCGAACGCCTCGACCACGAACCGTCCACCGGGCGTCAACTGCTCACGTACCAGCTTGAGCACGCCGACCTGCTGTTCCTTCGTCACGGCCGTGTAGAACGTGTTGAGCAGCATGGTGATCAGGTCATGCTGGCGGCCGGTGCCGACCTCCATGTAGTCGCCCAACTCGGCGACGACCGCACCGTCGGGATCACGCCGCCTGAGCTCATCGAGCATCGCTTCGGACGCGTCGATGCCGAACACCTTGAGCCCGCGTCGGCTGAGTGGGATCGCGACCCGGCCGGTGCCGACGCCCAACTCCAGCACCGTGCCCTCCGGAGGGCACAGATCGACTAGGAAATCGACAGCCGCATCGGTGTCCGGCTGGATCGGGTACATCTGGTCGTAGACCCCGGCAAGCTTCTCGTCGTACCGGTTCAGAATCATCGCAGGCTCCTAACTGTGCCGATCGACGAGATCGGCGACGGTGTCGAGTTGGGTGGCAAGAGAATCGATCCAACGGACGTACGCGGCGAAGTCGTGTGCGTGGGTGGCGATCCGCAGGACCATCACCCGCTGGATCAGGTCGAGGTCGATCCCGTCGCCGTAACCGCGCAGCACCGCCTGACGTGCCGCCTCGACGGCTGCGACGTCGGCGATGTCGCCCACTGCGAGTTGCCATTCGAGCAGCTCGCCGCAGAGCCAGCCGAGGTCGTACTCGGGGCGGCCGGTGGCGATCTCCTCACCGCACAGCAGCGCGGGCGGGCCCCCCGCGCCGTCGACAAGCGACCCGATGCTCACTCCGCCCTGCAACAGGACGTCACGCGGCCCGGCGGCGTCGAGCTCGTCGCACCAGTCCAGCACCCGGGCCGTGCGGCGAGCACCGAGGCGGGCGTGCCACACCCGCGCGAGCCGGTCCGACACGCAACTCTGTGGGCCACCGCGCAGCCAGGTCGCCAGTCGCTGTGCGCCAAGCGGTCGCGCGTGCGGGCCGCCCGGCGACAGACCGTGCAGCGCACGCAGACCGCGCCCGACCACGGTGAGGGTCTCGGCGATTCGCGTCCACTGTGCGGCGGTCGGCATCGACGAGAGCAGATCGAGGCACGGGCGGCTGGACGGCACCCGGTACAGCAGACCCCCACCGAGCGGCTCACCGACCACCAGGTCGAGGTGCCGCCCGGACAGCGCGCGCAGCGCGGTAGCCGTGTCCGCTGGCACCGTCCGGAATTCGCTCGTACGCCACGGCCCCGGCGAGCGTAGCCACAGGACTCCGGCGGCGGTCTGGAACACCGCGGTCACCAGGTGCCCGGACACCGTCCGCCGCACCAGTTCACGAGCGGGGTCGGGCGTCATTCCAGCTCCTCCCGCAACCGTTGCGCGGCGGCGAAGACGAGCGGCAGCGCCGCGGCCGCGTGGGCGTCCATCCGGCCAGTCGTGCTGCTCCTGCCCACAACCGGAGGTACGACCGCGACGTTGCGGCGCTCGGCGAGGTCGGCGAGGTGGCGGCGGTACGCCACCGACTCGAAGCCTCCGGGCGGCAGCGACGGTGCGAGCACCACCGGAGCGGTCGTGCACTGCATCGCCAACAGCGTGGGCGAGTCGGCCAGTCCGACAGCGAAGCGGCCGACGAAACTCAGCGTCGCCGGGAAGACGATGAACGTCTGCGCCCATTCGTTGAGTTCGGCGTGCCGTGCCCCGACCGTCGGCTCCGCCGGCCAGACATCCAACTCGACCGGAGCGCCGACGATCGGACTCAGGGCCACCCGGGACACGAAACGGTCGGCGCTCGGTGTGAGGAGCAGCCGCACTTCGACGTCGGGGTACGCGTTCGCCATCCAGGTGAGCCAGAACGGCAGGTGCGCCACGCTGAGCGCACCGGTGCCCAGGAACACCACCCGAGCGGCCCGGAACGGCGGCGGTTGCGGCAGCGGAGGCATCATGATCGTGTCCCCACCGGGTGGATGACGGTCGGCGGCGCGGTCATGCCCACCGTCCCTGCGGTCGAGCGACGAGCCCGAGCGAGGCCACGTCCGGCGAGTCGAGGTTGCGGGCCGGAGCCGACGGGTCGATCCCGGCGCTGACGAACGACGCGTGCAGCGCCTCCGCACGGGAGACGGCCCGGCCGAGGGCGTGCGCCACCAGCGCCTCTGCCACGGCAGCGCAACGGTGCTGGCCGAAGCTGAGACCGTCGCGACCCGGGCGGGTGTCGGCCGGCTCGAAAGCGACGGCCACCCCCGGCGCGATCTGGTGCGCGTACGGCGAGGTGCCGACGCCGATCAGGTGGCCGCACTCGTCGGCGACATCGCGCACCACCTCGGCCGCCTCCCAGGCGCCGGGACCCAGGTAGACCACGAGAGCGTCCTTGCGCGGATACAACAGCGGCGACGAGCTGACCTTTGCCTGATACGGCACGCCGCTGTCGTTGAGCGCGGTGAGCACGCGCCGCCACACCTCGGGCGCGGCCCCGAGCCGTTCGAGGTGGATGTACAGCCGCAGCACCGGCCCGGTGGCGGCAGCGGACCGGTTCGGTCCGTGCACGTAGAGGAAACCAGGCGAGATGGCGGGGCGGGTGGCCGGAACCCGCACCAGCACGGTGTCACCGCCGGTCGCCTCGCCGTCGGCCAGCGCCGCTTTCGGCAGCCACACCCGCATGCCCTCCCACACCACGGCGGCGCGCTCTCCGTCGTCGGAGTCACGGCCGAGTGAGAGGACAGCCGCGCGGGTGTGCCGGTGCGGCGTGGCCCGCCCGAGAACCGCCTCCACGGCCGGGTCGCGGAAACTGGAGGGTGGCGGCCCGTCCAACTCTGGGCGGGCCGCGTGCAGCACCTCGTAGAGGCGGCGGCTCAGCTCGCCACGCAGTTTGACGGAATCCGTCTCGCTGAACTGGGCGGCACCGATGCGCGCACTGAGGGCACCGTCGGCGACCTCCACGTCGCGCAGAGCCGTCACGAGTCGGTCGCTCAGCACGCCTGTCACGTCGATCATGGCCGGCCTCCGAGTCCGAGAGCGGCGACGAAGCGCTGCGGATCCTGTAGTGCCTGGCGGCCGACTCCGACGGCGGCCCGCAGGGGCGCGGTCAGACGGGCGCTGCGTTCGGCATTGGCCAGGACCCGGTTCATGAGGTGCCATCCGGCGAAGGCCGTGGCACGGACGGCGAGCTGATCGTCGGCCTCGGGGCGGACGTCCCGATAGGCCGCCCAGAAGGCCGCGGTATTGGGACGACGCTCGGCGAGCCGGGCCGAGCCCATCCGGATCACCTCCTCGTGAGTCAGCGGGTCCTCGGCCAGGGTCTGCTGCCGTTCCGCGTCAACCAGCCCGGTCACCGCCTGGAAGAGCCACTCACCGGCGAAGGCACCGACATCCCACGCCGGGTCGGCCAGCCGGAACTCCTCGCCGTCGGTGAGCATCAACCGGTCCCCGTCGACGAGGAACTGGTCCAGCCGCAGGTCGCAGTGCGCGGGCACCCGCGCCGCCCCGGCCTGGCGTTTCCGCAGCGCCACAAGCACCTCGCACAACAGCGGGTCGGACTGCATGAGCCGCCAGAACGCCAGCTCGGCGGCGGTGACCGACAGGTAGAACTCCATGCTCACGACGTCACACATCGCCTCAGGTGGCAGCGGAGGTAGGGACTGGTCCAACTCGCCGTAGTCGACGCAGCGGTGCAGGCGGCCGATGATCGCCCCGGCCTGGCGCGCCATGTCGAGAGTGAACCCGTCGGCGCGGGCGACATCGGCCGAGGTCTGCGCACCGCTGATCAGTTCGCTGATCACCAGGCCGTCGTCGGGGAGGGCCGCGATGGTCCGGGGTGTCCGCAGCCCGGCGTTCGCCATGACGTCGTCGAAACTCCGCATCCGCCGCATCCGCAGCGCACACTGCTCGGCGCTGCCCCACAGGCGCTTGACGAAGACACCCACGCCGATGTCGGTGGTCCCCGCCCAGTTGGTGTTACGGCCCCGGTAGGAGGTGACCCCGTCCGGTTGCAGTACGCCGAGACCGAGCTTCGCCAGGTGCGCGTTCACCACCGGCAGGGTGTCCGGTGGCGCCGACGCGATCCCGCCGCGAGCGTTACCCATTGTCAGCTCCAAACATGAGATCGACCGACGCCAGGCGGTCGGCGGATGCCAGCGGTCGTTGCGCCGCCGGGACGTGCGAGGGGGTGGCCGGTCGGCCGGAAACGGTGGGTCGAGGGGTGGTGTGGGTGCGGCGGCTGGCCGCCGCACCCACACCCGTCAACTCAGTCGCCCGACACTGCCGGGCCGGCTCAGCAGGCGGTGACCCAGGTCGGCGTCGACGTCAGCGTGGTGGTGATGCTGATCGTCGCCGGCGTGAACCCGGGCGCGCCGTCGTCGGTCGCGATCGAGAGGTCCTCCGCGGAGGCGTAGGCGGCATAGCCCGCCATCAGCTCGTCGGCCGAGATCTGCACGGTCTCTTCGGTCATGTCCGTCCCTTTCGACACTGCGGTTATCCGGCTTCCCCAGTTGAAGTCGGATGTGGGTGCTCTTCACCCGGCACGCCCGGGTGCGGAGACGTCTCGCGTCTCCGGCACCCGGCGTGCCCCGTGTCGAAAGGTTGGGCCGCGGGTCTTGGACAAACCTTGCAGAAAACCTGGAAATCCCTGCTCAGCGGACGCTCGGCGTCCGTTCGCCGAGGTCGGGGGCCCGGTGGCCGGGAAATATTGTCTCGCCGATCCCGGGTCAGTCAGCGGCGGTGGCGGGGCGGGCTCGGACGTGCAGCCGCTCCCCCTGCGGCCCGAAGAGACTGAGGGCCTCGGCGGTGCCCGGCCCGGGGTTGAGGACGAGGTGCGGGACGCGGGTGTCGAACTCGGCCACCTCGCCCGGGCTCAGGGTCAGGTCGCGGTCGCCGAGCAGCAGGCGCAGTCGGCCGGAGAGCACGTAGAGCCACTCGTACCCCTCGTGGGTCTGCGGGGTCCGCCCCCCGGCCGTCGGATCCGGCGGGAAGATCTGTTTGAACGCCTGCAGGCCACCCGGTCGGCGGGTCAGCGGCAGGAACGTGATGCCGTGCATGACGATCGGCTTGGGGCGTACCCGGGGGTCGCCGGTGGCCGGCGCGTCCACCAGCTCGTCCAACGCCACCTGGTAGGCACGGGCCAGCGGGAGCAGCAGCTCCAGGGTGGGCCGACGACTGCCGGATTCCAGCCGGGACAGGGTGCTCACCGAGATGCCGGTCAGGTCGGCGAGCTGGGTCAGCGTGGTCCCGCGCTGGTGGCGCAGGGCGCGCAGCCGTGGGCCGACGGCCGCCAGCGCGGCAGTGTCCTCGTTTGCCATAACGGCAAGAATAGTTGCCAGTTGGCCGGCGGCGACGGATGGTGGGCTCAGCCGACAAGGTGCTAGGGAGATATTTGTGGACGAGACATACGACGTGGTGGTGGTGGGCGGCGGCGCCGCGGGGCTCAGCGGAGCCCTGGCGCTGAGCCGGGCGCGACGGTCCGTGCTGGTGATCGACGCCGGCGAGCCGCGCAACGCGCCCGCCGGCCATGTGCACAACTACCTGGGACGGGAGGGAACGCCGCCGGGCGAGCTGCTCGCCGCCGGGCGGGCCGAGGTCGCCGGGTACGGCGGGCAGTTCCGCGCCGGACGGGTGGACGCCGCGACCCGCGACGACGACGGGTTCCGGCTCGACCTCGACGACGGGAGTTCGGTGCGGGCCCGTCGGCTGCTGGTGACCACCGGGCTGACCGACGAACTGCCCGACGTGCCCGGCCTGGCCCAGCGGTGGGGGCGCGACGTGCTGCACTGCCCGTACTGCCACGGCTGGGAGGTCCGGGACCGGCGCATCGGCGTGCTGGCGACCGGTCCGCTGGCCGTGCACCAGGCCGAGATGTGGCGACAGTGGAGCCCCAGCGTGCTGCTCCTGCTGCACGACGCCCCGGCGCCGGACGCGGAGACCGCCGAGCGGCTCGCCGCCCGCAGCATGGCGGTGGTGCCGGGCCCGGTCGCCGCGCTCGAGGTGACCGAGGACGCGCTGACCGGCGTACGGCTGGCCGACGGCCGGGTGGTGGCGCTGGACGCGGTGGTGGTCGCGACGCGGCTGACTCCCCGCGCCGGCCTGCTGGTGGGGCTGGGCCTCGCCCCCGAGGTGGTGACGATGGGTGAGCACGTCATCGGTGCCCAGATCCCGGCCGACCCCACCGGCGCGACGAGCGTTGCGGGCGTCTGGGTGGCCGGCAACGTTGCCGACATCCGCAGCCAGGTGATCACGTCCGCCGCCGCCGGCCTGACCGCCGCGGCGGCGATCAACGCCGACCTCATCGCCGAGGACACCCGTGCGGCGGTGGCCGCGTACCGGCAGGTGGTGGCCACGGCGTTCGAGGAGCCGGCGTGGGAGGAGCGCTACCAGTCCCGGCCCTCGGTGTGGAGCGGCCGGCCGAACCCGCAGTTGGTCGCCGAGGTCGCGGACCTGGCCCCGGGGCGAGCGCTGGACGTGGGCAGCGGTGAGGGCGCCGACGCGGTGTGGCTGGCCGAGCGGGGCTGGCGGGTGACGGCGGTGGACATCTCCACCACCGCGCTGGACCGGGCCGCCGCGCACGCCGACACCGTCGGCGTCGGCGACCGGATCGAGTTCACCCACGCCGACCTGCGCGACAAGCCACCGGCCGAGCAGGCGTACGACCTGGTGTCCGCACAGTTCATGCACCTGCCCCCGGTGCAGCGGCGGGAGTTGTTCGCCCGGTTGGCCGAGGCGGTGGCGCCGGGAGGTGTTCTGCTGATCGTCGGGCACCACCCGTCAGATCTGTGGACGTCGGCGCGCCGGATGCACATGCCGGACATGATGTTCACCGCGGAGGACGTGGCCGCCACCCTGGACCCGACCCGCTGGGAGGTGCTGACCGCCGAGGCCCGCCCCCGTCCGGGCACCGACCCCGACGGCCAGCCCCTCACCCTGCACGACGCGGTCCTGCTGGCCCGTCGCCGTTAGCCGGGTCGAGCCGCGTCGATCGTGGCCTTGTGGTCGGTGACAAAGGTGGCGGACCACCGCCATTCCGGCACCAGAAGGCCATGATCGGCGCGGGATCGGGGCACCGCCGGGCGGCGATACGAGACGTGGTGGGGCGGGACTTCGCATGCGGTGGCCTCGGCGGTAGCGTTGCGCCACACTGACGGCCCGCGGGGCAGGCGACCGCCGACCCTCACGCCCCCGATCGTACGGAGGATGGTGCATGTCCATCGGCGCTGAGCCGCACGCAGCACGCGACGATGCGGCCTCGCGGCCGAGCTTCGAGCTCGCCCTGCGCGGCTATGACAAACGCCAGGTGGACCGGCACCTGGAGCAGCTCGACGGTCAGATCGCGATGCTGAGCGGCGAGCACGGCCGCTCCGCGGTCCGGGTCCGGGAGTTGACCGCCGAGGTGCAGCGGTTGCGCACCGAGTTGGCCGAGATGCGGGAGCAACCAGTGCAGGTGGACCGTGCCTCGATCCACGACCTGGGTCCGATGGTCGCCGAGATCATGACGCTCGCCGACAAGCAGGCCGCGATGATCATCGAGTCGGCCACCGACCGGGCGAACGAGCTGCGCAGCGAGTCGGAGCGGATCCTCACCGACACCCGGGAGCGGGCTGCGCAGGCACGGCAGGACCTGTCCGAGGAGCTGGCGACCCGACGTTCCGAACAGGAGCAGGCGCACGAGGAGCGGCGCACCCTGGCCGAGGCCGAGCTGACCGCGATCCGCGAGCACGCCGAGCAGTTGCGCGCCGACGGTGAGGCCGCCCACGAGCGCGCCCAGCACGAGGCGAAACGGATCACCGAGCAGAGCGCCCAGCAGCTCAACCAGACCCGGGTCGCCGCCGACGCGCTGATGAAGTCGGCCCGCACCCAGATCCAGCAGGAACTCCAGTCGGCCCGCTCCAAGAACCAGCAGGAGATGGCCCAGTGGCAGGCCAACGTGGAGCGGGAGGTCAACGAGCGGCGGACCGCCGCCGAGCAGGACATCGCCGAGCAGCAGGCCGCCGCCGAGCAGGAGCTCGCCGAGCAGCGCAGCGCGACCGAGCAGCAGATCGCCGCGCTGCTGGCCGAGGCCCAGCAGCACGTGACCGAGCTGCGTAACCGGGCCGACGAGCAGGCTGCCAGTCACCAGGAGCAACTCACCGCCCTCCAGCAGGAGATCGGGGAGCGCCGCCAGGAGGCCGAGGAGCTGCACGCCGAGCTGGACACCGCCCGCCAGCAGCTCGCCGAGATCCAGCAGGAGGGCGAGACGCTGGAGAACGAGCTGTCGCGCATGCAGCAACGGCTCAGCGAGGTCCGCCGGGACCTGACCGCCGAGAACGCCCGGCTGGAGGAGGCCCGTCGGGCCGGAGACTCCGCCGAGCGGCACGCCAAGGAGGTACGCGCCCGGGTGCAGCGCGAGGCGAAGCGGGTGGCCGACCTCGCCGCCGCCGCGGTCATGGCGGCGGCAGCCGGTGGCCCGGAGACCGCCGAGTACCCGATGGTGGGTGCCCGATCCAGCCTCGACCGGCCGAGCGCCGACCGGCCCTACGTCGAGCGGGCCGGTGCGGGGCGAGCCGAGGGCGACCAACCCGGCGACGACCATTCCGTCACCGACCAGTCGAGGGCCGACCAGTCCGGTGCCGACCAGTCCGACGGTGAGCGCTCCAACGGGCCGGCCACTGTGGACGAGCCGGTGGCCGCGTCCCCCGACCGGACGGCAGCCCCGGACGGGCACCTCCAGGAGCCCGAGCGGATCTTCACCCGGCCGGACGCCCCGACGCCCGTGCCGTTCCTCGCCTTCGGGCAGCCGGTCAGCGAGAACGGCTCAGCCCGGCACTGACCTCGACCACTGTCGTCCCGGGCCCGCAGCGAACTCGCACGGGCCCGGGACGACCGGATCAGATCGCCTACCGGGACGCGTCCGCCCGTGTGAATCGGCGCTCGCCCTCTTGGTCGCCGCACCCGGTGCGGTCGTCCGGGGCCCGGCCTCACGAGGGAGATTGGGCTGACCGAGCCAGCTAGCTCTGCGGCGTCTTCACCCCGGTCCGCGGTGCCGGCGCGGTGCCAGCTGCGGCGCAGTCGGGGCTGCACGCCACTCCACGCCGCGCGGTTCTCTGCGGCCCCCCGGTACCGTCGCCCGGCACCGTGCCGACCACCGGAAGCCCTCCCGCCGGTACAACTCGACCGCCGACCGGTTGCTCTCCACCACGGCGTTGAACTACAGGCCGGCGTACCCCCGCTGGCGGGCCCAGGTCAGGGCGTCGCGGCACAGCGCGATGCCCATGCCGCGGGACCGCACATCGGCGGCGGCTGCCCTGGGACGATTCTGCCCGGAACCGGGCCGTCGATCTGCTCGGAACTGGCAGGCTTGGCTGGCCGCCGCGCACCAGCGGTGGCCGCCGGCCTGCCCGGTGACCGAGAGGAGCGCCCGGTGACCGACCGACCGGAGGAGTTCGACCTGCTCGTCGTGGGCGGCGGCAAGGCCGGGAAGACGTTGAGCATGGACGTCGCCCGGTCCGGGCAACGCGTCGCCATGGTCGAACGCGGCATGATCGGCGGTAGCTGCATCAACGTCGCGTGCATCCCGACGAAGGCCCTGGTGACAAGCGCACGGGCGGCACGCCTGCTGCGGGACGCGTCCGCGCTCGGCCTGACCGTGGAGGGTGCCCGGGTCGACGTGGACCTGTTGCGCGCGCACAAGCAGGACGTCGTCGAGGGGATGGTGGCCGCCAACCGGCAACAGTTCCTCGACTCCGGCCTGCACCTGGTGATCGGCGAGGCCCGGTTCGTCGGCTCCCGGACCGTACGGGTGTCCCTCGCCGACGGCGGTGAGCGACTGTTACGCGGCGACGACGTGGTCATCAACACGGGTACGCGCCCGCATCTGCCGTCGGTGCCCGGCATGGCCGAGGCCGGGGTGCTGACAAGCGACGAGCTGCTGCACCTGGATCGGCTGCCGGCCCGCCTGGTGGTGCTCGGCGGCGGCACCGTCGGGGTGGAGTTCGCGCAGATGTTCGCGTCGTTCGGCAGCGCGGTGACGCTCGTCGAGGGCGGCCCACGACTGCTCACCCGGGAGGATCCCGACGTCAGTGACGCGGTACTGCGCGTCTTCCTCGACGACGGCATCGACGTGCGCGTCGGCGTCGCCGTCGCCCGCGTCGACCGGGACGTCACCGGCACCCTCCGGGTGACCCTCGATGACGGCAGCCTGGTGACCGGGGACGACGTGCTGGTGGCGGCCGGCCGGGAGCCGGTCACCGACGGGCTCGACCTGGACGCGGCCGGTGTGCGCCTCGATGAGCGGGGCTTCGTGCTTGTCGACGAGCACCTGCGCACCAGCGCCGAGCGGACCTGGGCGGCCGGCGACGTCGCGGGCAGCCCACAGTTCACCCACGTCTCGCTTGACGACTACCGGATCATCCGGGCCAACCTCGCGGGCGGGCAGCGCAGCACCGCCGACCGGCTGATCCCGTACACCGTCTTCACCACACCGGAGCTGGCCCGGGTCGGGCTCACCGAAACCGAGGCGCGCCGCGCCGGGTACGACATCGAGGTCGCCCACCTGCCGGTCGCCGCGATCCCCCGGGCGCGCACACTGCGCCAGACCACGGGCATGTGGAAGGCGGTCATCGACACCAGCACCGACCGGATCCTCGGCGCGGCGCTGCTCGGCGCCGAAGCCGGTGAGGTGATCACCTCGGTGCAGTTGGCCATGCTCGCCGGGATGCCGTGGACCGCCCTGCGCGACGCGGTCATCACCCACCCGACCATGACCGAGGGCCTCAACCTGCTCTTCGCCTCGCTCACGTCCCGCCCGGTCCGCTGACCCCCGCGCCTCTCGCGCGATGCTCACACGGTTTGCGTACCTGGCGGCTCTTTCCGTCGAGCCCAGCCCACGAAACGGTCGAACAACTCGCACGGGCTGGGTCGGTCTGATGGATCAAGATGGTGGATGTCCTGGGCGGCCTCGGAGAAGATGACGGCCAGATAGATGGTCAACCCCGGCAGGTTGTCATCGAACTCGGCCTTGAGCCGCAGCCGTGCCTCGCGGCAGGGCCAGTGTTGTCCGTCTGCCCGGCAAGACCACAGGGGGCGCAGCGGGGTGTGCGGCGTTTCGCCGTCCGCCGCCGGACGATCGGGCTGCCGACGCTTTCGCTGGCAGGTCGACATGCGGACGCGGTGGCCTCCGTGCGGTCCCTCGCCGAGCAGGTGGAAGCTCTGCCCGCCGCCGTCACCGCCGAGGTGGAGTCGCTGTGGGGGTGGCCGGAGCACCGGCTGCGGCATACCGAGTCGTGGGTGTACACCCACGCCGGTGAGCAGCGGGCGGCTGCGGTCGCACAGCAGCGCGCCCTGGAGCTGTACCCGCCGTCGCAGCGTCGGCTACGCACGCAGGTGCAACTGCACCAGGCGGCGGCGTTGTGCCGCAGCGGGTCCATCCCCGACGGGCTGCGCCTCGCGGCGGACCTGCTCGACCACCTACCCGCCGAACAGCACAACGAGATCGTCCGGGCAGTCGCACGACAGGTTGCCGATTCCGTCCCCGAGACCGAGCGGCACCGCGCGGTGTACGGCGAGCTGATGGAGCGGGTACGCGGCTAGCATCCGGGCATGGCCCTGACCTACTCGACAAGCCACGGCCACGACGCGGCACGCTTCTTCGGGCCGCTTGTCGACCTGTACGAGTGTGTCTACGCCGAGCCGCCGTACGAGGAGGGCCCAGACCAGGTGTCCCGTTTCCGCGACAGCCTGCCCGGGGAGGCCGTCCGGCCCGGTTTCACTCTCGTGGCCGTCACCGAGGGTTCGTCGCTGGTCGGTGCGGCCTACGGGTGGACCATGTCGGCCGGGAACTGGTGGTCCCGAGCCGACGCCGAACCGCCCGCGCGGATCCGCGCGGCGTCGAAGCTGGCGGTCATGGAGTGGATCGTCCACCCGCTGCGCCGTGGCGAGGGAGTTGGTGCGGAGCTGATGCGCCGGCTGCTCGCCGACCGGCCGGAGCCGTACGCCACTCTCGCCTCCGACCCCCGCTCCCGGGCACGGGAAATTTACGCGCGCAACGGGTGGCGGCAGGTCGGCACGTCGAGGCTGCCCTGGGGGCCGCCCATGGATCTACTCGTCCGCGACCTTGACCCGAAGCCGGTCCGCTGAGCCTCGCACGGCCCACGGCTACGGCTTGTTTCCGCCGTAGGCGAGGTGACGGGCAAGGAAACGCTCCGAGCTGTCCCGCTCGAATGCGGGTACGCCGGTGTGCGGCCCGGCGTTGGCGTGCAGCGTCTTCTCCTGCGAGGCGAATGCATCGAACAGCGCGACAGCCGAGTCACGGGGCACCAGTTTGTCGTCCCACTGAAGGAGAAATTCGACAGGTACGGTGATCCGGGCCGCCGCCTCGGCCAAGGTCTCCTGGCCCACGAGGCCGAAGACGGCGGCGGCGATCCGCGGCTCGGCCGCCACCAACGGCACTCCAATCGCGCTGCCCAGCGACAATCCCCAGAACCCCACCGGCCCGCCCCGGCCGACGACATCGAGTTGTTGCAGGGCGTCCAGCACCGCTCGCCACTCCGAGACCGCTTGTCTGCCGAGTTGAGCGCTGTGCCGGAGGAGCTGCGAGTCGATGGGCTCGCCGGCCGCTATCCGCTCCCGGATTCCGGCCATGAACCGCTCGGTCAGCTCGGTTCCCGACCGATCACCGTGCCCCGGTGCATCGACGGCCGCTACCGCGAAGCCGTGAGCGGTGGCGAAGCGTTGTGCACGGGCCACCAGACCCGAGACCAGCTTGTGGTTACCGCCGCCGTGGGCCAGCAACACCAAGGGGCGACCGCCGGCGGCACCGGCCGGCGACCAGAGCACTCCAGGGATATCGCCGAGGGTGAAGCGACGTTCCGAGACGCCGTTCGCGATGGTCTCCGAGGTGAAGCGCATAGGTCCGGAAGATAACCCCCGAGGAGGTTGGGCAGAAACCGGGTTCCCTCATGATGTCGGAGGCTCTCAACCAGGCGGCGGTCAGAGCGCACCGATGTCGGACCGCATCGGCAGCACCACCGACGCGCCTTCCATGATCGACGGGACAGACCCTAGGTGGCGATCTCGTCGCGTACCCGTTGCTGGAAGGCGCGGGCCTGCGCCCCGGTGGGCGGTGGCCCGCCGTGCCGCGCGGCGACCGCCAGACGGATCACCTCGGCCGGGTCGGCGGCGTCGATCAGCCGCTGACCGGCGGCGACCTTGGCCAGCCAGACGCCGTCGCGGTGGCGTACCAGCGATCGGCAGGCGCCGAGCACGGCGTCCTCCGTGCCGGGCGCGGGCTGGTCGCCAGGCGGTGTGGGCAGGGCCAGCCACCAGGACAGCGCGTCGACGAGCAGGCGGCGCAGGTCGGCGGGGGCGAGGTCGGCGAAGACCTCCGCCGCCGGTGGGCCGAGCAGCGGCAGTCCACTCTGGTGCAGGATGCTGCGGTCCAGCCCGTACCAGAAGCGGCCGTCGGCGGCCGGCCGGTCGGCGGGGTCGAGGGTGCACCGGAACGACATGCCGGCGCCGGTGTTCAGCTCGACCTCGAAGCCCGGCTCGGGGGTCCCGGAGGCGGCCACCGCACGCCGGTAGGCGACCAGCTCCAGCCCGCGCGCCGGGCAGGGCAGGGCCTCGTGCCGCAGCCGGGCCACCAACGTCCGTTTGGTGGCGTCGGTGAGCGGCCCGGCGCTCACCAACGCCACGTCCACGTCGCTGCGGCCGGTCTGGTACGCGCCGAGCCCCACCGAGCCGGCCGCGTACGCGCCGACCAGGTCGGCTCCGAGCACGTCGCGGGCGGTGGCGACCAGGTCGTCGAGGTAGTGCTGAAGATCGGAGTCCACGGGCCATCATGGCGCACCGGGTCGGAGCGGCGCGGGGCTACCCCGCGTAGAGCAGCAGCAGGCCGGCGACGGTGTACGCGACCATCAGCGCCAGCAGTGGGAGTTGACCGGCCACCGCCCGAGCCCGGGGGAACAGGTACAGGGCGCGGTCGTGGGCGAGCAGCGTGCCGACCAGGTGCCCGAGGATGATGACGGTGATCTGGAGGGTGGCGACGCCGGAGGGCGTGACCAGCCCGGTGTGCGGCTCCCAGTCGGCGGTGCCGAGCCAGTTGGCTCCGGTGCCCAGCGGGTCGGAGAGCAGCGCGACGGTGCGTTGGCCTTCCAGGATCAGCAGCGAGTAGTAGTGCGCCACCACGTAGCCCACGGCGATCGGCACGATCGAGTGGGCGATCTCCCCCGGCACCGCTCGGGCGTCGGCCGGGTCGGCCCGGCCGATGCGGGCCGCGGCCGCGGTGGCGAGCAGGTACGCCACCGCGACGGCGGCGATGACCAGGACCAGTCCGCCGCTGCCGGTGACCGCCGGGTGCAGGCCGTTCTCCTGGCTGAAGCGCAGCCAGCCCGGCGCGTTGGAGAGGCTGTCGTACATGGTCGAGCCGAGCAGCACGATCACCACGGCGACCAGCCCGGGGCGGGGCCGCAGCCCGGCGATCCCGTCCAGCGGGTTGCGCCAGACCAGCACGCCGTCCGCGGCACGGCCGATCGGGGCGAGCTGACCGACCAGGGAGCTGTACGCCTCGAACGGGTCGGCGCTGTCGAACCAGCCGGCGCCGAACAGCGCCGCCCCGACCAGCATGACCACGGCGTACGCGGCGAGCCAGGCGGTGATGACCGGCAGGGTGGCCCGGTCGGGGGCGACCAGCTCCAGCCAGACGAACCCGAACAGGGTGGCGGCGGCCGGCCACCTGCCCACACCGGGCGGCAGCTCACGAAACCCACGGTCCGGGTCGCGGCGCAACGCCAGCGCGGCGAGGAGGTGCACGGTACGCAGCGGGTTGAGCGCCCGCCAGACCGGGCCGAGCAGCAGTGACAGTGGCGCCAGCCCAACCCAGAGCAGCACGTAGAGCGCGCCGGCCGTCGGGTTGTCCGCGGTGTCCGGCCCGCCCAGCAGACCCAGGCAGAACCAGGCGGCGGCGAGCAGGCCGAGCCCGCGCAACGCCCACCGGAACGCGGGTGCGTCGATGAGCCGGGCGAGCCATCGGGGCACCGGGTGTCCGCCTGTCGCGTCCCGGTCGAGGCGGGGTTCGCGCCAGAGCAGGCCCAGCGCGAGGAACGTGACGACGAGGGTCATTGCGGCCGCGACGACAAGCTGCGGCAGCGTGATCGGCAGGTCCTGGCGGCCGCCGACGCCGTGCGCCAGCAGCGTTGTGGGGGTGTCCATGTCGCTCAGCGGACGACGAGTTGGAACAGCACCAGCTCGGTGTCGTGCGTCTCCACCTCGAACAGCCCGGTCTTGTCGGCGCGGAACTCCACCGAGCCGGGCTTGCCGGCCGGCAGTCGGGCGCCCAGGTCGTAGCCGTGCACGTGCAGCTCGTCCGACACGTCAGAGGTGACAGTGATGCGGACCAGCTCGCCCTTACCCACGGTGACCCGTCCGGTCGGCGGACTGATCCGCCGCTTCGCGATCGTCACGACGATCTCGCGGTCCGCTGCCGGTGCGCTGGGGGTGGGGCTGGCCGTCGGGCTCGGCGCGGTGGTGACGGCGCTCGCCGGGGTGGCGGACGTGGCTGGCGCGGAGGGTGCGGCCACGGAGGGGTCGTCGTCCTGCCCACAACCAGCGACGAGCAGGGCGGTGAGGACGCTTGCGGCGAGGGCGACGGAGGTGCGGGTTGCGGGGGTACGGAGGAACACGGGCGGACTCCGAACGACGCGAGGGGGACGGGTGTCGGGTGATCGTCGGGGAGGAGAACTCTACGTCTTGTTCGGCGGAGGGGAAATGACCATGATGAACGAATGCGATCGAGGCTGGTCACTGCGCGTAACATTCTGAGCCGTGCGATGGCGGCGTTGGCCGCGACGCTTGTGGTGTCGCTGCTGCTGCCCGCGGCTCCGGCGTCCGCGCACGGCCAGTTGGCGACCTCCACCCCGCTGACCGGCACCGTGGTGCGCGAGCCCCTGACCCGGTTGGCCCTGTACTTCACCGAGAAGCCGGCCGCCAACGCGCACTTCGCCATCAGCGGGCCGGACGGCTCGCGGGTGGACAGTGGCTGGTCCTTCGGTGAGCCCAAGCGGCTGGACAAGCCGGTCACGGAATACTTCATGGTCAACGGTGTGTTCGAGCCCCGGCTCTACCACACCGGTTTCCCGGCCATGGTGACCGTCGCGCACTGGCCGGCGAAGGGCCGCTACACCGCCAGCTACCTCTCCGTCGCCTCGGATGGTGAGGCGGTGCGCGGCACCGTCACCTTCGACTACCAGGGTCGCACCACGGCCGCGCCGGCCGGCTGGACGGCGCCCACGGCCGGGCCGGATCCGGCGCTGCTGGCCCAGGCCGAGGGCGAGGGATCGGCCAGCCCCGGGGCGACCGGCAGCGCGGTGGCTCCGACCGGCGCTCCGACGGACAATCCGGCCGGTGCCGCCGAGGAGAAGTCCGGCGGTGGGTTTCCGGCCTGGCTGGTTCCGGCCCTGATCGTCGTCGTGGTCTCCGCGATCGTGCTGGTGGCGGCGCGCCGCCGACCCGCTCCGCGCGGGGCCTCGACGCCGGGTCGCCGGCCCGCCGGCCCCGCCCGGAAGTCCGGTGCCTCGGCAGGCAGGTCCGGTGCCCCGGCCAGCAAGGCCACTCCCCCGCGCAAGACTGGTCGTCCGGCCCGGCGCGGACGGCGGTAAGCCGCCTCCGCAACCGGCATTCTTCGCGTACCACCACGGACTTTCGCACGGACCGCGGGAACTTTTGATGTATCGACGCGAAGCCATGGACAGTGCAATCGAAACACCTTAATGTCTCGACCCATCAACCCGGTGTTTCCGCAATGTCACTCGTCGGCGTCGAGGACGTTACGGAGCCGGGGCCGACGGCCATCCTCACCGCAGCCTCGCACCGGCCGTCGGACACTCCACTGCCTCCTGGAGGAACGATGGGCCCACGCCTGCAACGCCGACTCCACCATCCCGTCCTGGGTGCGCTCGCACTCGTCCTCACCACCGGCCTCTGGGCCGCCCCGGCCACCGCCGCCCCCGCGCAGGAACCGGGCGTCACGCTGCGCGTCTTCGACGTGCAGGTGCCACTGTCCGAGCTCTGCACCCTCAAGCCCGCGCAGACCCCCAACGTGGACAAGCTGATGTCCACGATCAACTGGACCGCGGCGTCCGACTTCGGCTTCGAGGACAACTTCGTCTCGCAGGTGCTCGGCAACATCACCACCACCCAGGCCGGTAGCTACACGTTCCGGCTCAGCAGCGACGACGGATCCAAGCTGGCGATCGACAACACCGTCGTGATCAACCACGACGGCCTGCACGGCGCGACCCCACCGAAGGAGGGCACCGTCACCCTCACCGCCGGCCTGCACCCGCTGCGCATCGACCACTTCGAGCGTGGGGGCGAGCAGCAGATCACCCTGGAATGGAAGACGCCCGGCTCGTCGTCCTTCGTGGTCGTACCGAACTCGGCGTTGAGCACCGACGCCGGCGTGGTCCGGGTGACCGCCCCGGGCCGCAAGGAGTGCGAGGGCATCGCCGACACCCCCGGTGACGGCCTGCCGCTGACCGGGGTGCACCCCGGCTACACGCTCACCAACCTGCGACCCAGCGGCTTCCAGCCGAAGGTCACCGGGATGGACTGGCTGGCCGACGGCCGGCTGGTCATCTCGACCTGGGGCGGCAGCGACCAGTCCGGCACCTCACAGGACGGTGAGGTCTGGATCCTCGGCAACACCGGCGGCGCGACCACTCCGGGCGCCGTGACCACCAAGAGGATCGCCAGCGGGTTGAAGGAGCCGCAGGGGCTCAAGGTCGTCGACGGGGTGGTCTACGTCTCGGAGAAGCAGCGGCTGACCCGGCTTGTCAACACCGGCGGCGACGAGGTGGCCGAGCGCCTGGACACCGTCGCCACTTGGCCGTACGGCGGCAACTTCCACGAGTTCGCGTTCGGGCTGCTCTATCAGGACGGGTTCTTCTACCTAAACCTGTCGGTGTCGATCAACTCCGGCGGCGCCACCACCAACCCGCAGCCCGCCGTCAACCGGGGCACCACCCTCAAGGTGAACAAGGACACCGGCGCGGTCAGCTACGTCGCCGGTGGCCTGCGTACCCCGCACGGCATCGGTTGGGGCCCGGAGGGCGGCATCTTCGTCACCGACAACCAGGGCGGCTGGCTGCCCTCGTCGAAGCTGCTGCACGTCAAGCAGGGTCGGTTCTTCAACCACTACACGAACCCGGCCGGCCCGTTCGACACCGCCCAGGTCACGCCCCCGGTGCTCTGGATGCCGCAGAACGAGATCGCCAACTCGCCGAGCACTCCGCTGTACCTGACCAGCGGCCGTTACGCCGGCCAGTTCGTCATCGGCGACGTGACGTACGGCGGCCTCCAGCGGGCCAACGTGGAGAAGGTCAACGGCGAGTACCAGGGCGCGCTGTTCCGGCTCACCCAGGGCCTGGAGGCGGGCGTCTCGGAGGTCAACGTCGGCCCGGACGGCGCGATCTACGTCGGCGGGCTCGGCGCGGGCGGCAACTGGGGTCAGACCGGCAAGCTGTCGTACGGCCTGCAGAAGCTGACCCCGACCAGCACCACCACGTTCGAGATGCTCGCCATGCGGGCCACCACCACCGGGTTCGAGGTGGAGTACACCCAGCCCGTCTCGACGGCGACCGCCGCCGAGTTGGCCGCGCACTACAAGATCAAGCAGTGGCGGTACGTGGCGACGTCGAACTACGGCGGGCCGAAGATCGACGAGGAGACCCTCACCGTCACCTCGGCCACCCTCTCGTCGGACGGCAAGAAGGTGAGCCTCACGGTGCCCGGTCGCAAGGCCGGCCGGGTGGTGTACCTGCGCTCGCCGCGCCCGTTCACCTCCACCAGCGGCCAGTCACTGTGGAGCACCGAGGCGTGGTACACGCTCAACTCCATCCCGGGTAGCCCTCCGCCGCCGACCGGCGGCACCATCACCGGCGCCGGCGGCAAGTGCCTGGACGTCGACAACTCCGGCCTGGCCGATGGCACCAAGATCCAGCTCTACACCTGCAACGGCACCGCCGCTCAGTCGTGGACGCGGGTCGACGACACGTACCGCGTGCTCGGCAAGTGCCTGGACGTGGACAACGCGGGCACGGCGAACGGGACGAAGGTCCAGCTCTGGACCTGCAACGGCACCGGCGCGCAGGTCTGGCAGCCGCAGTCCGACGGGTCGATCCGCAACCCGCAGTCGGGCAAGGTCCTGGAGGCCGCCGGCGGCAGCACCGCCAACGGCACCCAGATCCAGCTCGGCACGTACTCGGGCGGCGCGCATCAGAAATGGGTGGTCGGTAGCGGGGTAACCGGCTGACCTCGGCGCGGGGCGTGGTCTGACCCGCGGGGTCAGGTCACGCCCCCTCAGGGGCCGTGCGGCAGTGGCTGCGCCAGCGCCCGCAGCTCCGACGGGAGTTGGGCCAGGGCATCCTCGAACTCCCGGTGCCCGACCACCCGGTGCATCGTCTGCAGGACGGCGCGCGCGCCCCGCTCGGCGGCGGGCCGGTCGATCCCGGCGCGGTCGGCCACCCGGCGCAGGAACTCGTCGTAGCCGAACGCCTCCGGCGGCTCCGCGGCCTTGACCAGCAGCGGGCTCAGCTCGTCGGCCAGGTGGGGGGCCAACGCGCCCGCCTCACCGCCACTGAGGCGCTCGGTGAGGGTCCGCAGAACAGCCTCGGTCAGTGGCCGCGCCTGCTCCGGCGGAATCCCCGCCCGCGCCGCGACCTTGTCGACGAACCCCAGCTCGGCCATGCGCCCGCCCTTCGCTCCGGAAAGGCGTGCCTACCCGGAGCCACCGACAGCAAACCCCGCCCACCGGCCCGGACGGCGCCGCGTCGTGGGTGGCACGCCCCGATCGCGCCTGGCCGTTCTGTTCGTTGCTCCGCGCGGTGCCGTCCGCTTCTCGTACGGTGAGGTCGGACCGGGAACCCGACGGCTGCCCGACGGCGGCCCGTGCCGCAGGAGGAGCAGATGGCGGTGGACCTGCCCGACGTGCTCGACAGGTACTTCCGGGCCGTCAACGACCGGGACCTGGACGCCTTCGTCGCCTGCTTCGCGGATACCGCGAGCGTCGCCGACGAGGACCGGCTCTACGACGGGCGGGCCGCGATCCGCGCCTGGCGGCAGAAGACGATGGACGCCTACTCGTACACGGCCGAGCCGGTCGCCGTCACCCCGCAGGCGGGCGACTCGTACCTGGTCCGCACCCGGGTGTCCGGCGACTTTCCCGGCAGCCCGATCGAACTGCGCTACCGGTTCACCCTGCGCGACGACCTGGTCGGCGCGCTGGACATCCGCCCGTAGCAGCCGACCGACCGGAGGAGACTTACGTGCCGCGAGTCTGGCTCATCACCGGGTGTTCCCGGGGTCTCGGTCGGGCGCTCGCCGAGGCCGTGCTGGCCGACGGCGACCACCTGGTCGCCACCGCCCGCAACCCGGCCCAACTCGACGCCCTGAGCGACAGGTACGGCGAACGGGTCAGGACGGTGGCCCTCGACGTCACCGACCCGGCGGCCGCCCACACCGTCGCCCGCACCACCGTGGACACGTTCGGCAGCCTGGACATCCTCGTCAACAACGCCGGGTACGCCGACGTCGCCGCGATCGAGGACATGCCGGAGGACAAATTCCGGGACCAGATCGAGGCCAACTTCTACGGGGTGGTCAATCTCTCCCGCGCGGCCCTGCCGGCGATGCGCGCCCAGGGGCGCGGGCACATCCTCCAGATCTCCAGCGTCGGCAGCCGGGTCGCCAGCACCGGCCTGGGCGCGTACCAGGCCGCCAAGTGGGCGGTGAGCGGCTTCTCCGGGGTGCTCGCCAAGGAGGTCGAGGGGTTCGGTATCCGGATCACCAGCGTCGAGCCGGGCGCGTTGCGGACCGACTGGGCTGGCTCGTCGATGAGCGCGCTGCCGATCAGCGACGCGTACCGGTCGGTCATCGATCCGGCCGTGCAGCGGCTCCGCCAGGCCAGCGGCAACCAGCCGGGCGACCCGGCCCGTGCCGCCCAGGCGATCATCCGGATCACCCGGGTCGACGACCCGCCCCTGCGGCTGCTGCTCGGCGCCGATGCCGTGGCGGGCGCCTCGGCTGCCGCCGAGGCCCTGGCCGCGTCCGACGCGCGGTGGCGCGAGCTGAGCGAGTCCATCGCCTTCGACCCCGCCCCCTGACCGGCCCGGCTCCCCGGACCGACCCGGCCGTCAGACGGGGGTGCGGCCGGCATGACCGCACGTCGCCGGATCGATCGCCGAACGGGTGGGACAGCCAGCGCGCCAACAGGTGACATGATGTGCCGACAAACAGCTGTCGCTAGGAGAAGGGGTGCTGCTGCCCGATGGCGCACTTCACGGCTCGCACGTTCCCCGCACCCGGGCCTGTCGTGGTGACGCTCGCCGACAACCCGCGGATGGCCGGCTGATGCCGGCCGAGCACCCGGAGGCGGTGGCCGAGCAGAGCGCCCCCGCCCAGGTCGCGGACACCATGTCGTACCAGGTCGCGACGGACGTACGAGCGCTGCGCGCGTTCGTCAGCGTCGGAGCGCTGGCCCGGGGCCTGCCGCCTGATCGGGTGGAGCTGCTGACGCTTGCGGTGAGTGAGCTGGCCACCAACACGTTGCAGCACACCACAGGTGGCGGCCGGGTCCGGCTCTGGGCCGAGTCGGGTCAGCTCTTCTGCGACGTCGTCGACCGGGGGCCGACCCGGGCGTTGGGCCGGCGCATGCCGGCCGCCGACGCGATCCGGGGTCGAGGGTTGGCGATCGTGGAGCAGATCTGCGACGAGGTCGCCGTGCTCACCAGCCCCGGCGAGACCGTCGTACGGATTCGCCTGACCCTGTGACCACCGCCGGCGATCCACCCGCTCGGGGCACCGCCGGCTGCCACAATGCGGACAGCCCGGGCCGAAGGTGACGCCGGGTCGACACCGATCGGGAGGACGCCACGATGCCGGACAGCGCACGCGAGGCAGAGCTGCTCGATGCCGAGCGGACCCTGCAGGCCGCCCAGCGGGCCGGCGACGTGGCCGCCCTCGACCAACTGCTCGTGGACCAGCTCATCGCCGTCGGCCCGGACGGCCGGACGTACACCAAGCAGGATGACCTGGCCGCCCACCGGGACCGTCGTTCGGTGGTGGAGGAGTTGGTCGAGGAGGAACTGGACCTGCTCGTCGTCGGAAAGACCGGGGTGACGTTCTTCCTGGGGCGGGTGGCCGGGGTGTACGAGGGGGCGGCGTTCGCGGCGCGCCTGCGCTACACCCGGACCTGGGTCCACGACGACCCGCACGGCTGGCGGGTCCTCGCCGCACACGTCAGCCCGGTCTGACCGAGGTCAGGTCTCGTCGTCGGTGTCGAGCAGGCCCTGCTCGTCGAGGAACGCGAACCACCTGTCGTCGCCGGGGGTCAGCTCGGCGTAACCCGGGCCGAGCAGGTAGTAGTCCACGAAGGAGCCGAGGTCGGGGGCGAGTTCCTCGAACGCGTCGGACATGAACCACTCGGTGCCGTTCGGTGGGAAGTACCAGATGGCGCCCGTGCCACGGTCCATGAAGATCGGCTCGTCGCTGCGGGTGCCGACCACCAGCCAGCCCGCCCGGTCCTCCGGGATCGACGAGAAGTCCGGCGCGTAGTCGAGGTGGTACTGGATGCCCGTGAGGGTCGACGTGGACGCCAACTCGACCCGGCCGGCGCGCAGCCCGTCGGCGACCAGCAGCAGATCCCGCAGGTCGTCCGGCAGGCCCACCGGAACGGCATCGATGGCGGCACCCTCGGCGAACTCGGCGAACGCCAGGCTCGCCGGCTGGTCGGCCAGATCAACCCGCAGCTCCTCGATGAGCTGCCGCAGCTCGGGGATCAATCCACCACCTCTGTTCGGATCAGGTCCTCCTCCGGTCGGCCCGGATCTGCCCTCAGCTCCGCGAACCGGCGCGCGTGTTGGTTCTACCACGCACCGGCGAGTACGGGCGTCACCTCGCCGAATCGGTCAACCGGGCCGCCACCACCAGGTCGTTGAGCTGAGCCACGCCTGCGGGTTGCGCGGGCAGCCGGGTGTCGTGGTGCGCCTGGTCGAGCCGTGACGTCAGCTCGGCGAGGTCACGATCCAGGACGGCACCGGCGACAAGGTCGCCCAGGCCGCCGTGTTCGGCGGCGCGCTTCGCCGCGATCAGGTCGGCCAGGTACACCGGCGCCGCCTCGGCGTCCAGCAGACTCGGCAGGTGCGCCACCACCCGACCGGTACGCATCAGGTGGATGCCGGTGAGCAACGCTCGGAAGGTGTACAGCAGTGGTTTGAGCTCACCAGTGGTGTCGAACAACCGGCGCTGGGTGGCGGCGAAGCCACGGTAGTGGTGGGCGTGGTGCCCGGTGAGCACCAGTGGCGCCAGCTCGGCCAACGCGGCGTGCACCGCTGTGGTCCGCACGACGAGCGGGGACAGCAGCTGTTCGAGCACGTAGCCGTTGCGACCCAGCATCAGCCGCACGAACTTGCGCAGGTCGTGCGTGACCAGGTCCAGCTCCACACCGTCGCGGTCGGCCATGACCGTACGGGTTTCGGCCGGCTGCGTCAGCCCGATCACCTCCTCGACCGGGAGCAGGTGCGTACCGCGCAGGTCGACGTCCGAGTCGGTGGACGGGAACCCGTACAGGTGGGCGCCGGAGATGGTGGCGAACACCAGCGGGTACGGCTGCTCGTCGACGATCGCCGTCAGGTCGATGCCGGCCGGCAGACCCGCGGACCCCCAGGTGCTCACGCCGGGCACCGCACGGAACGATCCCGGACCGAGATCAGCCACTGCTCCACCCTCGCCTCGTCGGGCCGCTCGGGCAGCGGGCTGGTGGCGAGGTCCGCCGTCATCCGCCGCACCAGCCGGTCACGCCAGGCCACGACCTCGTCCCAGGGCACCACACCGGCCTTGACCGCCAGCAGACGGTCCCGGTCGGCGCCCACGTCCAGCACCAGGCGGCCGGTGCGGACCAGGTCACCCCCGGCGGTCAGCAGGCGGATCAGGTGCATCACGTGCCGCCACACCGGCGCGCCGGAACGGGCGATCCCGCGCTCGGCCTTGCCGAACTGGGCGGTGGCGTAGCGCAGGTAGGTGTCGGCCACCCGTCGGGACAGGAAGGCCGGCGTGAGCGCCCGCAGCTCCGCGCCCAGCGGGGTGCACGTCTCGACAAGCGGTGAGTGCAGCACCTCCAGGACCGTGGGGTTGGCCGCCAGCGCCAGCCCGCAGACCCGCTCCACCTCCCACCGCATCTGCTCCGGGAGCGGCCCCTCGTGGTGCGACGCGGGTTTCCGCAGCCCCCAGAACGCCGAGGCGGGTAGCGCGTACACCCCGCGCCGGTCGGTGTCCGAGGCCGCACCGGCCAGACCGAATGCCCGGGACCCCACGACCACCTGGAGGATCGTCCGATCGTCCACCTGCTGATCCGTCAGCGGTTGCGTCATTGCCGCCTCCCCCGGGCGCTGGTCGGCCGCCCCGGCCGGGCGGTGTCCGGTGCACACCATGCCGGTTGCGGGGCGCTACCGTCGAGTCGTTTCCTCAGCTCACCACGGCGTCGACCGGGCCGATGCGCAGGGTCCCGTCGTTGAGTGGCGTGCAGCGGATGCCGCCGGTGGTGCGCAGCGCCTTCCAGGTCCCGGGGCCGACGGTGACGTCCATCCAGGCGCAGGGCCGGGCGGCCCGGTTGACCCGCAGACTCACCGGGCCGTCTCCGGAATCCAGGACCAGCACCCTGCCGATCAGCTCGTCCACCGCGATCCCGGTGGTGAGGATGTTGCGCCGGACCTCCGCCAGGCCGATGCCGACCGGCAGTGACTCCTGGGCGATGACCGTGACGCTGGCGTCGCGGTGCGCCTGCTGGCCGAAGTACCGGTCGCCGACGATTCCCAGGTGTGCCCGGATCCGGACCGTGTCGACCAGCTCGCCGGGTGGGGCCGGCGCGGGGCCGTCGGCGGGCCGGCCCAGGAAGCGGTGCACGGGCGAGGCCAGCAACTCGACGATCTCCGGCATGGCAGGGATTCTACGAAGCGGACCCGGTCCTGCGGGGCAGGTCGACGGATGACCCGGTGGGGACGACGACGCGAACGTCGCCGTCCCCACCCGCTACGGGGCTCAGGCCGGTGTTCCGGTGACGGTCAGGTTCCGTACCCGGCCCACGTTGTCGAACGAGCCGAAGCCCACCCGCCCCGAGCCGAACGTGGTGTCCTTGGCGGTCAGCAGCGGGTCCCGGTGCCCGTCGACGTAGACGGCGATCTCACCGGTGGCCGGCAGGTGCACCACCCGGACGCGGTGCCAGGCGGCATCGGTGATGGCCGGGTTGGCACCCCGGGAGCGGCCGTTCCACTGGTGGTCGATGCGCTCCCGGTCGGCGTTGTTGACCTTGAAGATGCCGTTGTGCGGGTAGATGGTGTTGTCGGTGGAGAGGTGGGCGTAGTAGAACTCGGTGTCCGACCGCCAGCCGAAGACGATGATCACGTCCCGGTTGGTGACCTCCACCGGGGTGTCCAGTCGCACCTGGGCGTCGACCTGCACGGACGACCACGCCGGGCCGGCGGTCAGCACGGCGTACTCGAATGGCCGGCGCGGCCCCGGCCGGCTCTCCCCGGCCTCGGCGAGGATGACCTGGTCGCCTGTGAACTGCCACTTCGCCGGCGTCACCGGCGCCCAGTTCGACGCCCCGGCGGTGCGGCGCACTGTGGTGTCGCCGACGTCGCCGTCGGCGAACTCCCGCGTGCCGGTGACCTTCCAGATCTTTCCGTTGGCCTTGGCGACGAGGTAGAGCTCACCGGCGGCGTCGGTGCCGAAGCGCAGGTCCACCCGGTTGGGGTCGCCGGGCGCGCCCGGCGCGGAGAGGTCACGCATCCGGACCGGGGTGCCCGCCGCGTCGAAGAGCGCGAGCTGGTGGATCGGGGCCAGGCCCCGACCCCGGCGCATCTCGTTCGCCTCGGTGTAGAGCACCCGGCCGTCGACCAGGTCACCGAAGACGTACTTACCGCGCAGCGCGGGCAGCGCGCGACCCCGGTAGACGAACCCGCCGGCCACCGCGACACCGACGTCGTCGGTGCAGTTCCAGCCGGCGGCGGGGTCGTGGTCGTACGCGGCGACCGGGTACGTGTAGCCGTATTTGTCGTCGTCGGCGGGCAGCGGGAGCAGCCGGTCGCAGGGGCTCGTGGCGGCCTTGTCGAAGACGAACGAGCCCTCGCGCTCACTCCAGCCGAAGTTGTCGCCGGCGCGGACCTCGTAGATCGCCTCGACGGCGTGCTCACCGAT
This sequence comes from Micromonospora sp. NPDC023888, assembly GCF_040639415.1. Classification (NCBI taxonomy): domain Bacteria; kingdom Bacillati; phylum Actinomycetota; class Actinomycetes; order Micromonosporales; family Micromonosporaceae; genus Micromonospora; species Micromonospora sp. NPDC023888. The sequence continues at coordinate 10,347 of NZ_JBEZZW010000031.1, read as the reverse complement.
GTGCCCGAGGTACATCCGGCCGGTCGCCCGGTCCCAGCTGAACCGGTGCGGATCGCGGAAACCCACGGCGTAGATCTCGCCGAGCGCGCCGGCCCGGCCGACGAACGGGTTCGCCGGTGGGATGCCGTAGCGCCCGTTCGGGGAGTTGGTGCCCCGGGGGTCGATGCGCAGCAGCTTGCCGTGCGGCAGGGCCAGGTTCTGCGGGTCGGTGTTGCGCGCGCCCTGACCACCGTCGCCGACCGCGAGGTACAGCAGGCCGTAGTCACGGTCGTGACGCTTGGCCGTCGGGTTGAAGTTGATCTCCTGGATGCCGTGCACCTGACCGCCGAAACCGATGCGCAGCACCTCGCGGTGCGTACCGGCGAAGGTGGCGGCGGCCGGGTCGGTCGCCGTCCACTCCGTGATGACACCGTGGAAGAGCGCGTTGGGCTGGGTGTAGTCCGCAGTGGCGGTCGTCGTCGACGCCAACTCGGTGTGGATGGTGTAGAACCGGCCGTTCACCCCGAACTCCGGGTGGAACGCCACGTACCCGAAGCCCTGGCCGAGCCCACGACCGGAGAAGAACTGCGGCGCGAACGTCGCGGCCACGTCCAGGTAGACGTGCGGCACGCCGCCCTCGACCAGGTAGAGGCTGCCGTTGAGGTCGGGCACCGCCCGCCGGCCGGAGCCGTCGGGCAGCTCCATGATCGTGTTGATCCGCGCGGTACGCATGAGTCGCGCATCGGTCGGGGCGGGAGTGGGGTACGACTGCGCGAAGCTGGCGTACTCGCTGAGGACCAGCCCGAGGCGGGATTGGATCGGCATCTCCGGGATCGGGTCGTCGACCGCGTCGGCCGCTCGTGCGGGCGCGGCGACCAGTGTGGACAGGATCAGCACGAGGGCGGTGAGGCCGGCGGCCAGGGTGGGCCGGCGGACTCCGCCGGCACGGCGGCGCAGGGTGTGCACGCGTGTCTCCTTCTCGGTGGGACGGTGCCGAGGGTGGTCAGCGGGCCAGGTGGCGGTACTGCCTCCGCACGTCGGTCGCGGAGACCACACTGTCGAGGAACATCAGGCCGTCCATGCGGCAGTCGCACGGGTTGCGCTCAAGCGTGTCCTGGGGGAAGCTGCCGCCGATCTTGATGCCCCGGGGGTCGGACGCCGTGGTCACGTGCGGACCGGGCCCGGACACCAGCCACGGGTCGTCGGCGCGGGTGTAGAAGCCGTCCACCGGTTCGCCGTCGCGGTAGAGGGCGAGCGCGCCGGTGTCGAAGTCGAAGGTGGCGGCCAGGTGCACCCACTCCCCCACCGGCAGCAGCTCGCGCCAGTCCTGGACGGCGGCGAAGGTCTGCGAGTTGCCACCGTCGAGCCGTCGGCCGAGCGCGACGAGACGCAACTGTCCGTCGACGTCGATCAGCTCCAGCAGGGCGCGGACGCCGTGGCCGTCGGAGTCGCCGGTGAGCACTCCGGCCAGCCCGATCGCGTTGTACCTGTCGTCCGGGTCGGCGGTGGTGGAGTTGGGCAACGGGCTGTCCATGTTCAGCTTGAACCAGCCCATGACTGTGGTGCCCGCGGTGGCGCTGAAGGCGCGCAGCGTCCGTACCCCGCTGGCCGACCAGGTGCCGGCCTTCCAGTCGTCGTTGCCGGCGACGGTGGGGGCGACCTGCCGGGTCTGCACCGCGTTGCGGCTGCCCCGGTAGGCGCGGTCCGGCACCCGCATGGCGGCACCGCCGTTGATCAGCTCGATCTCGGTGCCGGAACGCCCCTGGTCGCGTTCCAGGGCGGGGTCGCCGGGCACCGGGTGGTCGAAGTCGTACGCGGCGACCAGGTGCGCGCGCAGCGCCGGGTGGACGTCGGGTGAGATGCCGCGATCCGCCTGCGCCGGTGGCGTGCCGGCGCCGGTCAGTGCGCCGATCGCCAGGAGGGAGACGGCCGCTCGTCGGGCCCTGGACATGGCTGTCACCTCGTTTCGCGGCATGCTGGATGCCGGTCACGTAAGCGCTTACGTAAGCGCTTACGTACCCTAGGCTTCGATCAATGTCACTCGCAATAGATCGGGTGACATGAATGTTGTCGGAGGGTTGCGGATGCCCAGGGCCAGCCACCGGCCGCGCCTCGTGGACGTCGCCGAACAGGCCGCCGTCTCACTGGCGACCGCCTCCCGCGCGCTCGCCGGCCGGGAGGGCGTCAGCGCCGAGGTGGCCGACCGGATCCGGCAGATCGCCGGCGAGCTGGGCTACGTGGCCAACCCGTACGCCCGCACCCTGGCCAGCGGGGCCACCTCCACGGTCGGGTTGATCGTCCACCAGATCGACGACCCGTACTTCGCCGAGATCGCCGCCGGGGTCATCCAGCTCGCCGCCGAGCGGGGGCTGCTGGTGCAAATCTGCCAGTCCGGCCGCGACCCCGGCTACGAGTTGCAACAGTTGCGCCACCTGATCGCCCAACGGGTCGGCATCGTCCTGATCAGCGGTTCCGGCTACGACGACCCGCGGATGGAGGCCGCGGCCCGCGCCGAGTTGGCCGCGTTCCAGGACCACGGCGGACGGGCCGCCGCCATCGGACGGCACGCGCTCGGCGTCGACGCCGTCCTGCCGGACAACGAGGCCGGCGGCCACGCCCTCGCCCAGCACCTGATGGACCTCGGCCACCGGCGGATCGCGGTCGCCGCGGGCAGCGCCGGCCTCACCACCGTCGCCGACCGGCTGGCCGGTGTGTCGTCGGCCCTGCGGCAGCGCGGGCGGTCCCCCGCCGACCTCGCCGTCGTGCACGGCGACTTCACCCGCGCTGGCGGACGCGCCGCCGCCGAACAGATCCTCAACGAGCATCCCGAGACGACGGCGATCATCGCGCTCAACGACGCGATGGCCATGGGTGTGCTGTCGACGCTGCGGTCCCGCCGGGTGCCGGTGCCCGCGCGGATGTCCGTCGTCGGCTTCGACGACGTCTCCGTGGCGGCCGACCTCGCGCCCAGCCTCACCACCATCCGCCTGCCGATGACCGAGATGGGCCGCACGGCGCTCACCCTCGCCCTCAAGCCCCACACGACACGCCCCCGCCGCCGGCCCACCGGGCACCTGCTCGTCGTCCGCGACTCGACCGGGCCCGCACCCACGACCTGACCGACGCCGCGCCGATCAGACCGCCAGGGCCGCCCGGACCTCCCGTTCCGCCGTGACACCCCCGTCGCCGTGCGAGGTGACCCGCCCGGACTCCAGCACGTGGTAGCGGTTCGCCACCCGCAACGCGAAGCCCAGGTGCTGCTCGACGAGCAGCACGCTGAACCCCGACTGCCGGGTCAACTCGACGATCCGTTCCTGGATCTCGGCGACCACCGACGGCTGGATGCCCTCGGTCGGCTCGTCGAGCATCAGCAACCGCGGCCGGGTGATCAACGCCCGGGCGATGGCCAGTTGCTGGCGCTGACCGCCGGAGAGCAACCCGGCCCGCCGCCGCAGCAACGGGCGCAACGCCGGAAAGAGGTCAAGCACCTCCGCGGTGGCCACCGCGCCGTCGCGCCGCCCGTCGGCGACCAGCCGCAGGTTCTCCGCGGCGGTCAGGTGCGGGAAGCTCTGCTGACCCTGCGGGACGTACGCCATGCCGCGCGCCACCCGCTCGTGCGGCCCGAGCCGGGTGACGTCCTCGCCGTCCAGCTCCACGGTGCCGGCGCTCGGGCGCAGCAGCCCCGCCGCGACCCGCAGCAGGGTGCTCTTGCCGGCGCCGTTGTGCCCGAGCACGGCGGCCACCCCGTCGGGCGGGACGGCGAGGTCCACCCCGTGCAGCACCCGGGAGCGCCCGTACCCGGCGTGCACCCCGCGCAGCGTCAGCATCATGCCTCCCGAACGGTCGGGGCCGACCCGGCGTCGACCGGGTGGCCGAGGTAGACCTCCTGGACGCGCGGGTCCGCCTGGACCTGCGCCACAGTGCCCTCGCTGAGCACCCGACCGGCGTGCAGCACGGTGACGGTACGCGCGAACCGGCGCAGGAAATCCATGTCGTGCTCGATCACCACCACCGTGCGGTCCCGGCTCACCGTCTCCAGCAGGGCGCCGGTGGCGTCGCGTTCCTCGTGGCTCATCCCGGCGACCGGCTCGTCGAGCAGCAGCAGCCGCACGTCCTGCACCAGCAGCATGCCGATCTCCAACCACTGCTTCTGGCCGTGCGCGAGCGTCCCGGCGAGGTGCCCGGCCCGCCCGGTCAGCCCGATGGTCTCCAGGGCCGCGGCCACCTCGTCGGGGATGTCGCGCCGACGACGGGCCAGGGTCGCCCAGCTTCGACGGGCACCGGCCGCGATGTCGAGGTTCTGCAACACCGACAGCTCCTCGAAGACCGTCGAGGTCTGGAACGTGCGCCCGATACCCAACCGGCTGATCCGGTGTACCGGGCGGCCCAGCAGCTCGTGCTCACCGAAGCGGACCGAACCGGTGGCCCGGACCAGGCCGGTGATCGCGTCGACCAGTGTGGTCTTGCCGGCACCGTTCGGCCCGATCAGGAACCGGATGTCACCGGCGGGCACCTCCAGCGAGACACCGTCGACGGCGGTGAACCCGTCGAAACTGACCCGCACGTCACGGACGGACAACCCGTCCAGCCGTTCCTCGCTCATGCCGCCGGCACCTCCGCCCGCTCGGCGCGTCGTCGGCCCGTCGGTAACCACCCACGCCCACGCGCTGTCGCGCCGCCCTCCCGGCGGCGGGCCAGCGCCCACAGCGACGCCAGGCCACCGGGAAGGAACGCCACCACCACCACGAAGAGCAGACCCTGCAGGTACGTCCAGGTGCCGGGAAAACGCTCCGACAGGGCGGTACGCGCCCAGGCCACCGCCACCGCGCCGAGCACCGGGCCGAGAAGGGTGGCCCGGCCGCCCACCGCGACCCCGATGACGAACTCGATCGACGGGACGATGCCGATCAACGCGGGCGAGATGATGCCCACCGCCGGCACGAACAGCGCCCCGGCCAGCCCCGCCATGCCCGCCGCCACGACGTACGCGACAAGCTTGACCGACGCCGGGTCGTAGCCGAGGAAACGGACCCGCTCCTCACCGTCGCGGACCGCCACCAGCAGCTCCCCGTAACGGCTCTGAATGAGTTGGCGGGCCAGCGCGAGCAACGCCAGCAGCATGCCGGCGATGATGAAGTAGACCATCCGCTGGTTGACCGGATCGTCCAGGTCGTAGCCGAAGAAGCCCTTGATGTCGGTCAGCCCGTTGGTGCCACCCGTGGTGCCCTGCTGCCCGATCAGCAGGATCACCATCGCCGCCGCGAGGGCCTGACTGAGGATGGCGAAGTACGCGCCCCGGACGCGGCGGCGGAAGACGAGCGAGCCGAGCCCGAAGGCGACAGCCATCGGCAGCAGCACCGTCGCGGGCAGCGCGAACCACGGGCTGGCGAACGGTCGCCACCACAGCGGCAGTTCGTCGAGCTGCCCGTACAGTTGCATGAAGTCGGGCATCCCACCGGGGCCCGCGTCGGCGAGCTTGAGGTGCATGGCCATCGCGTAGCCGCCGAGGCCGAAGAAGACGCCCTGGCCGAGGGTCAGCATCCCGCCCCGGCCCCAGGCGATCCCGATGCCGACCGCCACCATGGCGACGCAGAGGTACTTGGCGAGCAGGGCCAGCCGGAAGTCCGACAGCACCAGCGGCGCCACCGCGAACAGCAGCGCCGCGCCGAACGCGAACCCGGCAGCCGTGCGCAGCCGCGATCGGCCCGCGGGCCGGCCCGGTGGTTCGGCGCCGGCGGGTGCCGGGTGGACGGCGGTGCTGGGGGGCGCGGGGGTCACGGCGGTCATGCGAGGCTCCTGGTCCGCAGGGTGAACAGGCCCTGTGGCCGCCACTGGAGGAACGCGACGATCGCCACGAAGACGATCACCTTGGCGACGCTGAGGGTGGTCAGGTACTCCCCGGTGGCCTGGAGCACGCCGAGGGCGAAGGCGACGATCACGCTGCCCTTGAGCTGGCCGATGCCGCCGACCACGACGACCAGGAAGGCGTCGATGATCAGGTTGGTGCCCATGGTCGGGCCGATCGGGCCGAGCAGGGTCAGCGCCACCCCGGCCAGCCCGGCCAGGCCGGAGCCGACGAAGAAGGTCGTCCGGTCGACCCGGGCGGTCGGAATGCCCGACACCGCGGCGAGGTCGCGGTTCTGCACCACCGCGCGAATGCGGCGTCCCAGCGGGGTGAGCCGCAGCGCCAGGGTGAGCGCCGCGACGGCGGCCAACGCCAGGGCCAGGATGAACAGCCGGTTGTTGGCGATGGTCAGCCCGCCGGGCAGCGCCACGTTGCCGGTCAGCAGTTCGGGAGCGCGGGTCTGCACGTTCGGGCTGCCGAACACGTCGCGGGCGAGCTGTTGCAGCATCAGCGACACACCCCAGGTGACGAGCAGGGTGTCCAACGGTCGGGCGTAGAGCCGGCGGATGAGCAGCATCTCCAGCAGGACGCCCATCGTGCCGGCGACCACGAACGCCACCGGCAGCGCGACCACAAGTGACAGGCCGGCCCCGGTGATGCTCTGTTGCAGGACGTAGGTGGTGTACGCGCCGGCCATGATGAACTCACCGTGCGCCATGTTGATCACGTTCATCTGGCCGAAGGTCAGCGCGAGGCCGAGAGCGATGAGCAGCAGCACCGCGCCGATGCTGATGCCGGTGAAGAGTTGACCGAAGAGGACTGTCACGGTGGGTACTCCGTACTGCTGGTCGGGGGGCCCGGGCAGAGCGCGCGGCAACGCGCCCCACCCGGGCCGGCATCGTCAGCTCAGGCCGCTCGCCCAGGGGTAGGTCTTGAGGAACGGGTCCGGCTGCACCGGCTTGCCGGAGTTCCACACCTCGCTGATCAGGCCGTCCGCGCCGATCTTGCCGATCCGGGCGGTCTTGGCGATGTGCTGGGTCGGGCCGTCGACGGTGACAGTGCCCTCCGGCGCGTCGAAGGTGATCCCCCCGGAGGCGGCGCGGACCTTCTCCACGTCGAAGGCGCCCGCCTTCTCGACCATCGCCTTCCACAGGTACACCGCCACGTACGCGGCCTCCATCGGGTCGCTTGTCGGCTTGCCCGCCCCGTACCTGGCCTTGTACGCGGCCACGAACTTCGAGTTCGCCGCCCCGGGCGTGGTCTGGTAGTAGTTCCAGGCGGTGAGCTGGCCCTCCAGGTACTGGGTGCCGATGCCCTTGACCTCCTCCTCGGCGATCGACACCGACACCACAGGCATCGCGGTGGCGGTCAGGCCAGCCGACTTGTACTCCTTGAAGAAGGCCACGTTGCTGTCACCGTTGAGGGTGTTGAACACGGCGTCGGCCCCGGCCGACTTGACCTTGTTGACGATCGTGCCGAACTCGGTGGATCCGAGCGGCGCGTAGTCCTCGCCCGACACGGTCATCCCGTTGGCGGCGGCGTACGCCTTGATGATTTTGTTGGCGGTGCGGGGAAAGACGTAGTCACTGCCGACCAGATAGACCGACTTCGCGCCCTGCGCCTTGAGATAGTCGAGCCCGGGAACGATCTGCTGGTTTGTCGTCGCGCCCGTGTAGAAGATGTAGGGCGACTGTTCCAGTCCCTCGTACTGCACGGGATAGAACAACAGCGCCTTGTTCTTCTCGAACACCGGCTTGACCGCCTTGCGGCTGGCCGAGGTCCAGCAGCCGAAGACGGCGGCGACCCGGTCCTCGGAGATGAGCTTCTCGGCCTTCTCGGCGAAGGTGGGCCAGTCCGATGCGCCGTCCTCGCCGACCGGCTGGATCTTCTTGCCGAGGACGCCGCCGGCCGCGTTGATCTCCTCGACGGCGAGCATGATGGAGTCGCGGACGGTGACCTCGCTGATCGCCATGGTCCCGGAGAGCGAGTTGAGCAGGCCGACCTTGACGGTGTCGCCGGAGATGTCGGCGGTGACGCCTGTCGCACCACCCTCGTCGGTGGTCTTGCTGCCGCACGCGGTCAACGCGGCCGCGGCGACCAGGGTCATGGCACCCGCCAGGATGCGGCGGCCCCGGAATAATGACATCAATTCTCCCCTGCGGTGCACTCAACGTGGCGAATGGACGGTCGGTGCGGTCCGGTGGTTCTGAAGCGGGCGATGCCAGGGTCGACGGGTGGACGTCACCGGGGCACCGCAGCGGATACGGGCAGGGAAAGCGTCGACCGGCATCATTGCGATCGTGTTTCCCGGCCCTTAATTGAGTGTTTCCCGCGGGCCGCGCAGCGTGGTCACGAAAAGACGGCCGACACCGTCGGGGAAAGACGGTGTCGGCCGCTGGAAATCTCGGAGAAATTGCCACCACAATGGTCGGCGAATGCGGTCGCCGATCGTGGACACACATTGGTGGCGGCTGCCCGCAGGGGCAGATCCTTCACGCAGGAAGTATCTTAGGGCCGTGTCGGGTGCGGCTGTCAAGGGTTGCCTGGACCCGGCCGCCGTTCAGAGCTGGGCGAGCACCGTGAAGTCGAGCCCGTCGGCCTCGGCGAGGTAGATGCGCTGACGCACGTGCCGCCGGCGCAACCGCAACCGCCCGCGCGGCCCGTGGTACGCCACGGTGTCGGCCGCCGTCTCGATGGCCCGCACATCGAGCGTGCGGGCCTGGCCGATCAGCGCGGCGAGCAGCATCACGCCCTCGTAGCAGGACTCCCCCAGACTGCCGAGCGGCGGCGCCTCGACCCCGAACCGGCGGGCGAACTCGCCGTGGAAGTCGAGGTTCTCCTGGGTCACCAGCCCGGCGAAGAAACCCGCGGTGCTGTACAGCCGGCGGGTCGCGCCGGCACCGCTGGCCAGCAGCATGTTCTCGTCCATCAGGGTGCTCAGCCGCAGACACCGCTGGTCCAGCCCGGAGCGGGCGAACGCCCGGTTGAACCGCACCGCGTCGGCACCCACGAGCAGCATCAACACCGCGTCGGCGTCGCTGTGCTCGATGCGACGCAGCACCTCGTCGAAGTGGTGCGCGTCCAACGGCAGGAAGTGCTGGCCCACCACCTGCCCCCCGCCGCGCAACGCGTACGACTGGGCGGCCCGCGCGGTACGCCGCGGCCACACGTAGTCGTTACCGACCACGAACCAGCGACGCACCCCCTGCTCTCCGGCGAGCAGCCGCATCGCGGGCCACAGTTGGGCGTCCGGCGTCTCGCTGGTCAGGAAGACCCCTTCGGTACGTTCACCGCCCTCGTAGAGTGCGGTGTAGACGTACGGCACCCGGTGTGCGACGCGGGGTGCCAGTGCCTGGCGCACCGAGGAGATGTGCCACCCCGTCACACCCTGCACGGCCCCCACCGATACCAGCGCCTCGACCTCGGCGGCCACCTCGGCCGGCGGCGCTCCACCGTCGACCAGGACCAGCCGCACCTCCCGACCCAGCACCCCGCCACACCTGTTGATCTCCTCGACCGCGAGTTGCGCACACAGCTCGCAGGTGGGGCCGAACATGCCGGCCGGCCCGCGCATCGGATAGACCAGGGCGATGCTGACCACGGCACGGTCGACGGTCAGCCACGGCGGTGCCGGCGCGGACATGTGCACATGATTGCCCGGCCCACGACGGAAGACCAGAGCTCACCACTGACCGGGACGACTCGGTAGCATGACAGGGCCACCGGACCAGGGAGTTTCATGTCAGACGTGCCCGGGGCGCCAGCGGACCTGCTGCGCTCGCTCACCCGCGCCGAGCGGCTGCTCTCGCGCCGAGTGGGCGCCGTCCTGGCCGACGACGCACTGACCATCGAGGCGTGGCGGGTGCTCTGCCTGCTCGCCGACGGCCAGGGCCACCCGATGAGCGAGGTTGCCGCCGAGGCGTCACTGCCCCCTGGCACCCTCACCAAACTTGTCGACCAGCTCGTCGACCGTAACCTCGTCTTCCGCCGGATCGATCCGGCCGACCGCCGACGGATCCGCGCCTACCTCACGGCTCGGGGCCGCCGTGAGCACGACCGCCTCGACCAGCGGGTCCGAGCCAGCCTCGCCGAGCTGGGCGTCTCGCCGGAGGCTCCACTGATCCAGCAGCTCGACGACCTGATCGGCCGCCTCGACCCGGCTCGTCGCCGCGAGCACGCCGACGTGAGCCGCCCTCACCGCTGACCCGCATCCTCGCCTCACCAGTCCCACCCGCCGTGCTGCAGATGATCCTGAACCAGGCGACGGCCGACCCCTGCGCGGACGGGACGGCACAGAGGCGCGCCCACAGCGCCGCAAGCCCTCCGGGCAGGCACCGCCCAACCCAGACAACAACACACCCGCCTACCGGCAGCATCGCGACGGCCGAACTATCGAGAGCGTGATGCCTGTGAGTCATCATGATGACTCACAGGCATCATCCGCGGCCAGGCCGCTGCGCAGGTAGTCCGCTGTGCTCTTCGCCCGTTCGCTGTCGTCCCGGGTCAGGCCGTCCACCTGCGGG